>NZ_DASYCH010000100.1:0-8464 GCF_036500295.1 Puia sp. | reverse complement strand
AGGCGGGTGCTGTTGCGGATCCCGGGGATATCGGTCTTCACGGCGTCGGCCAGGGCGCCGGGAGTGGAGCCGTTGGTGAAGATGCCGCGGTCCGTCTTTTCGTTTTGCATGACGTGATAGAGGAAGTCGCGTTGGGCGAAGTTGTGGTTGAAGGTGGTCTCGTCCTCTACCCAGAGCAGGATGAAGGCGGCGCAGGCGATGCCGATGGACAGGCCGGCGATGTTGAGGAAGCCGAATGCGCGGTTTTTCCAGAGGCTGCGGAAGGTTCCTTTGATCGGGTTGGGAAGCATATGGGAAGGTTTTTCGTTTTTTACGCCTTATTATAAACAATACTGCGGAAATCCGGAATGGTTACCCGCGGGGCCGGATTATTTTTTTGGGGGTTTTATGAAAGAGGAGCAGGTGTTTTGCGTAGGATAGGAAAGGGCGTTTTTCGCAACCATGACCAGGTGTTTTACGCAAATATCTATTTGTTCTACTATATGATGTGGAATCCTGTCGATACGGGTACCATCGCTAAAACGGTGGTCGCGCTGCTCTACAGTACCCTGTTGTATTCGTATTGGCAGAGCACGAAAAAGCTAAGGAACTCGGAGCGGGATCTGAAGAATATCAGAGAGCGACTGCCTGAAGAAGTGTTGAGGGCGGGGTTGGACGCCCAGGAAGAAACGTTTCGGATGGTCTCGGAAGAGATCCATGATAATGTGGGACAAGTACTGTCGTTGGCAAAGCTCCATATGAATTTTCTCGATCGTGAGGTGCCGGAGTGCAACCGCGAAAGGATCGCCGAGATCAGGAAATTGCTGAACCAGGGGCTGTATGACCTGGGTTCTATGGCGAAGGCGTTGAACAGCTCACACATTGATAACGTCAGTTTTCAGTTTCTCATTGAGAATGAGTTGGATAGATTAAAAAGAGGCGGGTTTTTCGAGATCGTCTTTGAGGTGAACGGAACGGTCTACGAGTTAAAAAGGGAAACAAAGATGGTCCTGTTCAGGATCGTCCAGGAAGCGTTGCAAAATATTGTCAAACATGCCCAAGCGAGCCATGTACGTGTTGTGCTATCCTTTTCGATCGCGGATCTGAGACTGAAAATTGCCGATAACGGGATCGGCTTTGATCCGTCACCAACCAACTGGGCGGTACAAAATGGATTGGGGCTGATCAATATCCGCAATCGCGCCAAACTATTAAATGCGTCCGTCGAATTTGATTCGACTTCCGGCGCGGGAACAGCGATCATTATTTGCATGCCGATAAAACAAACCGTTTATGAAAATTGAGCAGGGCCCGATCAATGTTGCATTGGTCGATGATCATGTCTTACTAAGGGGAGGATTGGCGGCACTTATTTCCACTTTTGAGCCCCGGTTTCGGGTCTGTCTTCAGGCCTCCGACGGGCGGGACATGATCCGGCAAATGGAAAAGCTCGATGCCGATCTGACGCCGGATATCGTGTTGGTTGATATCATTATGTCCGGGATGGATGGGGGTGAGACGACTTTTTGGCTTAAACAGAACAAACCGGATGTAAAGGTTTTGATCCTATCGATGTACGATTCAGACATTACGATCATGCGCATGCTAAAAAACGGGGCCAGGGGATATTTGATGAAGGACATCGACGCCGAAGAGTTATTGTCTGCCTTGAATATCGTTGTTGAAAAGGGATACTATTATAGCGAACCCATTGTGCAAAAACTGGCCAGGTCGATTTCCAATGCGCGATCCGATGCAACGGACGGGTCGACGGGTGTAGCGGTTACGCTATCCGATAGAGAGAGGGAGGTACTGCGGCTGATGTGTTCGGAGTTTACCCTCAAGGAGATGGCGGATAGGCTGTATCTAAGTCCCAGGACGGTTGATGGATATCGGGATAGCCTGTTTCAAAAGTTCAACGTAAAGAGCCGGGTTGGACTCGTTCTGGTAGCCATTAAACTAGGAATCTTTCAAATCAACTGAAAATGCCAGTCCCTTACCTGATATCGTTCCTTGCGCTTGCCGTGTCCTTTTACTCGCTTTGGACCAGCCGGCTAAAACGGGGCATCGTTAAGATGACCCGTCCGCCGAAGATCTATCTTGGTCCCAATGGTCCCGGCGGACCCCAGAAAAAGGTGTCCGTACCCATGCTACTGTATTGCACAGCAGAACGGGGCATTTATATTCAGAACATGTTCGTTCGATTGCAGAGGGGAGAGTCCATCCAGAATTTTAATCTGTGGCAATATGAGGATCATGGCCCGGCCAGGGGCGCCGGGGTTTTTGTCAATAAGCGCGGACTGGGGACGGATCATCATTTTCTTATTCCCAATGACTATAGCCAGTATGAATTTTTGTCCGGGGACTATCTGTTGCAGGTTTTTGTCGAAACGGTCAATATGCCGCCGCGGAAGATCTTCGAGCAGAACCTTACCATTCCCAACGAGCAATTTCAGGATATGAAAAGGCTCAATGGTGGATTGTACTTTCACTGGTCGCCCGGCGCGCAGAACTATTCCTGCTACGTCTCGGCGGAGCTGCCCTAGGCGGAACCCATTATTTTCTTATTGCAAATGCTGCATAGAGCCTGCTGCGGCCGAAGGCCGAGGGATGCGTATTGCCTTTTTGGGGAGTCTGCCAGTGGGGTGGGGTCAAGAGGCGGGTGGCGGTGGTGAAGGACACGGGAAATGGCACCCACCGCGCGACGGGGGTGTCGGTGTCGTATTCGACAAGAGCCAGGAGACCGCCGGGTTTTAGCGCGGCGTGGAGGGTTTTGAGGAAGGCGGGTTTGTCGTTGACATAATGCAGTGAGTTGGCCATGAGGATGCCGTCGAGCCGGTTGAGGGCGGGGTTGGGGAGGGTGAAGTCCGCGGCCATCGGCTGGATGTGGATGCCGGCGGGCGTCGTTTGTTTTTTGATGCCGGGCGTGAGGTCGATGGCGTCGATGGTGCTGCCGGCCGGCAGGTAGTCGGCAAGCGCAACCGTGAAGGTGCCTGCGCCGCAGCCGAGATCGGCCCAATGGAGGGGCGGATGGCCGGGCAGGGGCATGGGCATGCGGGTGAAGCCGCGGAGGGCGGAATGATCGAGGAGGGAGACGGCGTCGCGGTGCGTCATGAGGGCAAAGATCGGATTTTGGACCCGCGCTTATTCGCCGGGTTTGGCGGAGATATCCGCGAGCAGGCTTTTGACCGAGCCGGGGATCTCTTTGAAGTCGGCGCTGAGGACGTCGCCGGCGATGGAGACGAGATCGGTCGCGATGTTGACGATCTTTTGGATCCTGGCGAGTTTGGCGATGGCCTTGTTGAGCTTATCGGACGCGTCCGACAGCGATTGAAGACTGGCCTTGGCATCGTCCTGGAGCGAGATGGTGGCGAGGGCGAAAAGTGATTTGCTTTTTATGAAGAGATCCTGGGCTTTATTGGAGAGTTCCTGCACCTGGTGAAAGTCGAGGTCGTTGAAATCGTCGCTGATGCGATCGTTGATGGCTTTGCCGGCGCTTTGGTACGCGAGGCCGAGTTGGGTGAGATCGAGGTTGGTTGCCATGATAAATTATTTTGCGAGTTTTTTGATATCGTTATAAATGGTCTGGAGGTCGGCGGAATATTGCTCGAGCAGGCTCAGGATCTGGCCGGCGGAGAGTTTGTTATCCCTCAGCCTATCGGCGATGTCCTGATGGCCGCGGTACAGCACCTCGAGGCCACGCTTCTGCGCGGCGATGGCGTGCTTCTTCTCCTCGAGTTCGGTGACCTCCTTTTGGTATTCGCGGGCGAAGAGGATCCGCGCACCCTTGTCGATGTCGGGGTCGGCGGTGACGAGAAAATATTTTGCCTTTAGCTGGCCCTGGTCGGAGACGATATTGTTCTGGAGTTCGCTCAGGCCGGCCGAGAGCGCCTCCACGACTTTGCGAACGGCCGCAGTATCTTCAAGGATCACCTCCTTGATCTTCTCCTCCTTGTAATGTCGGGTCAGCGCGTCGGTGATCTTGTGCGCGAGCGAGACGCCCGCTTCGACCTGGTCGCCGGTGATGTGGAGTTTGTTCAACACCTTCTCATTGCCTTTGATGGCATCCCCGAGTTTGGAATAGTCGGTGCTGCCGGTGGATGGATCGGCCAGCTGACCGAGGCCGGAGAAATAGGCGAGCAGGGCGTTGGAGAACATGGCGATGGTGGCGTCGGCCTGCCCGAATAGCCGGAGTGCGGCGGTGTCGGGGGTGGGTTCCTTCAGTGAGAGGTCGAAGTCCTTGCCGGGAAGCGTATATTTTATATAGCTTGCCTTGAAGGAGTAGTCGAGGTCGTTGATGGAGGAGAGGATGCCGCAGGCGTTTTTGCTGAAGGTGCGGACCTGGTCGAGGGAGACGCAGGCGGGCAGGTATAGCAATAGGAGGAGGGGGAGGAGTTGTTTTCTGTTCATGATCGGTGTTTTTGATTAGTGTTAGCGGATCAAATATATGATTGAAAGTTGATATGTAAATAGAGGGAAAACCACCTATTTGAGTGGAGGAGATGCGTCAGGGATCGGCAGGAGCGCCGTGCGCGACCGAGAGCCCGGCCCGAAGGGGACGCCAATGTGCGCGTTGCAATCGATTGCAGCATTTTCCCGGGAATGCCTTATCTTTAGGAGCCTTCGGCAAAATACCTCCTCAAAATAGACTGTATGCTAACGATTTATGCTAAGAGAACCTTGCTTTTCCTATTGCTTACCGGGATGGCCGCGGCGTCGGTTCGGGCCTCGGTGAAATCCTGGCAGAAGGACGGGGACGCGGTGAATTTTACGCTGGATATCGGGTCGATGATCATCCGGGTTTGTCAGCCGGACGTGATCGAAGTGAAGTACACGATGCTGCCGCGGATGCAGCAGAAGCCTTCGCTGGTCGTGGTAAACCGCTACGGCGGGGCGACGGATTTCACCGTGAGCGAGACCAGCACCGCTGTTGTCATCACGACAAAGCGGCTAAAGATCACCGTTGACAAGAGCAATAACGCCATCTCCTATGACGATCTGAGTGGGAATGCGATCCTCGCCGAGTACGGAACCGACAATAAATCCATGCAGGCACAGGTGGTGGCCAATATCCGCACCTATTCCTGCTCGACCACGTTCTGGTCCCCCCGGGATGAAGGGCTTTTCGGCCTCGGCTGTCACCCGCTGGATTCGCTGGCCATCAACTACAAGGGCCGCAACCAGGAGATGCTGATCAAATACATGACGGGCGCGATCCCGGTCCTCCTCTCCACGAAAGGTTATGGGTTGCTGTGGGATAATTACAGTGCCTCGAAGTTTGTGGGGGCCGACCCGACGAAATACCAATACGTCTCGGAGAGCGGCAATAAGATCGACTATTATTTCTTTTACGGCCCGGACTTCGACCGCATCGTCTCGCAGTATCGCGATGCGACGGGGCGGGCGCCGATGTTCGGGAAGTGGGCCTATGGCCTCTTTCAGAGCGAGGACCGCTATAAGTCGCAGGCCGAGGTGCTGGCGGCAGGTGCGGGTTACCGCAAGGCGCATATCCCCGTGGACGTGGTGGTGCAGGACTGGTATTACTGGGAGCCGCTGCCCATCGGCAGTCATGTGATGAACCCGCAACGCTATCCCGACCCGAAAGCGATGGTAGATTCACTCCATAACGAACACCTGCATGCGATGATCTCGATATGGCCGGTGTTTGGGAAGGGAACCGCCAATTTCGACGCGCTGAAGGCGATGGGCGGGCTGACCGCGATCACCTGGGACAACGTCGTGACGCATACCTTCGACACCTATTACGACGCGCATAACCCCGCGGCCCGGCAACTATACTGGGAACAGGCGCGGGACAGCCTGGTGAAGCGCTATGGGTGGGATGCGTGGTGGATCGATCAGTGTGAACCGGATAATGGGACGTTGCTGGACGCGAGACGGAGTGCACAGTTCTTTTTGGGTAAAGGCATCGATTATTTCAATACCTATTCGCTGATGCACACGGACGGTATCTATAAGGGCTGGCGGAAGGATATCCCGGGCAAGCGAGCCTTCTTCCTCTCCCGGCAGAGTTTTGCGGGGGCGCAGCGCAACGCCACGACGCTCTGGTCCTCGGATATCGAGTGTACCTGGCATTCCTTTGAAGACCAGGTTCCGCAGGGGATCAACGCCTGTGCGTCGGGGATCCCGTACTGGACCTCGGATATCGGCGGGTACCACTATCACTGGCAGGCGCCGGACTGGTCGAGACCGGAGTTTCGGGAATTGTTTACGAGGTGGTTTCAGTTTGGGGCGTTTTGTCCCGTGTTCAGGATCCATGGTAAGGGAGAGCGGGCCTTGTATTCGCGTAACTGGGATGAGCCGACGCGCAATATCCTGCTGAACTATGACAATCTGCGTTACCGGTTGTTACCTTATATCTACTCGCTGGCGGGGAAGGTCACGCAGGAACAGTATACCATGATGCGGGCGCTGGCATTCGACTGGCGCGAGGATACGGCGGTATACTCAATAAAAGATGAGTACATGTTCGGGCCGGCATTCCTGGTGAGCCCGGTGACGACACCGGGGGCGACGAGTCGCAGTGTGTATCTGCCGAGGGGGGAGTGGTACGACTTCTGGACGGGGAGAAGGGTGGGTGGAGGAGTGAGGAGCGATGTCGAGGCGCCGGTCGCGACGATGCCGCTCTTTGTGCGGGCGGGGTCGATCGTGCCGATGGGTCCCAATGAGGAGTATGCGACGCAGAAAAGCACCGATACGCTCGAGTTGCGGGTGTATCCGGGGGCGGACGGGTCCTTTACCCTTTACGAAGACGAGAATGAGGGGTATGGGTATGAGCAGGGGCAGTTTGCGACGACGACGATCAAATGGACCGATAAGACGAAGACCTTGAGCATTGGCGCGGCGAAGGGGAGTTTCCCGGGGATGCTGAAGAAGCGGGTGTTCAATGTGGTGTTGGTGGGGGAAGGCGTGGGCGTTGGTGAGCCCGCGGGGACGGCGACGAAGGTGGTGAAGTGGGCGGGGGTGCCCCTCAGCACGGTAATTGGGGTGGCGGCGCCGGCGAAGGCGGGAGCGGCGCCAAAGAAGAAAGGATAGGTTTGCCAGCGGACGGCCGGTGTATCATAAGCGAACAAGCGTGCGGAGCGATATCAATCGCATCTGGCTGATAACCAATTGTCTGAGAGATCGGCATTTATTATGTTGCGGGAGGGTAGGCTTAAATTATTACTACATGTTGTTCAACTACCTCCTGACCGCCTGGCGGCGGCTTCGCAAGAACAAGGGATTTTTCGCACTTAACTTTTTTGGGTTGTATATCAGCGTGACGGCGGCTTTGCTGATCGCGCTGCTGATCTTTTTTGAATCCGGTTTCGACCGGGGAATGGAGAAGGCCGGCGGCGCGAAGGTGTACCGCGTGGTGACGGAGAATACGGGCGAGAGCGGCGTGTCCTATGGGGCAGTGACGCCTTACCCGATGGCCACGGCGTTGCGGGCATTGCTGCCGGGTGGCGCCCAGGTAACGCAGATCGACTGGCAAAACGATATGACGGTGCTGGTCGGCGAGCAGACCCTGAAAGAGACCAGGATCGTTTTTGGCGACTCGGTATTTCCCCGCGTGTTCCCGCTAACGATAAAAGACGGCAGCCTGGCGCGGGCCTTTTCCGAGCCGGGGTTTTGCGTGCTGACGGAGTCGACGGCGCGCCGCTATTTCGGCAAGGAAGCGGCGGTGGGCAAACGCATCAAGGTCAACGGCAAGGTCGACCTGCAGGTGGCGGCGGTGGTAGCCGATGGCCCCACCAACACCCATCTCCCTTATAACCTGCTCATCTCCTATAAGAGTTTTAGCGCCGACTTTACCGGGGGCTTCAGCATCGATCAATGGTCGATGAATTCCAGCGGCTACACCTATGTGACGCTGCCGTCGGCGGCGAATGTGGCGCCGGTGGAACATATCCTGGCGGGCCTGGTCAGGGACCATCTGAAGAGCGAAGAGACCCGGCAGAAGACGCGGTATCTGTTGCAGCCGCTGCCAACGATCCACTACGATACGCGGTTTACGTCGAGTAACCCCAGTTATACGATCTCGATGAAGTACCTGTATCTCGTGGGGGCGATCGGCCTGTTTCTGATCCTCGCCGCGTGCATCAATTATACGAACCTTTCGACGGCGCTGGCGATCCGGCAGTCGAAGGAGGTGGGCATCCGCAAGACGCTGGGCGCGACGCGGCAACAGCTGATGCGGCAACTGATGACCGAGGCGTTTCTGTTGACGGGGATGGCGATCCTCGCGGCGGGGCTTAGTATCCGGATGTTCCTGCCGCTGATGAATAATTTCCTTGACAAGCAGATATCGCTGGAGTGGCTGGACTGGACGACGGGCGGGTTTCTGCTGGGGTTATGGATCGGGGTGTCCCTGCTTTCGGGGCTGTATCCGGCGGCGGTGTTGTCGGGTTTCCGGCCGGTGACGGCGCTGAAGAGCAAGGTCTTTACGCCGGGTGCGTCGGTGCTGAATCTGCGGCGGGGA
>NZ_DASYCH010000099.1:0-31827 GCF_036500295.1 Puia sp. | reverse complement strand
AACCCCCTCACCCACACCCACACCCACACCCACAAAAAAGCCCGCCGCTCCCGCGGCGGGCTCACAAATTTCCACCCCCTACGCCTGCCGGTCCCTCCCCGTCCAGGCCAGCATCCACCCCGGATATTCCTCCGGCAGCTTGCTCACAACATCCACCTTCTCCAACTCCTCAGGACTAAACCCGATATCGACACTCTTCAGATTGTCCTCCAACTGCTCCATCGAATTGGCCCCAATGATAACCGAGGTCACCGCCGGCTGCTGCAACAACCACCCAAGCGCCAGCTGCGCCACCGACGACTTCTTGGCCTTCGCCATCGGATCCAGCACATCGACGATATCAAAAGCCCGGTCCTTATTCACCGGCGGGAAATCAAACCCCGTTCTCCGCGCACCCTCCACACCCGGCTTGTCCCTCCGGTACTTGCCGCTCAACAACCCACCCGCCAGCGGACTCCACACCATCAACCCCACCTTCTGATCCTTCAGCAACGGAATCACTTCCCGCTCCAGATCACGACCCGCCACAGTATAGTAAGCCTGCAACGAAACAAACCGGGCCTGCTGCGCATAATGCGAAAAATCCAGCGCCTTCATCAACTGCCAGGCGGCAAAATTGCTCGCACCGATATATCGCACCTTGCCCGACCTCACCAGGTCATCCAGCGTCCGGATCGTATCCTCCACCGGCGTCAGCGGATCAAACGAGTGCACCTGGTACAGATCGATATAGTCCGTCTGCAACCGCTTCAGACTCGCTTCCACCTGACTCAGGATATGCTTCCGCGTGAGCCCGCTATCGTTCGGCCCCGCCCCCATCGTCCCCCGAACCTTCGTGGCAAGGATCAGATCATCCCTGTGAAGCCCCAGATTACGGATAGCCTGCCCCGTAAGCTCCTCCGACCATCCCTCCGAATACACATTCGCCGTATCGATAAAATTAATGCCGGCCTCTATCGATCGCTTCAGGACCTTATCCACCGCATCCTGATCCAGCGTCCCGATCATCTTGGCCCAACCCTTACCCCCAAACGTCATGGTACCGAGACAGAGTTCGGAAACCTTCAGCCCCGTGTTACCTAGTAAATTGTATTTCATATTTGATTGATTTCTTAATTTTAGCCCGAACAAAAAAATTCGCATGCAACTTTCCAACAATACCATCCTCGTCACCGGCGGCGCCTCAGGCATCGGCCTCGGTCTTACCCGCAGATTCCTTCAACAAAAAAATACCGTGATTGTTTGTGGCAGGAGGGAAGATGTCCTGCAGGAGGCCGCCAGTCAAAATCCCGGTCTTATCACCAGAAAATGCGATCTCGCAAACGCCGCAGACCGCGAAACACTCTACGCCTGGGTCACGAAAAACCATCCCCAATGCAACGTCCTCGTCAATAACGCCGGCATCCAAAACTGGATGGACATCGCCGATAAAGACTTTTTCCAGCGCGCCCAGCAGGAAATAGCGATCAACATCGAAGCCCCCCTACACCTGACCAGCCTCTTCCTCAACCACCAACCCCTCACCACCGTCATGAACGTCACCTCCGGCCTCTCCTTCACACCCCTCACAAAAGTGCCGGTCTACTCCGCGACAAAAGCCTTCATGCACTCCTATACCCTCTCACTCCGCCATCTCCTCAAAGCCCGGAACATCGAGGTCATCGAGGTCATCCCCCCTGCCCTCAACACCGATCTCGGCGGCAAAGGCATCCACAACTTCGCCCCATCCGTCAACGATTTCATCGACGCCATCTTCACCCAGCTGGAAGAAGGTAAAACCGCACTCACCTTCCAGTTCAGCGAAGCCATGACAAAAGCCGGCCCACCCGAACTGCAAGCCGCCTTCACCCGCATGAACCCCTAGGCCCTCAGTCGTCATCAGCGAAAATCACGTCACCCGCAAAACTTACATCACCCGCAAAAATTTACATCACCCCCAAAACTTACATCACCCCCAAAACTTACATCACCCGCAAAACCCTCATCTCCGTGAGCGCATCCCTGCGCCCCAATCGCACCCAAATTCCCACCAAGGGAAAGATCCCTCCCATCACGGGAAGTATGTAATAAATGTCATATCCATTTCGTTCTGATCTGACGCCAATCCGGCATTGGTATCAGAATTGGACCATTATTGACAAGGTATCTAAATCCTAAACCCGTGAAACCTCTTTACGCTGCTAAGGGGATTTACCTGCTCATCGTAGCAATGGTAAGTACACTTGCAGCAAATGCACAGACAGCTCTCGAGTTCGCCAGCGGCGGCGGCCCCACTGGCCCTGGGCCATCTAATGCCCTGCAGATGGTGACGTTTAAAAACAACACCAACAACCCTACCGGCAATACTTTCACCGCGTATTCCACGCCACCGATCACCACGACATTCTCATTCACCAACCAGCAATACACGCTGCCCACCTGGCAGATATCGACAGGACTCCCCATGGCCTTTGGCGCTGCTATCAATAATAGCGGCGCAAAAGCACTCAATGCATCCTTATATGTACAGATGAGCTCCCTCGGCAGTCCCTCGAACGGCAACTTCACCTCGGTGGAAACAGTAAGCGCCGGCACAGGCATCTCCACGCCCAACAACTACGCAACCGAGTTTATGGTCTCGGCCATGCCCATGTACAACAACAGCCTTCCGACAAACGGCCGATATTATTTAGGCGACATGAACATCGTGTTCAGCACCCCGCTCACCGATCCCGTTATCCATCTCGTCGGCATCGGCGCCACCTATAGTACGCTCGGCTTCACCTCCGAGTTCGATCTGTCCACACCCGGTGTCGTCCTCTCCGAATTATCCGGATCCGGGGAATTGGCCGTCGCAGGCAACAAGATCCTGAACACCACCTCACACCCCAACGCAACCACCGGTGCAGGCGCCGCCTCCGGTTCGATCCTCGCAAAAGGGACCAATATCTCTTCGCTCACCTTCAAGGTTTATTTGCAGGGTGACGGTGGCGCCACCACCTGGGCCACCAGCACATCACACTCAGGCGACCAGATGCTCATCGCCGTCTCGACAAACGTTCCCGTCATCGTCCTGCCGGTCAATTTCAAAACATTTACGGCATCCGCCCAGTCCGGCACGACACTCCTGCAATGGACCACCGCCTCGGAAAACAATACCAGCTTCTTCGATATCCAACATAGCACCGACGAACTCAACTGGCAAAGCATCGGCGCCGTACATGCCGCCGGCAATACCAGTACCACACGCAAATACACCTTCGTCCATCCCAGTCCCGCCCCCGGAAACAACTACTACCGGCTGCGCATCGTCGATCTCGACAACCGGGCCTCCTGGTCGGTCATACTCGAACAATCCTTCACCAGGAGCACCCCGATAATGGTTTACCCTAACCCGACAAAGGGCAGCATTACCATCACCGGCAACGGAACCCCGCTCACCGCCGTAACGGTCATGAGCCTCGACGGGCGCCCAATGCAACAATTTGAGAATTTCGTATCCGGTAACTCGATCCAACTCAGCCAATATCCCACCGGCATCTACCTGATCTCGGTAAAGGACAACACCGGAAAAACCCAGGTTGTCAAAGTCTTCAGGGAGTAACCCCTCCCCTCGGTCACCCCGTATTCCCGTAACCCCGACCCCGGTTCCCCCGTATACCTGTTTCTTGATATCCCAGCCACCCCGTTTCCCGGTTATCTCCGCCACTCATCCAAATCGCCCCGGAATTTTTAAAATATCCGTATATTAGTGTATACCAAATATATCGCCGTATGCACGCACCAACCCTCTTATTCTGGTTTTTCCCCTTCGCCTTTACCTGGGGCATCGGCGCCATGCTCTTCATCCCCTATTTCCTGCCGACCATCATCGCGATCCTCCGCAAGAGCTCCAGCACAGCCGGCGTCTTCGTGCTCAACTTCTTCCTCGGCTGGACCTTCATCGGCTGGATCATCGCCCTCGTCTGGGCCATCGCCAGCAGAAACAACAACACCACCGTCATCGTTAACAATACCTATCCCATTAACAGCGACCAGCCATACGGTCCGCCACCCCCCTCCTATAACCCGCCACCCTACTCATCCGAGCCATCACGCGGAACGCAACAAACTGCTCCGACCCTCCGCCGCTCATCTAACCAACCCGGCTCCCAGGGTTAGCCGGCACACCATGAAAAAAACACCCCTCCTCGCCATAACCTGCATCCTGCTGGGAACGATCCTCTACGCCCAGCCAAATGCCGCATCCGCGCAAGCCACCGCCCAACCCCCTGCCCAGCGTACCATCCTCGCCTACGGCGGCGCCCTCCAAAAAGGATTCATAAAACAAGTCGCCATTCTCACTGGCAAACCTCACCCAAAGATCTGCTTTCTGCCAACGGCCTCCGCCGATAACCCCAACAGCAGCCTCAACTTCTACGGCCTCTGTCGCGACCTCCCCATCGAACCCTGGACCCTCAGCATCTGGGTCAACAGCAACCCCAGCCAGCAGACCTTTGAACAATATCTCATGTCGATGGATGCCATCATCATCGGCGGCGGCAATACCTTGAACATGATCGCCCTCTGGAAAGGCCAGGGCATCGACACCGTCCTGCGCAAGGCCTATGACAAAGGCATCATCCTCGCCGGCGGCAGCGCCGGCTCGCTCTGCTGGTTTACCGGCGGCTACAGCGACTCCCGCCCCCAAAATCTCTCGATCATCAATGGTCTCGCCTTCCTGCCCTACAGCCACTGCCCGCATTACCACAGCGAGCTCGGCCGCAAACCACTCTACACCGCCGCGATTCTCGATGGGAAATTGGGTCCCGGCTATGCCTGCGACGACAGGGCAGCCATCCTCTTCCGCAACGAACACGTCGTAAAAACCATCGCCCTCGACAACACCAGCCATTGCTACTACCTCTCCGTAAAAGAGGGAAAGATCAGCGAAGAACAGCTCCCTACCGAAGTAGTAGAATAACCGCACCCGCGACCCCAGTCTGTCTCCGCTCATCTCTCCGCACCCGCGACCCCAGTCTGTCTCCGCTCATCTCTTCGCACCCGCAGCCCCAGCCTGTCTCCGTACTCCCCGCTCCCATACTCTCTCCCGCCAATGCCAATAGCAAACCCGCCGCTCATTAGATTGCCGTTTCCAGCGGCCCCACCGCCTGTTATCTTCGCACCCGATAACAAAACCTGATCGATTGCAAACTGTCGCAAAATGAAAAAAGCACTTTTTCTTCTCTATTCCCTGGTCTGCTATCTCATCTTCTTCATCACCTTCTTATATCTCATCGGATTCGTCGATAATCTCAGCGTCCCGAGACCCCTCGATCTCCCGGAGCAAGCAAGCCTCCCGCCATCCTTTGCCGTCCTGATCGATCTGCTGCTGATCGCCCTCTTCGGCGTCCAGCATAGCGTCATGGCAAGACAGGGCTTCAAAGAAATATGGACCCGCCTCATACCCGCACCCATCGAAAGAAGCACCTATGTGTTGTTTGCAAGTGTGGTATTGATCGTTCTCTTCCTGTTCTGGCAGCCGCTGCCCGCCACCATCTGGTCCATCACCGGCCCCGCCGCAGACATCGTCCTGTCCATCTCCTTCCTCGGCTGGGGGATTGTCCTGGTCAGCACCTTCCTGATCAATCATTTTCATCTCTTCGGACTCTATCAGGCCTACGAACATTTCACCAATAAACGCCGTAGCGAACTGCGCTTTCGCACACCCCTCTTTTATAAACTCGTCCGCCATCCCCTCTATTTCGGTTTTCTCGTCGCCTTCTGGGCCGCACCGCTCATGACCGTCAGTCATCTCCTCTTCTCCATCTCCATGACCGTATACATCTTCATCGGCATCTGGCACGAGGAAAGAGATCTGTCCAATCTCTACGGCGCCCGCTACGAGCAATACAAGCGCGCAACATCAAAGATCATCCCCTTCCCGAGATCCTGAGCCACACATCACTGTCAACATTCCGTCGCACTTCATAACTGCCGCCCGCGGCCGGCAGGGAACCAAGACAGCACAGGATGGTCGTGACGGGAATAATGTTAACATTTGCAATGCCAGGGCATATCCTCTCCGGGGTATTTCCCTGGCGCAAATGTTTTGCCATATGATGCAGCTGATGTTCCTCCTCTTCCTCGCCGCGCAGGTCAGCGCGAAAGGCCCATCCACCTTCTACGTCGCCCCCGACGGCAACGACAAAAACCCCGGCACAAAGAGCCAACCCTTCGCCACCATCCAAAAAGCCCAGACCCATATCCATCCCGGCGACACGGTCTATCTCCGCGGCGGCACCTATCGCCTCACAGACGCCGATATCACGCGTAGCATACGCCTCTACGCCTGCGTCTCCCTCCTCGACAAAAGCGGCGACCCCGGCAAATATCTCAACTACTTCGCCTACCCCGGCGAAACCCCCGTCTTCAACTACGAAGCCGTAAAACCAAAAGACCAGCGCGTCGCCGCCTTCTATGTCACCGGCTCCTATATCCATCTGAAAGGGTTCGAGGTCACCGGTGTCCAGGTCACCATAAAGACCCATACCCAGTCGGAGTGTTTCGAAAATCACGGCAGCAACAATATCTACGAAAATCTCCGCATGCACGACGGCATGGCCATCGGCTTCTATCTGCTCGAAGGGTCGGATAATCTTATCCTCAACTGCGACGCCTATCGCAACTTCGACTATTACTCGGAAAATGGCCGCGGCGGCAACACCGACGGTTTCGGCTGTCATCCCGCCGCCGGCAGCAAGGGCAATGTCTTCAGGGAATGCCGCGCCTGGTTCAACAGCGATGACGGCTACGACGTGATCAACTCCCACGAAGCCACGACGTTCGATCACTGCTGGTCTTTCTATAATGGGTACACGCCCGACTTCACCAGCGAAGGCGACGGCAACGGCTTCAAGGGCGGCGGATTCGGTAGCCGCCCCGCCGATCAGATCCCCGATCCCGTCCCGCAAACTACCGTTCGATTCTGCCTCGCCGTCCACAACAAGGCAAGCGGCTTCTACTCCAACCATCATATCACCGGCAGTTTCTGGTATAATAACACCGCCTACCGCAATCACATCGACTTCAATATGCTCAACCGCCTTGCCGACAATCGCACCGACGTCCCCGGCTATAAGCACGTGCTCGAAAACAACCTCGGCTACAAAGGCGGCTCCGAACTGGCCAACATCGACACCTCAGCCTGTCATCTCAAAAACAATTCATTCCAGCTGTCCACCGAACCCACCGAAGACGATTTCATCAGCCTCGACGAAGCGCAACTCACAAAAGCCCGCAACCCCGACGGCAGCCTCCCGGGGATCACGCTCCTCCATCCCAGAGCCGGCAGCCCCTTCGCTTCCATGGGCTGCTTCCCCGCCGCAACGCCGGCAACCGCCGCAACGTCGGCGACCGCCGCGTCGCCTGCAACCGCCGATAATGCCTGGATCCCCGAGATCGAACAAAAGCCCGGCGCCAACTCCCGCGTCTACCAAAATGGCGACGCCCTCATCATCGACACAAAAGGCGGCGCCACCGTCTGGTACAACAAAAAACTGACCGGCAATTTCCGCATCGACTACGATCGCACGATTCTCATCGACACCGGAAGCAACGACCGCCTCTCCGACTGCAACCAATTCTGGATGGCCGGCGACCCGCACAATCCCAATCTCTTCACCCGCACCGGCAAACTCGAAGATTATAACAATGTCGATCTGTATTACGTCGGCATGGGCGGCAACACCAACAAGACCACCCGCTTCCGAAAATACGGCGGCGGCGCCCGCACCCTAATAAAAGAGTACCTCGACGCCGCCCATCTCCTGCAAAAGAACCGGAAATATCACATTACCATCACCGTTAGCAACGGCACCACCGCCTTCCTCGTCGACGGCTCGCCCTGGTTCACCTACACCGACCCCACCCCCCTCACCAGCGGCTACTTTGGCTTCCGATCCACCTGGTCCCGCCAGATGATCAAAAACTTCACGGTCACCCAACTTCCCTAGGGCGTTCCCCACCCCCTCTTCAAATACCCGCCTCTTCGCCGGCCTTCGCCTTCCGGACATCCGTCAGCCCCGTCACGGTATCATAGATCAGCATCCCCCCTTCGACATCGTCCAAAGCCGCCAGCAGATCCCCCTTATCGCTGATCACCGCCGACCCGCCGCCGCAGATCCCATCTTCACAAGGTCCCACGGCATTCACCATCAGCACGGTCATCGAATAGGTACAAGCGATGCCCGAAAGGATGTCCATCGCCTTCTCCACCCCCTCCGCCGTCTTGGCAACGCTGGCAAGGTAGACCGTCGCCCGGTGACTATATGCATTGGCCGAATGATCCGGCACCCCCAGCTCATAACAGATCGCCAGCGCGATCTTATGATCGTCCAGCGACAGGAACACCTGCTCCTTGCCCGGCACGAAATAGGGCAATTCGTCCGCATGCAGGTATTGCTTCGCATACAACAGCCGGGAGTCGTCCGGCCGGAAGATGATCATCCCGATCAGCACTCCCTCTTCTCTCTTTATCGGGGCGCCCGCACAGATATACATGCCATACCGGTCACTCATGCGTTGCAGCCCCGCAAACCGCTCATCCTCCGGAATGGTCGCAAGCCCCTTGGCCAGCAACGGCTCATACCCCGTAAGCGAAAGCTCCGGGAACACCAGCAGGTCCACACCCCCTTCGACCGCAGCGCTCGCCCACTGCTGATGATCGGCCAGATTCGCGGCCACATTCCCCTTCTCAGGTCTTGTCTGTACGATCCCTATTCTCATATCGTTTGCTTTTTCTTTCTGAGCCGGCTCAGACACCGCGTTATCAATGCACGCTCCAGCGCCGGCCATTTGTCGACCAGCAGATGCAGTCGCAGATAATCCTTCTTGTCGATGGTATACAATTCGCAGCGCGTCAGCACCTGGGCCGTAAACCTTGAAGCAACGTCCATACCTCAAATTTCCTATCATTTATCAAGAAAACCGCCGCTCTACCCCACAAATTTTGCCGCATCGTACAATGGGCCGATCTCCTCTGGCCCTTCATCCTCCTCGGCTACTGGGTCGACCGCAATCGGGTCGCTAACATCCCATAAATTTTTATATATTTAGGCATGCCCGCCAAAACGATTGCTGCCATCCTCATCCTCCTTGCACCGCTCCTCCTGCAGGCGCAACAAGGCGACACCACCTACGCCGAACGCCTCGGCTATCCAAAAGGCGCCCGCGTCCTCATCATCCACGTCGATGACGCCGGCATGAGCCTCGAATCCAACGAAGGCGCCATCAACGCCATAACAAAAGGCGCCGCCACCTCCGTAAGTGTCATGATGCCCTGTCCCTGGGTCCCGGGCTTCGTCCACTGGCTCCACGAAAATCCCAACACCGATGCCGGCCTACACCTGACCCTCACCTCCGAATGGCCCGACTACCGCTGGGGACCCCTCTCCGGCCGTAAAGCAGTCCCCGGCCTCGTAGACAGCACGGGCAGCCTCTGGCCGACAGCCGCAGCCGTCGTCGCGCACTCCAACGCCGCCGAAGTGGAAATGGAAATGACTGCCCAACTCGAACGCGCCCGCGCAATGGGATTCGAACCCACCCATCTCGACACCCATATGGGCACCGTCTACAACTCCCCCGCCTTCCTCATCAGCTATATGCGCCTCGGCATGAAAAACCATATCCCCGTAATGCTTCCTGGCGGCCACGACAAGCTCATCCAAAAACAAACAGGCCTTCCCGATGCCGCGCTGAACAATTTTCGCAACCTCGGCAAGACCCTTTGGGCCGCCGGCCTCCCCGTGCTCGACGACCTTCATAACTTTAGCTACGACTGGAAAGTACCCGATAGCGTCGCCCACGACGACAAAAAGCTCGCCCGCTATCGGACTGCATTGTATACCGACGCATTGAAGCTCCTCCAGCCCGGCGTCACCATGATGATCATGCATTGCAGCGACGCCGGCGAACACTTCACCCACATCAGCGACAGCGGCCCCCTCCGCCGAGGCGATATGCTCGCCATGATGGACCCGGCCTTCAAAAAAGCCCTGCAGGACCAGCACATCATCCTCACCACCTGGCGCCAACTCATGAAACGCCGTCAATCCACCAAATAACGCGCCCCCCAACGCCGGGTACTCAAATGATCTGGAACACCTGGATATTATTCCCACACGTATCATCAAATACTGCAATCTTGGCAGGTCCCATCGCCGTCGGCGGCACACTGAACACAACACCCAATCCCTTCAACCGGGTATACTCGGCATCCACATCCGCCGCATAAAAAGCCGTCAGCGGAATACCGGCCTTAAACAACGCCTCCTGGTAGACCGCCGCCGGCGGAAAACCCATCGGCTCCAACACCACCTCCACCCCATCGGGCTCCTCCTTCGACACCACGGTAAGCCATTTATGCTCCCCCATCGGGACCTCCGTCTTCTTCACAAATCCCAGGGTCTCCGTATAAAAGCGCAGCGCTTTTTCCTGGTCCTTCACCAGGACACTGATCAGTTTTACTTTCATGGAAAAATATTTAAAGCAAATATACCCGCCGCGCCTTATCGGGAATTGCGCATTTTGCCGGGCGAATACCCTATGTAGCGCTTGAACAACGAGGCAAAACTGGGCACACTCGAAAACCCAACCCGGCAACAAACCTCTCTCACACCCATTCCCGCAGTAAGCAGTTCCTTGGCCAAAGCGATCCTCCGCTCCGTCAGATACCGGTACGGCGTCCGCCCATACACGCGGCTGAACTGCCGGATAAAATGGAACTTCGATACAAACACGCCCCTCGCCAGCCCATCCAGGTCGACCTCTCCGCAACACCGCTCGTCGATCAGCCGCTTCGCCGCCCGGCACCGCTCGATCACGGCCGCACAGGGATAGTGCTCCCGCTGTATTCGCATCAATTCCTGGTAATAATAGGTCATACCCCAAGTTACGATTTTCTATTATCGCCCGCACCCCTGAAGAGTAATACCGACACCACGATCATATAAAGCGCAGTCCCCCAATGAATACTCCAATGGGCAATATCCCCCCATCCATTCCTCCCGATCACCAGCATCCCATCGGTCAGCGGAATGATAATGGCGCTGCTGAATACCCAGGCCGCAACCCGCCGCATCCGCATGGCCAGAAACGGCAGTAACACCAATCCGGAAAAAATATCCCGGATCCCCTTGATCCGCCCATAGTCCCCATCAAAAACATTGGAAAAGCCAATCCCAAAACCCTCGGCGCCCGCCGCCGGCACCAAAATAAACCGCACCCCGACAAAAATGATCCCCAGCGCAACCAGCAACACCAGCCACCAGGAAAGGGATCCTACACTCCATACAAGACGTTCGTTCTGTGTTTTCATAAAAACTTATTTAAACACAAAACTATCGCGGCCAAAACCCCCGTTCGTTCACCTCGGTTAACAAATCCCCGCACCTCGCTCATCCCCCCAATTCCACCCCAACACTCTTCCCCCGTCCCGCGGCCCTCATCCTCCCTGCGAATTCGCAAGCCGCTTCCGGATGCGCGATAACGACTGAGGCTTGACCCCCACATAGGAAGCAATATGATACTGAGGTATCCGCTGCGCCAAATCGGGATACGCCGATAGAAACTGCTGATACCGCTGGGCCGGCCCGTCGGCATATAACGATCGAACCTGCTCGATACTCGTCAAAAAGACCTGCTCTATCGCCACCCGCCCAAATTTCTCCCCCTCGGCCACCTCCCGGTAGAATCGCTGCAATCCATCATAAGAGATCACCCGCAACACCGTCTCCTCCAGGGCCTGGATACTCGTATCGGAAGGCACACCAGGCAAAAAACTCCGGTAATTACACGCCCACTCCCCTTCCCTGCTGAAATAGATGGTCTTCTCCACCCCATCCTGTGTCACGAAATACCGCAAAAGCCCCTTCTCGATAAAAGCCACCGACCGGCAGATCTTTCCCTCCTCCAAAAAATACTCCCCCGGCTTTAACACCGACTCGGTAAAAAGCCGCGAAACAAATTCCTCCTCCTCGGGGCTAAGCCGGATCAGCTGCCTGATGTTCATGATCAAATTATCCATAACCGACAATTGCTTCTTTTTTACTAAATTACTATAATCAACGCTTCCCATATGACTCAATACGACGCCATCGTCATCGGCTCCGGCATCAGCGGCGGCTGGGCCGCAAAAGAACTCTGCGAACACGGCCTCACGACGCTCCTGCTCGAGCGTGGCCGCCCCGTCGAACACCTCAAAGACTACCCCACCGCCACAAAAGCCCCCTGGGAATTTGCCCATCGCGGCAATATGCCCGAAAAAGACCACGTGGACAACCCGGTTGTCAATCGCTGCTATGCCTATGGCGAAGCCACCCAGCACTTCTTCGTAAAAGATAAAGCACATCCTTATATCCAGGAGAAACCCTTCGATTGGATCCGCGGCTACCAGGTAGGCGGCAAGTCCCTGCTCTGGGCCCGCCAGACCCAACGCTGGAGCCCCTTCGAGTTCGAAGGCCCCGCCCGCGACGGCTTCGCAGTTCCCTGGCCCATCGGCTATCGCGATCTCGCCCCCTGGTACAGCCATGTAGAAAAATTCGCGGGTATCAGCGGCAACAAAGACAATCTCCCCCAGCTCCCCGACGGCGAATTCCTGCCGCCCTGGGAAATGAACTGCGTCGAAAAACACATCAGCGAAAAGATCATGCAGCGTCATCCCGACCGGCCCGTGATCATCGGTCGCTGCGCCCACCTCACAAAACCGCAGCCCATCCATCTCGAACAGGGCCGCGGTCAATGCCAGGCCCGCGATCTCTGCGAACGCGGCTGCCCCTTCGGCGGCTATTTCAATTCCAACTCCACCACCATCCCCTGGGCCCAACGCACCGGCAAACTAACCCTGCAACCGTTCAGCGTCGTTCATAGCATCCTCTATGACGAAAAAAAGCAAAAAGCAACCGGCGTCCGCGTGGTCGACACCCGGACAAAAGCCGTCACCGAAATCCAGGCCCGCATCATCTTTGTCAACGCCGCCTGTCTCAACACCAATCTCATCCTGCTCAACTCCCGCTCCAACCGCTTCCCGCAAGGTCTCGGCAACGACAATGGACTCCTCGGCCACTACATCGCATTTCACAACTATCGGGGATACGTAAATGCCGAATTCGATGGGTTCCCCGACGGCTATTATTATGGCCGGCGCCCCACCGAGGTCTTTATCCCTTCCTTCCGCAATCTTCACAAACACGAAGGACTCGGTTTTCAGCGCGGCTATATGAGCTATTTCGGCGCAGGTCGCGCAGGCTGGGGCCAGGGGATGGGAAAACCCGGGCTCGGCGGCGCATGGAAAGACTCCATCACCGAACCCGGCCCCTGGTACGTCTCCATGGGCATGCAAGGCGAGACGATCCCGAAATTCGACAACCACGTCCGCCTCAGCCCCGATCAAAAGGATGAATGGGGCATCCCACAGCTCATCACCTCCGTCGCTTACGATGACAACGACGATAAGATGGCGGCCGACTTCGTCACCCAGGGCTCCGAAATGCTGGAAGCGGCCGGCTGTAAGAATATCAACGGCGGCAACAATCACCAAAACCCCGGTCTCGATATCCACGAGGTCGGCGGCGTCCGCATGGGCAAAGACCCCAAAACCTCCCTGCTCAACGAATGGAACCAGATGCACGCCTGCAAGAATGTCTTCGTCACCGACGGCGCCTGCATGACTTCCACCGGCAACCAAAATCCTTCCCTTACGTTCATGGCCCTGACAGCCCGCGCCGCCAACCACGCCGTGGAAGAACTAAAAAAACATGACCTTTGATTGAAAATAGACCCCAATGTCCAACCTTCGCCATCTCTGCCTGCTGCTCCTGGTCCCTCTCACCGCCTTCCTGCAAGGCCCTACCCACAAAATAACCCTGCTGGATGGCAAAGTGGAACTCCAGGTCCCCGATCAATTCCACCCGATGTCGGACCAGGAATTTCAACAGCGATTCAGACACGGTACCAGTAAACCCTCACTGGTCCTGACAGACTCTACTTCGGAGGTTACCTTAACGGGCGTGTCGACGTCCATGCCGGCAACCGAAGACGATATGGCCGCCTTTGCCTTATTCCAATACCAGGATCTGCGGAAAAAGCATCCCGATACCGAATTTCCCCCTCACGCCCACGGCACCCTGATCATCAACGGCAAAAAAATAGGCTATCTGAAATTCATGCCGCACGCCCAGGACCAGGTAGGATTTACCTGGGACTTCTTCGCCCTGGTCGATGGAAAGGTCCTATTGCTCGACCTCACCTGCCCCATATCGAAACAGAAGCTCTGGGACCCCATCGCCGATCAGATCATCCATTCCCTAAAGATCAATTCCCATTAATTCGCAGGTTGCTTCTCCGCCACCGCGATCTTCGAGTCCCCGGTCCCGTAATACAGGAACCACTTCCCCTTAAACCGCGCCAGCGCCTCCAGGAAACACACCTGCCCCACCTGACCCGTTATCTCATAGGACTTATCCGGCCGGATAAAATAGTGATCCAACCGCTGGATCACCCGCGTCGGATCGGCCCGGTCGAGCAACACCTGCCCACCGGCATAAGTCCCCTCCGGCAAACTGCTGTCGCCGATCGCCGGTATATTCCGGCCGTTATACATCAGGAGAATGCCTTTATCCGTCAACATCGCCGGCGGCCCCGACTCAACCAGGTCGCTGTCAAACTTCTTACTTCGCGTCGGCACCACGATCTTCAGCTTCGGCATATTCACCGCCTGACCCCGAAGCGGGATCGGCGGCTGCTCACCCGCCGCCATCTCCACCGGCTCCCAGTTCAGCAGATCATCTGAAGTAGCCGCCCAGATATTCTGATCGCCCCAATACATCCAATACTTTCCCGCCACCCGCGTGGCGACGATCTTTTCCCCGTCATACCGGCTCACAATAGCCCCCGACTTCGACCACAGGTCCTTGTACTTCCCCTGGTACGCCTTCGCAAACACCGGCCCATGCTTGGTCCAATGCACAAGATCCGGCGAGGTCGCGATCATCAGCCGCGCCACCGATCCGTCAAAAGCCGTATAGGTCATATAATACAGGCCCTTCTCATCCTCCACCAACCGCGGGTCCTCACAGCCGCCTTCCCACTCCAGCTTCTTCTGGGGATCCGCATCGGGATACAACACCGGCGAAAGCCTCCTGCTGAAATGCAGCCCGTCTGCGCTAACGGCAAGCCCTATCCGTGAAGTACCCGCCGGCTTGCCGACCCTATCCTGCGCCCGGTACAGCAGGTAAAGCGAATCGCCCTTCACCGCGACCGCGGGATTGAACACATCCTTCTCCTCCCAGGCCACCACCTGATGCCGGATCGGATCCATAAAATGCCGGTCCCCCGGCGAAAGCACCGGGTTCGCCGCATCCTGCTTCACAAACGGCAACAAGGCCCAGCCCGTAGCGTCCGCAGCCGCCCCTCTGCCGCTCGCCGTATCTTTGGCCGGTGCTTCGCCGCCCCCGCCGTTACACGCCACAGCAAATACCGCCATCCCAAAAACGATTATTGTGTTCTTCATGATTATCCTCCGCTTTCGTGTATAAATATAGCCAACACCCCAGAAAAATTTACCTTTAGCCGACAATGAATAAATTTATTCTCACCGTACTGCTATCGGCAACTCTTTGCTACACCCAGGGACAGCAACCCACCGCCTGGATCCGGATCAACCAGCTCGGCTATGCCCCGGCCGGCACAAAAACCGCCGTACTCGGAGCCAAATCGCCCATCCATTCCACACGCTTCCAACTCATCGACGCCGAAACAAAAAAAACAGTCTTCACCGGCAACACCGGTATCGCCTTCGGCGCCTATGGCCCCTTCACCGACACCCGCCGCCTCGATTTCTCCGCCTTCAAAAAAACAGGCCGTTATTATATAAAAGCGGATACCCTCTCCTCACCCCCCTTCTCCATCGATCCACAGGTGTATGCCGGGGCCGCGGATTTCTGTCTCCGCTATTTGCGCCAGCAACGCAGCGGCTTCAACCCCTTCCTGAAAGACTCCTGCCATACCCACGATGGCTATACCCTCTATGCCCCCGTACCCGACAGCACCCATATCGATGTCGTCGGTGGCTGGCATGACGCCAGCGACTATCTGCAATATTCTACCACCACCGCCAACGCCGTCTTTCACCTCCTGGCCGCCTGGCGTGACTTCCCGGCAGCATTCACCGACCAGAAACAAGCCAACGGTCTCGATGGCGCCAACCGGATCCCCGACATCCTCGATGAAGCAAAATGGGGCCTGGACTGGTTGCTGAAAATGCATCCCCGCCCCGACTGGCTCTTCAATCAACTCGGCGACGACCGCGATCATCGCGGCATGCGTATCCCAAAAGAAGATACAAACTTTTATGGTAGAGGACTGGAGCGACCTGTATACTTCTGCACCGGCCTCCCGCAGGTTCGCGGCAAGTTCATGAACCATACCACCGGCGTCGCCTCCACCGCCGGGAAGTTTGCCGCCGCCTTCGCGCTGGGCAGCAGGCTGCTCACGCCCTTCGACAGCAACTATGCCACTACACTCCGCGGCCATGCACGATCCGCCCTCCAACTCGGCATCGAAAAACCCGGGGTCGCACAAACCGCCTCCGTTCTCTCCCCATATATCTACGCCGAAGACAACTGGACCGACGATATGGAACTCGCCGCCGCCGCCCTCGCAAAACCCGATAAGGCCTGGGAATATGCCCAGCAGGAAAAGATCACCCCCTGGCTCGGCAAAGACACCGCCAATCACTATCAATGGTATCCCTTTATCAACCTCGGACATTATGAACTGGCCAAACAACTCACCGGCCCCCGCCAAGACAGCCTCATCGCCTGGTACCGCGAAGGCATCGACCGGGTCTGGCAAAAAGCAAAAGCCAACGCCTTTTACCGCGCCATCCCGTTCATCTGGTGCAGCAACAATCTGACGGTCTCCTTTGCGATCCAATGCTACTGGTATCGCCGCCTCACCGGCGACAATCGCTACCAGCCCCTCGAACAGGCTTGCTTCGACTGGATCTTCGGCTGCAATCCCTGGGGCACCAGCATGGTCTATGGACTACCCGCCGACGGTGACACCCCGGTCGATCCCCATTCGGCCTTCACCCATCTGAAAAATTATCCCATCGACGGGGCACTCGTGGACGGACCTGTTTACACCTCGATCTATTCTCACCTGATCGGCATCCGCCTCTCCCACGAAGACAGTTATCAGCCCTTCCAAAGCGATCTCGCCGTCTACCACGATGACTATGGCGACTATAGCACCAACGAACCAACGATGGACGGCACCGCCTCACTCGTCTATCTCCTCGCCGCCGAACAGTCCCAGGCCGGAGATCCGCATTATACTTCCTCCCAAGGTCGGGACCAGGCCGCCAACGGAGCCAATACCCTTTCCCACGGCGCCATCATCCGCGGCGACTCCACCCGCAAAACAGTCGCGCTCGTCTTCACCGGCGATGAATTCGGTGACGGCCTCCCCGCCATAAGCAAAGCCCTCAGCAAACACCAGGTCCGGGCCTCCTTCTTCTTCACCGGCCGCTTCTACCGCAACCCCGCCTTCCGCGCCTCCATCCAACAACTGAACAAAGACCACCACTACCTCGGCCCCCATTCCGACCAACATCTCCTGTACAATGATTGGATTCGCCGCGACAGCCTCCTCGTCACCACCGACAGCTTTCGCACCGATCTGAAAAAATGCCTCGCCTCCATCAAAGCCCTCGACATCGACACCAAACACGCAAACTTCTTCATCCCACCCTATGAATGGTGGAACGATAGCATCGCTTCCTGGGCCCGCCGGATCGGCTGGCGACTGGTCAACTTCACCCCCGGCATCCGCACAAACGCCGACTATACCTATCCCCAACTCGGCACAACCTACCTCAGCAGCGACACCATCCTTAAAACCCTCCGGCAATTCCAATCCTCCCGCCCCGCCGGCCTCAACGGCGCCATCATCCTCATCCACGCCGGCACCGACCCCCGCCGCAAAGACAAACTCTACAACCGCCTCGACCAGCTCCTGACCTGGCTGCAATCTATTGGCTATCAACCTCTCCGCATCGACCAGTTATTGGCCGTTCAAACTAACTAAAACTTTCAATAATTATTGAAAATATAAAACAAAACGTCTACCTTTATAGGAGCAAAAGCTCCGAACATGAAAAGTTTAAAAGATCATGTGATCCTCTATGACGCCGAATGTCCGATGTGCAAAGTCTACACAAGAGCCTTCACCACCACCGGCATGCTCGACGACGAAGGCCGGGCCCCCTATCAGCATATGCCCGAATTCGCCTGCCCCCTGGTGGATCGCCAGCGCGCCGTCAACGAGATCGCCCTCATCGATAAAACCACCGGCGAGGTCCGCTACGGCATCGACAGCCTCTTTGCCGTGATCGCCAATTCCTTCCCCATGCTCAAACCCCTCTTTTCCTGCAAACCCTTCCATTGGATCATGCGCAAAACGTATGCGTTCATTTCCTATAACCGCAAGGTCATTATCCCCGCCAATGGCAAGGTCATCATCCCTGCTTCTCCCAACGTCGCCATCCCCGCGCCAAAAATAGATACCCACGTCTTCCAACCCACCTTTAAACTCCGCTACCGCCTCGCCTATCTGGTCTTGACCTGCTCCATCGTCACCTACCTCCTCACCGCACTCGCAAGGCAGTTCACCGGTGGCATTCCCGCCGGCACTCCCTGGCACGCATCCGCCATCGTCGGCGGCCAGCTCCTCATCCAGGGCCTGATCATAAGCGTGATAGCCCCCGCCAAACGCTGGGAATACCTTGGCAACATGATGACCATCTCCCTGGCCGGCGCCCTGCTCTTACTACCCCTGCTCGCCGCCGCATCCCTCATCCAAAAATCGCCCGGCATAACCACCGGCTACTTCCTCCTGGTCGCGACAGCCATGCTGCTCGAGCATCTCCGCCGGACAAAACTTCTGTCCCTCAGCCCGGTCCTCACCGTCAGCTGGCTGCTCTATCCGCTGCTCATCTTATTCATCATCCTTTAACTCCGGCAAAAAGCGAAAATTCGTAACTTACAGTACCCCGTCCCGCGACCCATCTTTTCAATCTGCTCACCATGCGCCAAACTCGAAGAGATTTCATCCGGACGATTGGCAGCCTCACCATCGGATTCTGCCTCACAGGAGAAGCCTTCTCCTGGCGGGACCCCTCGCAGCAACTCCCCGGCGACCTCCGCCGTAACCCCCATATCAACGCCTGGCTCGAACTCCTCGCCGACGGCAGGGTCCGCGTCCTCACCGGCAAGATCGAACTCGGCCAGGGCATCCGCACCGCGGTAGCCCAGATGGCCGCAGAAGAACTAGATCTCGACATGAACCAGGTGGAAGTCCTCCTCGCCGAAACAGGCCGCACCCCCGACGAAGGCTATACCGCCGGCAGCAACTCCATCGAAGCCAGCGCCATCGCCGTCCGCTATGCCGCCGCGGCAGCCCGCCAACGCCTGCTCCAGCTGGCCGCACAAAAATGGACGGTCCCCGTCACCCAACTCACATTCAGCAAGGGTCGCATCACCGACACAAAAAAGCGGGTCTCGATCACCCTTGACCAATTACTAAACGGCCAACAACTCGTCGACGAGGTTCGCATGCCCGTCACCCTAAAGGCAAAGGAGAAATATCGCTTCGTCGGCAAAGCCATCCAGCGGGATGATGTAAAACGCATCGTCAGCGGAAAGCCGGTATACGTACACGATCTTAAGTTCCCCGGTATGCTCCACGCCCGCATCGTTCACCCCCCACGTTATGGCGCCCGTCTCGAAAGACTGGACGATCAGCCCCTCAAAAACGCTCTGCCCCAAACAAAGACCATCGTCAACGGCAGCTTCCTCGCCGTCGTCGCACCCACCGAATATGAGGCCATCAGTGCCGAACGCATCCTTGCGGCAGACGTCAAATGGTCGGACGACAACCTCCTGCCGAAACTGGAGCCCGGCCAGCTCGCCGCCTATATCCGCACCTTGCCGGCCCACCCCGAAAAAGTTACCGAAAAAGGCGACAGGTCAACGATGCCTACCGGCACAACAATAAAAGCAAGCTATTTCAAACCCTATATCATGCACGGCGCCATGGGCCCCTCCTGCGCCGTGGCCATCTACGCCAATGGCAAGCTGGACATCTGGTCCCATACCCAGGGCGTCTATCCCCTGCGCGAAACTATCGCCCGGCTATTACACCTGGAAGAAGAGAACATCCATGTAAAAGGAGTACCCGGCCCCGGCTGCTACGGCCACAATGGCGCCGATGACGTCGCCGCCGATGCCGCCCTCATCGCAATGTCCATCCCCGGCAAACATATCCGCGTTCAATGGTCCCGGCTCGATGAACATGGCTGGGAACCCTACGGCAGCGCCATGGTCATGGACCTCGAAGCGGCAATAACCGCCGCCGGCAATATCACCCATTGGAAATACAGCTTCTGGTCGGATACCCACGGCGCCCGCCCCGGCGGCAACCCCGCCAACCTCCTGCCGGCACATTATATCGAACATCCCCTGACCGAAAAGCCCTCCGGATTCAGCGGCGGCGCCAGCAGAAATGCCGAACCGTATTACGACATCCCCAACCGGCAGATCCTGGCCAACTTCTTCGACGGCCCCCTCCGAACCTCATCCCTCCGCAGCCTCGGCGCCTACGCCAATCTCTTCGCCATCGAGAGTTTCATGGATGAGCTCGCCGCCGCCGCGAAAATGGACCCCTTCGAATTCCGCCTCCAACACCTCTCCGACGACCGGTCAAAGACCATCCTCCGCGAACTAAAAAAACAACTCCCCGATTCCCCCGCAAAATCCGCCACCCACGCAAGTGGCATCGGCATCGCCTTCTCCCGTTATAAAAACAACGGCGCATGGTGCGCCGTAGCCGCCCACGTGTCCGTCGACAAAACTACCGGCGCCGTCCGCATCCACAAGATGTGGGCCACCGTCGACGCTGGTGAGGTCATCAATGCCGATGGAATAAAAAACCAGATCGAAGGCGGCATGATCCAATCCGCCAGCTGGACCCTGTTCGAACAGGTTAAATTCGACGAGCACCAGATCACCAGCCGCCACTGGTTCACCTACCCCGTCATGCGCATCAACCAGTCACCCGAAGTCGAAGTCATCGTGATCGATCGCCCCGAGGAACCACCCCTCGGCGCCGGCGAAGCCGCCCAGGGCCCCGCGGCAGCCGCCATCGTCAACGCCATCCACAACGCCTGTGGCATCCGCGTCCGCTCCCTTCCAATAGGCAACATCGACTTTTCGTCAGCATCCAACCCTCGAAAATCCTAGTCCACCATGCAGAGCCTCGCTCCATCCTACTGGCTCACCCGCTTCCTCATCCTCCGCTTGCTGGGCGTAGTCTACGCCATAGCCTTCCTCGCAGCCATCAACCAGCTGATTCCCCTCATCGGGGCAAACGGCCTCCTGCCCGTAGGTGACTTCCTCCGGCGCATCAGCGACTCCATCGGCTCAACCTCCGGTTTCTTTCACCTCCCTTCTTTGTTTTGGCTGGATCATTCCGACACGTCCCTGCTCATCGTCGCCTGGCTCGGTCTGCTCCTTTCCCTGCTCGTGATCGCCGGCTTCGCCAACGCGATCATCATGGCGCTATGCTGGTTTCTGTATATGTCGATCGTCAACGTCGGCCAGGAATGGTATGGCTATGGCTGGGAGATCCAACTCCTCGAAACCGGCTTCCTCGCGATCTTCCTCTGCCCCCTGCGCGACTGGCGCCCCTTCCCGGCAACCCCACCGCCAAAACTGGTCATCATTCTCTTTCAATGGCTCATCTGCCGCATCATGCTTGGCGCCGGTCTCATAAAGCTTCGCGGCGATGAGGTCTGGCGCAACGCGACGGCCCTCTATTATCATTTCGAGACCCAGCCCATCCCCGGACCGCTTAGCCGCTGGTTTCATTTCCTGCCCCACGGCGCACTCAAGGCCGGCATCTACTATAACTGGCTCGCAGAGCTCCTCGCGCCCTTCTTTGTCTTCTGGCCACGCAAAGGCCGCCCCATCGCCGGGATCATCATCATCGGCCTTCAAATTATTCTCATCCTTAGCGGCAATCTCTCCTTCCTCAACTGGCTGACCATCGTTCCCGCCCTCGCATGCTTCGACGACGACTGTTGGTCAAAGCTCCTTCCCCGCCGGCTCGTCCAAAAAGCCGCGTCCGCGGAAGCCAACTCCGAACCCTCCCGCGCAATGACCATCACCGCCTGGTCCGTCACCATCCTTATCGGTCTTCTCAGCATCCAACCGGTGCTGAATATGCTGTCCCCGCAACAGATCATGAACACCTCCTTCGATCCCCTCAATCTCGTCAATACCTACGGCGCCTTTGGATCGGTAGGCGAACAACGCTACAATATCGTCTTCGAAGGCACCGCAACCGACACCACCGACAACGCCGGCTGGAAATCCTATCCCTACAAAGCCCTGCCCGTCGCCCTCGACAAACGCCCGCCCCAGGTCGCACCCTACCAACCCCGCCTCGACTGGCAGATGTGGTTCGCCGCCATGTCGACACCCGACGAATATCCCTGGACCGTCAGACTCATCGTCAAACTCCTGCAAAATGATCCCGGCGCACTAAGTCTCTTCGCCGCCAATCCCTTCCCGGATAAGCCACCCCGTTACATCCGCGCCGTCCTCTATCACTATTCCTTCGCAAGACCCGGCAACCCCACCCACCAGTATTGGACGCGTGAACGACTCGCCATCTGGCTGCCGCCGTTGTCCGCGGACGATCCCCGCCTCAGATCGATCACTGGCGGGTAAGGAAATACGACCCTCCCGGGAAAACTGCCACAGTCTTTACAATGCTGTTTGTCTCATTATCGATCCAGATATGACCTGTGGTCTTTCCATGTACAAAACGGAAAACCCGGTAAAGCGTCCGGTGGCCCGGCGCAAGATCCCATTCGTCATCAAAAACATACTCTAATTCATAAGGATCGGATGGTTCCGGCGTGTCCTTGTTAAAATTGTCCAGCCGGTAAACGACACCCTTCTTCAAGGCAAGCCAGCCAAAGATATATTCGATCATATTATCCTCGAAATACCCGGCCTTCATCGGATATTCCTTTGTCGACATGACTCCTTTTCGGTCCGTGATCACCGTCGCAGCCGTCGCCCCAAACTCCATATCGAAACTCACCCCCCGCTGGTAATGGATCTCATGCATCCTCACCGGCTTCAGCTGCAGGTCCGTCACCGAAGTATCCGTCGAGAATTGCCCCGCCGGCACCTGGCGGCTTCTCGCAAAAATGATCCGCCCCTTTGCCGAATCGACAAAGCTCATGTTCTCCATCATAAATTCATAGCGGATATTACCGGCCGAATCCCGGATCACATTCTTGTAAAATTCATGCGCCGGCCGGATCCGGTCATAGCGGATGATCCTATCACCAGGTTGGATCACGAGAGGTTCGCTGGTAAACGGGCGCCAGATACCCAGAAGCAATAGCGTCAGAAAAACTTTCATAACCGAAAATTTATTTGCGCAATACTACCCCTATCGCCCGTTCCCCCGGACTCCTTTTCAACGCCTCACCCCTTATTTTAAACCGTTGCTCTTCGCAAACGATATTATTCCGAAGAAATGATCTCCTGCAGCTTCTCCGTGCTGCCCTTATACGTCTCTAATCGACCAATCCTCGACAGAACATAACTCCGCAAAGTATCATTAGGCCCCTCGGCACGGTTCGTCCGCTTACTGCTGATATTTCGGGTAATGGCTTGTACACTGCGGATGATCCCCCACGGAACTCCCCACCAGCCAAGCACAGCTGTCTTTGTCAGTGCCCGGTTATTGGCCTTGTCCAGGCAACCCGGACAGGCGACCTTCACTTTGTTGGTTCGTTGCGTAAGGATGATAAAGCTCATCACCTCACTCGTGATAGTAGCGTTAAGCGGAGATTCAGCCGATCCGCACATCGGGCAGTCCAATGTCCGCACCAGCTCGCAATAATGATCGATCTCTTTGGTCGTATAACTCTTGTTCTGCGCCTCCACGCCGCTGATGATGGCCTTGTTAAGACCTCGCTTTTGTATCTCCTCTTTTACTATCTCCTGAGCCTCCGGCGTCAGGCCCGCCGAATCTTCGGTCGCGACCCGAACAAGTTCGGCATCCGGCATTCGCTGATAATTCTCCCGAACAAATTCAATATCCATGGTAGTAGGGGTTTAGCTATCCACCAAGATACCCTAAAAAATGAATTCAGACTATTCAATTCACTGAAGGTTTAACCCTCATACATAAAATTTTGAAAAATAGGACAGAAGGAAAATATATTAGGTGCCCGGGTTAAACCCGCATTAAAATTCGCCTTCTACCTACTACTTCAACTAAAATTTACAAATCATGAAAACGAGATTCATTATCTCGCTGGCGACCACAGCCGTCGTCGCCGGCCTGATCATTGCTTGCAACAAAAGCAATTCTACTACAGGTAGCAACAACACCGGCAACAGCACCGCACCCAACAACAGCACGGCTCAGGTGCAGACACAGGTGGATGACGAAAGCCAGGTCACCACAGAGTTGAATGCCGCCGAAGACGACATCAACAATTCACTGAACACCAGCGCCGCCTTCAGTGGTGTAGCGTCCACCGGCACGGGTTCCGGCCTTCAAACCGATGGAACCGGCGGCCTGCAGATCCTTTACAATCTCTGCGACGCAACCGTAACAACCGACACCGCCAATGGCCTGCGCGAACTCATCATCACCTACAACGGTCTCGGCTGCGCAGGTCACCGGACCCGTACCGGCGTCATCACCATCGCGATCCCCATCGGCACCCATTGGAAAGATAAAGGCGCCGTAGTAACCGTAAACATCAATAACCTGAAGATCACCCGAATCCGCGATCAAAAGACCATCATCATCAACGGGACCTACACCTTTACAAATGTCTCCGGCGGTCTTCTTCGCGATCTCGCAAGCCTCACCACGATCACGCACACCGTCACCGCCAACAATCTGACCGTCCAGTTTGCCGACAGTGCCACCCGCACCTGGAACGTTGCAAAACAAAGAGTGTTCACGTACAGTAATGGAGTCGTCATGACAACCACCGGAACCCATTCCGACGGCACCAACAGCAACATCGCCATCTGGGGCACCAACCGCTTCGGCAACTCATTCGAAACCCTCATCGTCCAACCCCTCGTCGTCGAACAGGATTGCGACTGGCGGCTCACCAGCGGCCAGACCGAAACCATCCGCAAAGCAGTCACCCTCGACATCACCTACGGCCTCGATTCCAGCGGCAACCCAACCTCCTGCCCCGGCACCGGTTATTATTACTTCAAAGCAGTCTGGACCATCGGCGACAAAACCTATACGTTCATCGCCCCCTACTGATAAAGAAAGGGTCGTCTCTGGGGAGACGACCCTTTCTTTTACCGCCTCATTCTCCGCAGAAGGTTCGCCCACTCCGCATAACCCGCGGAATTAAGATGAAGCCCATCGGGTTTCGCATACCTCCGGTCAAGATCGCCTTGCCCATCCTCCACCACAGCCTTCACATCGATATATACCCCACCCCTCTCCTCAACAGCGCTTTTCAATGCCCGGTCCAGATCCACCACCAACGCATTCTTTCCAACAACCTCAGGGTATTCCGTCCTCGCGTCGGCATTGGTCGGCAACACACTATGGACATAGATCGCACCCCCCGGACACGCAGCCTTGATCCTTCCCATGATAACAAGGATATTGCCAACGATCACTCCGGGCGGAATATCCTGGGCAAGATCATTGATCCCGGCCTCGATAAAGATCTTCTTCGGTCGCCGCGCAAGCACATCCCCCAGTCGGTCAAGCATCCCAAACGTATTATCCCCCGCGATCCCGCGATTGACGACATCCGAATCATTAAGCAGTTTTTTCCAGTCCCCAAATTCGGTCAGGCTGTTGCCCAGGAAAACGGTCCCGCCCTCCCTGATCGGCTCCTTCGCAAAGTCCGTCACACGCTTTGCATAACGTTCCCTTGCAAATCGCATGGTGTCATATCGCGGCGGAGTATACCCCATATGTCTCGCCACGCTCAGAAAGTTCATCTTCCAACCATCGGCCGTCTTCCGGAAAGTGGCGCTTTCCACCCAATCAAAACTCATTTTGACGGTATCATCAAAGACAAAATCGGCATGGTTGTTAAACCGGGCATCCCCCGAATGGACATCGACATGGATCACAAAATCACTCAGGACATACTTGACGTAAAAAGGAAGGCTACGCCGGATATTATTAAAGCCGCTGTCGTTGTTCCAAACTAATCCCTCTTCATAAAGCACAAAATCGTCCGTCGTCAGCCGGCGCATCCGCCCTGTATCCTTCTCCTCGATTCCCCGGAAGAAGTCGGTGACCAGGTTTTTCAGGTTCACCCCGCCGTCAGCCGGCGGCCGGGAGCTACAGCCGGCGGAAAAAATTACAAGTGGGAAAAGAAGTCGGTAAAAGTCGTTCATGCGGAAAAATATTTTCAGATTTCACCCGCAAAACTATAACTTACAAGAACGGCCCCATGTGCCAAAATGCTCAATTATGTATTTTACCCAACTTCCGGATCATACAAAGCCCGGGTTTAATGAGCAGCTGCATTTCAGCCGGTTCCAAAATCAGAACATCATATTCAACGCCTGGAGCAAACAGGCCGGCTGCGACAACCACGTAGGTTGCCTTTCCTTTAAAACAGTGCTCGCCGGGGAAGAATGTTATGGGATCGGCGGTCGCCAGATCGCTGTCCGGCCGGGGCAATTCCTTATTTTGAACGACGATCAACCCTATTCCTGCCGTATCCACAAAAACACATCCGCAAGGATCCTGTCCCTGTTCTTCAAAAAGGAATTCGCCCGCGAGGTCTTCGCCGATACCACCCGCGGTGATGCGGCATCCATCGACGATCCGGACCCCGCGGGTAAGGATAGCATTGAATTTTTTCAAACTCTCTATCCGGTAGAACCCGAATTACAACGCCAACTCAACTCTTTCCTCCTCCATCTCGACATCCAGGACTACAATGGCGACGCCACGGACGAATACTTCATCTTCTTTCTCCGCCATTTGATCCGCACCCATCGATCCCAACTTACCCACGCCGCAAGGGTTAACGCCCTCAAGCCGGTTACAAGACGCGAAATATTCAAACGGCTCTGCATCGCCAAAGACCTCCTCCAGTCCTCCTATGGCGAACCGCTCGATCTCCGGACCATCGCCAAAGCCGCCTGCCTCTCCACCCCCCAGCTGGTCCGTCAATTCCGCGCCGCCTTCAATACCACGCCCCATCGCTACCTGGTCAACCTCCGGCTCGACCACGCCGCCCGCCTGCTAAAAACATCCACCCTTCCCGTCCTGGAAATAGCTGGGCAATGCGGCTTCGAAGATCCCAGCGCCTTCTGCCGCGCCTTCAAAACCGCCCATGGCTTGCAACCCGAGCGTTATCGAAAACACCAATAAAAAAAGCCCCACAACAGGGACTTTTCTATAAACACATTTCCTCGATCTATTTCTTCGGCGGCGTCGCCACCCTGCTAAACTGCATAAGCCAATCGGCCTTCCCGCTCTCGTTAAACCTCCAGGTCTCCTGCAGATAACTCGAATCCACCTTTCCATTTTTCAGAACATCCGTCTCCGTGCCCCAGATCAACGCCCAATGCTCATTCCGATCCGCACTCTTCACCGCCATCACCGCATCCACCTTGGAGGCAGCACTCTTGAACATACTGCGGAACTTCTGAATAGTCCCAATAATGCTATCCCGGCTCAACCGCATGTGTGCCCCGCTCGCCAGATCCACATCCATCGAATCGGCGATCAGCTCCTTGGTAGCACTCAAATTTCCGTCATCATAGGCTTTCCATAGCGCCAGCACGCTCTCGGCATTTTTCGGATCGTCGATCGTAAACTTTGAGGAATAAGCGATAGGATAGGGAGATTTGATCTCCTTGACCACGGTTGAATCACTGGCCGGCTTCGTCAGATCGGCCGCCGGCGTGGAAGGAGCGCTGTTGCATGCAGCAAGAATAACCACAAGCAGAATCGCGGTGTGTCTTTTCATAATAGCAACTTTTGGGGTTTAAAAAATGATTCCCCAAAAGGTAATACATTTTACTTATTAAAAAATAAGAATATATCTGTAGTCGCCGGCGGGCGCCCCAGCCTGGCCAGTCTTCTACCCATTCTGCACCCGCTCCTTCTCCTCACTCGCCCCATCCTGATGCCGAACAGTATTCCCAGACTTACCAAACCGATAGATAAAGGCCAGCGTAAGCACCCGGCTGTCCCTCTTCAGCTTGAAATATTCCGTGGCATCCGGGAAAGAAGTCAGCCCTTCCATCGCACCGGTGTAGAAAATATCGCGATAGCTAAGCTTGATCGTACCTTTTTTCTTTAGTATACTCTTACTCAGCCCGGTTGACACCTGTCCGGCCGGATAGAGCAGCTCCTGGATGTCCTGCCGCGCCCGCGTCGTATAAAAGCCGGATAGCTCCCCGTTATAGCCCTTTCCAAGGCTGAACTGATTATTCATATTCACATTGAGCTGGCTGATCTCCGAAGTATAACCGTTTCCATTAAACCCTCTCAGCTGCTTATGGTTGAACACCGCCGTCAACTCCACCGACCACCATTTCACCGGCGACAGGCTGAGACTCGCCGACACCCCCAGATTATACACCTGCCCGACATTCCCCTGCGTATAGTACAGGATGGTCTTCGACGTATCGGATAAAAATATCTGCGAAAAATAATTCTCGATCCGGCTATAAGAGACGCTGGTGGTAAGCAGGTTGCCATACTGATGGCTCAGCTCGAAGTTCCAGGTATATTGCGGAAGCAGATAGGGATTGCCGGTCTCGTAGGTATATTTGTTGATGATATACAGGAAGGGATTCAGACTCTGAAAGGCCGGCCGGTCCGTCCTTCTCCCGATCGTCAGCGTCAGACCGTTCAGCGAATCCAGCTTATACGATAAATAACCGCTGGGGAAAAGGGCCCCGTATTTGCGCGATACCGAAGAATCCTGTTGCACACTGTTCCCAAACTGATGCGCCGTATAGGAAGTATACTCATATCGCAGCCCACCCTGATAACTGATCCGGCCCGATTTCCCCTCCACCGAACTATACATCGCCTGGATATTCTCCCGGTAGACAAAATGGTTGCTTCGCGTCTCGTCTTTCACCCATTGCAGATTGTCCCGGTTCTGATAGGTCGCAGCATTGTCCGTATGACTGGAAGAGGTCTTCAACCCCGCCTGCAACGAGACATCCCCGCCAAGCCCGATATTGGCATCCAGCTTACCGGAAAAGATCCGGATCGTCGTCGGGATATTGTTGCGGTACACCTCATCATAGCCCCCCTGTTCAAGCAGCCGGTTATCGAAGTCCTGCTTTCCCTCCATATGATAATGCAGGTAGTCCAGATCGGCGGTGAGTTCGGCGTTCTTCGAAAGGGATTGTTTTCCATTGAGGTTGACGGCCCCGTTCTGAAACTGGTTCTCCGGCTTGCTGAGGGTAAGAATAGAGGAGTCGATCCTCCCATCCGCCTGAAGCCAGTTGGCATGCGCGGTATTGTTCCCGCTCCGGTGAATATCCGCGCCCGTCAATGCCATCCCGATCGTCGTCTTGGCCGATATCGTATAGTCCATTCCCGTCTTTACCGTATTATTGATGACCGTACCCGTAAAATAAGCGGGCTGCTCAAGGATAGCCGTGACGTTGCTCTTGCTGTCATTGTAATACTTCCGGTACGCATAAAGATCGGTCAGGTATTTCACGTCGTTAAAGCTGTAGTTGAGAAAACTATTGACCTTTCCCTTCCGGTAATTCAACACGACGCTGTTATTGTTCTTGGGATAAACCCCCTGCCCATAAGAGGTGGTGACACTGCCGTTAAAGCCTTCGTTCTTATTTTTCTTCGTCTTGATATTGATGATCCCCGCGCCTCCCGCCGCATCGTATTTCGCGCTTGGGTTGGCGATCAATTCGATCCGCGACACCTGCGTGGAACTCATGCTGCTGAGGAGGTTGTTGAGATCATCCCCGGACAGATAGGTTGGCTTGTCGTCGATCATCACCAATACCCCCTGCTTTCCATTCAGCGTGATCCCTCCACTCCTGTCGACCGTCACCCCTGGCGAACGCTCCAACACCTCCAGCACCGTCGACCCCGTATTCGTCACCGAAGCCTCCACATTCACGATGATCTTATCCCGTTTTCTCTCCACCGGCGGTGTGCGGCCCGTAACGATCACCTCCTTCAGCGACTTATGTACAGGCGCCGGTTGAACCGTATCACCGCCGACCTGCCCTATCGCCCATGCCGGCAACAGCGAGGCCAAAACAAAGATTAAACAGGCATTCTTCATGGTTGATAACAAAGATCAACCACAACCCCCAATTCCCGCAGCCGCTAAACCCGGCCCCCCGCCGCCGGTCATTATCTGCCGATACCCGGTAATTCACTACCCCGGTAATGCCCTAGTTCACATTCCGGTACTCACTCGGGGACTTCCCCGTTTTCGCCTTGAAGATCTTCGTAAAATGCGACGGATGCTCGAATCCCAGCTCATACGCGATCTCGCTGATCGAATTCTCCGTCCCCCATAAAAGAGACTTCGCCCGCTCCACCAATTCAAGATGGATATGCTCCAGCGTACTCTTACCGGTAGACTTCTGCAGCAGATCGGATAAATAATTGGGGGATAAATTCAGCCGCGAAGAAAAATACGTCACGGGCGGCAACCCCGCCTCGATCAGCGTAGGCTGCCCGAAATATTCCTTCAACAGGAGCTCAAACCGCTGCACCACATCGGCATTTACCCTTGCCCGCGTATAAAACTGCCGGTCATAAAACCGGTTACAGTAATTCAAAAGCAGCTCGATATTACTGACGATCACCCCCTGCGTATGCTTATCGATCGCTCCCCGGTACTCCCGGGCGATCTTATCGACACAATCCTTGATGATCGCATTCTCTTCCTCCGAGATATGCAACGCCTCATTCACCTCATAGTGAAAAAAGCTGTACTCATGCATCCTCTTCCCAAGACTCGTCCCATGCAGCAGATCGGGATGAACAAACACCCCCCATCCTTCTTCCACCTTGATATGGGGGCTGGCGCCGATGACCTGGCCCGGCGCGGTAAACACCAGCGAGCCTTCCTTAAAATCATAGTGGCTCTTCCCATAGTACAGCAGCCCCTCGAATTTCTTACTCGAGATCGTATAAAACCCGAATCGGTACCGGATATCCTCCTTCGGTCGTCTGGCATAGAAATCGGCATGGTTGATGACACTCACCAGCGGATGCCTTGGCGGGGGATAGTGTAAGAATTCGTGCAGCTCCCCGATCGATCCCACTTCAACAATAGATTCTTTTTTCATGGTCACTCCAAATTTACAAAAACCCTAAATCCCGATCCGCTCCACCATCATCTTTTTAAACGTCTCATCGTCCATCTGGTGCCGCACCTCCAGCAAATGAAAAGCATCCTGGCCCGCCGGGTAACGCAGCTTTTCAGACCCATCCGTAGCAGCCGTATAGATCACCTCCGCTACTTCACTGATATTTCCGGAATAGGGCCACGCCGCTATTTTGGCCATGAACTGGTCCCAGGGCTGTTCATATCCGTCCAATCCGTCCGCCCCAAAATAGCTCATCGACCGTCCGGAAAAATTCGTCTGATAACCGCCCGGCTCAACGATCTTCAGCCGGATACCAAACGGGTTGAGTTCATATTGCAGGGATTCGGTCAGCCCCTCCACGGCAAATTTTGTCGCATGATAAAGCGCC
>NZ_DASYCH010000098.1:0-60994 GCF_036500295.1 Puia sp. | reverse complement strand
GGTGGAGTTTGTTATGGCGGGGGCGGGGCCGGAAACAGACGTGCTTGTCAGCGCGACGGGGCTGTTTTTGCAGGCGCCGACCAGGGGAGTTGGTGTGAAGCTGGCTGTTGGGCCGACGGCATTGACGTTGATGTTGGGGGCAATCTCGGGACAGCCGTTGGTGTCGATCATCGAAAGTTGGATCGTATGGGGGCCGTTGGGAGTGAGGACGACGTCGTGCTCCGGATCGGTTGTGATTTCCGGGGGATTGGCATCGACCTGCCAGGTATACTGCTTGATGTAGCTATCGGCGGCGACTACACCGGGGGTGACCGATGTGGTGGATCGCAGCTGGATCGGAAGATTTTTGCAGACCGAGATCGGTGGAGCGGTTGTGAGTTCGCCCACCCTGATTGAGAAGCTGGGGTTCACCTGTAAGATGGTTACGGGCTTGGTATAGGATTGAGTCACGCAGGCGCCCTGGGAAACGGTTAGAGTGACGGGATGGACGCCGGGGGCGGGGGCATAGGGTGGCGACACAGCCGGTGGCTCCGATGCGGTCGAGCCATCATCAAAGCCCCAGATATAGTTGGATGCACCCGGGAGGGTCGAGTCCGTGAATATGACGGATTTGGGGGATGTGGAGCAATCTATCCTGTAGCCAAAATTGGGGAAGGGGGGATTGACCGTCAGCTGGTGAGGTATTTTTGTCGGGCATCCATGGTTGATGAGGGAGAGCGTAACCGTGGCCGGCGAGTAAGCCTTGTTGTAGGCGTATTTTATCGTGTTTTGCGTTTGGGGTTTGGAGATGGTCCCGTCGCCGAAATCCCAGATATACGAGTAGGTGCCACTGGGGGCGGCGGTGAAGGTGACCGAGTCGCGGCCGCATACGGAGGTAGCACCGGATGGACTGTTCATTGTGAAGTCTGAGGCGGTGGGGGTGCCGATCGCTACGGAACTGCTTGCGGTGGCGGTACAACCGCCGGTGGTGGTGACCGACACGGTGATCGTATAGTCGATGGGATTGTTATAGGTAAAGCTCGGCGTGGCGGAGGTAGAGCTTATTTCATTGGAACCGGGGGCCTGCCAGTTATAGGTCGAAGGAAGGTCGACGCCGTCTATCGTAACGGTGGGGGTGACGGTTGTGTAGGAGGGAGAACCCGTCACGCAGGCGCCCAGGTTGCCGGCATTGACGATCGAGGCGACGGGGGCTTTGAGGGTGATGAAACCCGATTTGGTAGTGGAACCCGGGCAGCCACCGGCACCTGTGACTGTGAGTTTAACGTCGAAGGTCCCGATACTTTTGTAGACATGAATCGGGTCCTGAGCCGTGGAAGTCTGCCCGTCGCCAAAATCCCAAAGCCAGCTGGTCGACCCCGCGGTGGACCGGTCTGTAAAATGCACCGTGAGATCGGGTTTGCAGGCCGTGGTGAGATCGGCGATGAAATCGACGGTGGGCGCAGTTACTGCCGAGAGGGGCTTTGTGATCGAGTCGACGCAACCGGCGTATTTGTTGACCAGTTTCACATTATAGTTGCCGGTCGCGGTATAGGTTTGGGTGCCGGGATTGGCGGATGAGCTGCTGCCGTTGCCGAAATCCCAGGCGCTGGAAAGGGGTGTGGGAGTAGAGGTATTGGTAAAGGTAGCCGGGTTGTTGATGCAGATGGCGGAAGGGCCGTCGAAGCTGGCCGTGAAGTTGCTGAAGCTGATGGTCTTTTGGAAGGACTGGCTGCAACCCAGGCTGCTTTGTACCTGCAAAGAGATCGTATACGGGTTGGCGGTGGGATACACGATGCCGGCGGGATTGGCATCCGTGGAGGAAGCCGGGGTGGCGCCGCTGCCGAGGGACCAGTTGTAAGTGAGAGTTCCCGGACCGGAGGTTTGGTTGAGGAAGTTGGCGGTGAAGGGGGCCGTACAGGACGTGGATACCTGGTTGTAGGTGAAGTTGGGCTGGATGCCGTCTACCACCCGGATGAAACGGGGGGCATTGCTGGTGGTGGAACAGCCATTTGTGTTGACAACCTTGAGGGTAACCGTATAATAGCCCGTTTGAGTATAGACATGGGCAGGGTTCTGGTCGGAGGATGTGGCGCCATCGCCGAATCCCCAGGACCAGGAGACGATGCCGCCAGTCCCGGGTGTCGAATGATCGAAAAGCTGGACAGTCGCCGGGGCGCAGGCGACGTTGAGAGTCGAGGTAAAAGAGACCGATGGTGATGGGGAGACCGTGATAAAGCCGACTTTTCGCATCGCATTGGCGCCGGAAGCATTGCGGGAAATGAGGGTGACGGTATAGGTGCCGGGACTGGAGTAGGAGATATAGGGGTTTTGCTGGTTAGAGGTCTGGCCATTGCCAAAGTCCCAGCTCCAGGCTGTGGGGCCATTACTCGAAATATCCTTGAATTGAACAACGAGAGGGCTACATCCGGATGTGGGGGTAGCGGAGAAATCGGTTCCAGGGGCCTGGGCGTCAACTTTCCATATTCCCAGTATAAAGAAGCAGCCAAAAGCAATAAGAAGTTTTCGGTTCAACGAATCTATCGTTTAGGTAATCGAATAGTGGTCATCCCGGTCAACAACAGTCAACCGTTTTTAGAATTAGGAATTTAGAGCGGCATTCGAAGGAAGGTGGATTACTGTTTCTTTAGCTGCAGGATGTTGGTCGTATGGTTAACAGTATCCGTGCATTTTGCCGAGACGCTGTCAGTATAGCTGTCTTTTATGGTCCAGGTCTCGTTGAGGTATACCAAGGGTACACCTACGCCGGGAAAATTGGCGGTTATAGTCCGGGCAACGATATTATCCGACCACTGGCCGGCTGCCGAAACACCGCCTTTTGTTCCCGTTACGGTGTTGTTCGCGTCAAATTTAAAGAGATAACCTGAGAAAGCGGCAGTGATATCGCTATCATTTTGGGTATACCCACTTACATACCAATTCCCATTTGTAATAATCGATTCCGCCGCCTTCTGTTCCTGTTTCTGGATGTATTTTTTGCAGGAATAGAGAAAGGAGATAAAACCAACCGTGACGATCAACAACAACGAACGCTTCATAGGTTCCGATTTATATTCAAAATTTGTAAATATTATCGTATTTGTCAAGTAAATAGTCTAAAAAATACTTGATTTCCAGGGTTTTTCCGGTCGCTTTGAGGCATAATTCCTCGCTGGTATAGCGGCGGCCCCAACGGTGGATGTTCTCCCGCAGCCAGTTAAGCAGGGATTGGGTGTCTCCGGCGCCGATGGAATCGTTGAGACCCGGGACCTGGTTTTGGGCGGCTGCGAAGAATTGGGCCGCATAGAAGCTTCCGAGGCTATAGGTCGGGAAATAGCCAAAGCTGCCATGGCTCCAGTGGACATCCTGCAGGCAACCCCGTTTATCATCGGGGACCGTCACTCCAAGCCAGGCGGCATAATGTTCGTTCCACCATGCCGGGATCTCGTCAACGGAGAGGCTGCCTTCGATGAGCTTTTTTTCCAGTTCGTACCGGATCATGACGTGGAAATGATAGGAGACCTCGTCGGCCTCGGTGCGGATGAGGGAGGGTTGTACCTTGTTGATGGCCTGATAGAACTGTGCGGCGGAGACGGTGTTTAATTGTTTTGGGAAAATGGATTGCAGCCGGGGATAAAGGGTCTTCCACCAATTCGAGCTTCTGCCGATGTTGTTCTCCCATAGCCGGGATTGCGACTCGTGGATGCTGAGGCTGGCGTATTCGCCGAGGGGCAGGCCATAGTAATCCGCGGGCAGGCCTTGTTCGTAGAGTCCGTGGCCTGTTTCGTGGATGCAGCTCCAGGTCATGGAGTTGAAATCATGCTCGTCGACCCGGGTGGTGATCCGGACGTCCAGACTGTTAAAGTTGGTGGTGAAGGGATGTTCGGAGAGATCCTGGCGGCCTGCTTCAAAATCGAAACCCATTTGCCGGATCAGGCCCATTCCAAAATCCCATTGCTGTTGTTTGGGGTAATCGCCGCGCAGGAAATCGTCGTTGACGAGCGGACAGCCGGCGATGCGGGTGAGCAAATCTTTCAGGGGCTGGCGCACTTCGTTGAAGACTTTATCGAGCAGGGAGACCGTTGCGCCTTTCTCATACTGGTCCAGCAGGGCGTTGTAAGGATGATGCTCGTAGCCGGCGAGGCCGGCTTCTTCCTTTTTCAGCTGGACCATGTTTTGGAGATCGGCGCGGTACAATGCAAAGGAATTGGCCGACCGGGCCTGGAGCCAGGTGTGAAAACAGCGGGAGCCCGCTTCGCTGAGCCGTCGGACGAATGCGGGGGTAAACTTCTTTTGCTTGTTATAATCTTCCAGGCTCAGGGCGACATTGCGCTGTTGATTTTCGGGCAGCTGCTGCCGGCTGTGAAGCTCTTCCAGTAGCTGACCAAATTCGGGTGCGGTGAACCATTCGTGCGCGATCTCGGAAAGGGTGGCCAGCTGGCGCGCGCGGAATTCGGCCCCTTTTGGCGGCAGATAGGTCTCCTGATCCCATTGTAGTACAGCAGCGGAAAATTTTACATCGGCGATCTTTTGCATTCGAGCCGTATATTCGCCGTAGAGGTCTTGTGATGACTTTGTTAAGATCATTTTAACAAATTTTAATGTGGCCGGGAGGCAAAACATTCCGAAATTAACCCGCATTTCGATTAGTATGAAAAAAAATTGTTGCTTGTTAATTGCTCTGCCCTTGTTGTTCCCCGTGTTTTTACAGGCGCAGAAGCTGGACTCTATGTTGAACGTATATGCCGAAAGATATCCTCAGGAGAAGGTGTATGTTCATTTTGACAAGAATCTTTATCAGCCGGGGGAGACCGTCTGGTTCAAGGCGTATATATTTTCGGGCGCCGATCCGTCCATCTTCAGCAAGAATTTTTATGCGGAGCTGTCCGATCCATCAGGGGCGATCGTCCAGCGGAAGGTATATCCTATCTCCGAATCAAGTACGGCGGGTAATTTCGACCTGCCGAAAAATATAAAGGCGGGGCACCTGCATTTCCGGGGATACACCACCTGGATGTCGAACTTCGATACGGCTTTTTATTTCGAGAAGGATATCCGGATCTACGACAAGAAGGATAGCGTGATCACGGTGACGATCGTTCCCCGGCAGACAAAGGTCCAGTTCTTCCCCGAGGGTGGCGATCTTATCGCGGGTGTGGAGGGGATGGTCGCGTTCAAGGCGAATGACCAGTTTGGTTTACCGGTGTCCATAAAGGGATCGATACAGGATAAGAACGGAAAGGAGGTGTTGACCTTTGTTTCCGAGCATGATGGGATGGGCAGATTCCCTATCACGCCTGACAAGGGTGACTCGCTGACCGCGGTGTGGCAGGACGAAAAAGGGATCGAACACCGGACCGCATTACCCGCTGTGAGGCCCATGGGGGCGGTACTCCGGGCGATACCCGGCAATCAGAAGGTTCTTTTTTCGGTGGCCCGGAGCGCGGAAGGCGGACCGGAACTCAAACATCTTACCATTATCGCGCATATGCACCAGCACCTGGTGTATAAGGCCAAAGTCAATCTCGAAGATAATTTCATGAGCGGGGGCACCATCCCTACGGGTCAGCTCCCCAGTGGAGTCCTTCAGCTGACCATCTTCAATGAGAATATGATGCCCGTGGCCGAACGGGTGGTTTTTGTCAATAACCACGAATATACTTTCAAGCCTGAGATGGCACTGCTGATGAAAAGCGTGGTGCGGCGCGGGAAGAACAGCCTTGTCATCGATGTGCCGGATACGATGCGAAGCAATCTCTCGCTGTCCGTGACGGATGCCACAGCCGACGGGCTGTTTCCGAACGATGACAATATTGTTTCGCGGCTGCTGCTGACGGGTGAGCTGAAGGGGACGATACATGATCCTTACTATTATTTCAGGGGTACGGCAGATAGCCTGATGGCGCAGCTGGACCTTGTGATGCTGACGCATGGCTGGCGGCGATTCAAGTGGGAATCGCTTGTCCGGGGACAGTTGCCGGTGATCAAACATCCCGAGCAGGATTATCTTTCGATGCGGGTGGATGTACTTGGAGTAGACGCCTTTAAGATCGCCAAGGACGAGTCGCTGAATGTCATCATGAGCAAGAAGGATTCGAGCACGCAGATGTACTCGATACCGCATATCGCGGGCAGCAAGTTCGGCATAACGGGGCTGGTCTTTTATGATACGGTGAAAGCCTATTACATGTTTAATGTCAATCATGCGTTGTCCAATCAGGCGGCGGTGACTTTCAATACGGGTCTTGTCCCCGGCGTCAGGTTTGCCAAGCCGTTGTCCCTTGGCTTTGACGGCTGGACGGCGGAGGACTCCGCTTATTTGCGGCGCAACCGGTATATCGCACAGGAACAGGCGCGGGTGAAGCCTGTTGACGACGCGAAGGTGAAGACCCTGGCTGCTGTGACGGTCAAAGGGCATGTAAAGACCGATGTTGAAAAGCTGGATGAGCGCTATGCTTCCGGAATGTTTTCCGGTGGGGATTCCAAGATGTTTGACCTGGTGAACGATCCGCTGGCATCGGCGATGCCGGATGTCTTCACCTATCTTCAGGGGAAGGTAGCGGGGTTGCAGATAACGACCGCTAACGGTCCAGGGGGGTCTCCCAGCCTGAGCTGGCGTGGCAGCAGGCCGAGTCTCTATCTGAATGAAATGCAAACGGATGCCCAGCAAATACAAAACATACCGGTGACCGATATTGCCCTGGTGAAAATCTTCCCTCCGGGTTCGGGGGTCGGATTTGGCGGCGGCGCCGGCGGAACGATCGCTATCTATACCAAGAAGGGCGGGGACGAAAAGCGAGCCGATCCCAATATCAAGGGCCTCGATCGGGCGATCCTTATCGGTTATTCCATGCCCAAGGAATTCTATTCGCCGAATTATCTTGAGAACAACCCCCGTAATGAGGCCGAAGATCTCCGGACGACCCTTTACTGGCGGCCGTTTGTTCTCACGGACAAGGACAGCAAGCGTGTCAATATCGACTTCTTCAATAGCGATATCACCAAGAAGTTCCGGGTGGTGCTGGAAGGATTTAACGAGGATGGGAAACTAACGCATATCGAACAGATCGTTCAATGAGTACACCCATCGCCGATATCGTCCGTTTTTTGGAGGCCATGGCACCGCTGGCCTGGCAGGAGTCTTATGACAATGCCGGGTTGCTCACCGGAAATGGATTATGGGAGTGCACCGGGGTGCTGACGACCCTGGATGCGACGGAAGAGGTGGTGATGGAGGCGGTTGCCTGCCGGGCCAACCTTATTGTCGCTCATCATCCGATCGTTTTTGGCGGGCTGAAGAAGATCACCGGGCGAAACTATGTGGAGCGGACGATAATCGCGGCTATCAAACGGGATATTGCCATTTATGCTATTCATACCAACCTGGATAATGTCGTCGCCGGCGGCGTTAATGGCAGGATCGCGCAGAAGCTGGGGATCTCTGGTGGAAAGCCGTTGATGTCGAGGGAAGGGACCTTGCAGAAGTTATATTGTTTTGTGCCGGTTGACCATCTGGAAGCGGTCCGGGCGGCCGTTTTTGCGGCCGGCGCGGGGCATATCGGCGCTTACAGCGAATGCAGCTACTCGGTGGAAGGAACGGGTACTTTTACGGGGGGAGAAGGAACGCAACCCTTTGTCGGCCAGCCGGGCAGGCGCCATCATGAGAAGGAAGGCCGGCTGGAAGTGGTTGTGCCGGCCCATCTCAGCCGGGAAGTAGTGCGGGCGATGATCGCCGCGCATCCCTATGAGGAGGTGGCCTATGATCTTGTACCTCTGGCCAATACGCATCCGGGTGTAGGGTCGGGCCTGATCGGCGAGCTGGCCGTTGAAATGGGGGAAAAGGAATTTCTGGACAGGATCAGGCAGGCGTTTGGGGTTCCGGTGATCCGGCATACCCGGTTGACAGGCCGTCCGGTGAAGAAGGTGGCCGTTTGTGGGGGAGCCGGCAGTTTCCTCATTTCCAAGGCTTTATCCGCCGGGGCCAACTTTTATATCACCTCGGATGTTAAGTATCATGAGTTCTTTGACGCCAATGACCAGATGGTTATTGCCGATATAGGGCACTTCGAAAGCGAGCAATTCACTGTGGACCTGCTTTTTGAGGTTTTGCGGGAAAAATTTCGTAATTTTGCGGTCCTTAAATCGGTGGTCAAAACGAACCCGATAAACTACTATTATTAAAGTAAACTATGTCAAGCGTAAAAGAATTCTCTGTTGAGGAAAAGCTCGCCTCCCTGGTGACCCTCCAAAAAGTTGAATCGAAGTTGGACGAGTACAAGATCCTGAAAGGCGAACTGCCGATGGAAGTAAGCGATCTTGAAGATGAGATCACGGGTCTGCATGCCCGTCAGACCCGGGTGGAAGAGGAGATCAACGGCATCCAGGAATTCATCAATCAAAAGAAAGAGGCTATTAAAGAAGCCGATGCGCTGATCAAGAAATACGATAAACAAAGCCAGAATGTAAAGAACAGCCGCGAATTCGAGGCGATCAACAAGGAGATCGAGATGCAGCAGCTGGAAGTTAAGCTGGCCGAGAAGCATATTAAGGATGCCAATGAGGAGATTGCCGAGAAGGTGCAACTGCTCGAAAAGGCAAAGAAGAATATCGGCAGCAAAGAGTCCGTTTTGAAGAACAAGAAGGACGAGCTGGACAAGATCATCGCTACCACGGAGAAGGAAGAAAAGCATTTCACAAAGCTGTCCGCCGAAGCCCGGGAGAAAGTTGAAGCCCGGCTGTTGCACTCTTACGACCGCATTCGGGGCAATTACCGTAACGGTCTTGCAGTGGTACCGGTACTACGTGATGCCTGCGGCGGTTGCTTCAATGCCATCCCGCCTCAGCGTCAAAGCGAGATCCGCCAGCGCAAGAAGATCATCGTCTGCGAGAACTGCGGCCGGATCCTGGTAGACAATGAGCTGAATGATGCCGTTGAGGTTAAATAGACCCGCGCTTGTCCTCGGCTTACTAATACCTTTGTTAAGCGTCGGACAAAAGCATTACGATTTTAATAATACTTGTCGCCAGGCCTACCGGTCCATTATCGCGCTGCGATTGGAGGAAGGTAGCCGGCTACTGGAAACTGAAAAGAGAAGGGATCCGAATAATCTGATCCCTTTTTTTCTTGATAACTACATCGATTTTTTCCAACTCTTTTTTAATGAAGATGCAGGGCAGTATGCCGCCTGGAAGGGGCGGCTCGATCAGCGTCTCGAGCTGATGAGCGAGGGCCCGGAAAATTCCCCTTTTCATCTTTTTACCCGGAGCGTGATCCATTTTCAGTGGGCGGCCATCCAGATCAAATTTGGTAATAACTGGGATGCCGGCTGGGATTTTCGCCGGAGTTTTTTACAAAGCAGGGACTGTGCAAAGCGGTTCCCGGACTTTGCTGCGGCTACGATGCTTAGCGGGGCCATGCAGGTGGTGGCGGGAACGATCCCCGACAGCTATAAATGGCTAAGCAGCCTCCTGGGGATCAAGGGGAGCATCGCGGCGGGGATGAAACAGCTGGACCGGTTTCTGGCCACCGACGATGAATGGGCGGAGCTTTACCGGGATGAGGCCATTTTCTATTATCTCTACCTGAAATTCTATATCGAGAACAAACCGGACGAGGTGTTTGCTTTTATCCGTCAGCATCAGCTGGATGCAAGGAACAACCATCTATATACCTACCTCTACGCCAACCTGTGCATCAATGATCACCGAAGTGCGATGGCCTTGCAGATCATGCAGCAGATGAACAATGCCCCGGACTATCTGGACATGCCTGTCTGGGACCTGGAAATGGGTTACGCCAGTCTCAATCACCTGGAGCCGGGGGCGGAGAACCATCTGAAGCTGTTTCTTCAGCGGTTCAAGGGCAAATTCTATGTCAAAGATGCGCTGCTGAAATTGTCCTGGTTCTATTATTTGAAGGGGGAGCTAGCCCGGGCGGATAGTTGCCGGCAAATGGTGTTGCGTAAGGGGGGCATCGAAGCGGATGCGGACCGGCAGGCGGTGAAGGAAGCCAAAAGCCGGATATGGCCGAACAAGCTATTGCTGCAAGCGCGATTGCTTAGTGATGGCGGTTATTTTGGGGAAGCCTTGCAGCTGTTGCAAGGGACGAGCAGTTCGGGCTTTGTGACGGCAGAAGAGAAATGCGAGTATGCGTACCGGCTCGGACGGATCTATGATGGGTTGACGAGGAACGATGAGGCGATCGAGGCATATCTGACGGCGATAAAGACGGGACAGCAGCTGAGAGAATACTTCGCGGCCAGGGCGGCCTTGCAGATCGGATATATTTATGAACAACGTGGGGATAAAATACGGGCGATTGCCTTCTTTGAAAAGTGCCTTTCCCTTAAGGATCATGATTATAAGAATTCGCTTGATCAGCGGGCGAAGGCCGGCCTCGCCAGATGCAAAGGAGAGTAGTGTGAATTTTCCTTATTTTGCCTTAGTTTTTGCGGAATATTATGTTACAGCGGATACAAATACAGAACTATGCCATCATCGATGCGCTTAGTATCGACTTTTCCCAACGATTGAATATCATAACGGGCGAGACGGGCGCGGGCAAATCCATTCTTATGGGGGCGCTTTCCCTGATCCTTGGTGACCGGGCCGATTCAGCGGCGCTGTTACAACGGGATAAGAAATGTGTTGTGGAAGGCATCTTTGCTTTAGCGGGAAAGAAAGAGGTGGCGGCTTTTTTTGCCGAACATGATCTTGATGCGGATGAAGAAGTGGTCATCCGGCGGGAGGTTGCGCCTTCGGGCAAGTCGAGAGCATTTGTGAATGACACTCCAGTAAACCTGGAGCAGCTGAGGGGCTTAAGCTCTTTGCTGGTGGATCTTCACCGGCAGTTTGACACCCTTGAACTTGGCGAATCGGATTTTCAGCGGGAGGTCCTGGATGCCCTGGCAAGCCAGGGTGGCGTGCTGGAGGAGTATCGCGGGATCTATCGCCAGTGGCAGGCGGCGTCCCGTGAGCTGGCTACGTTGAAGGAACAGCAGGCGCAGTTCAATAAAGAGCTGGATTATAATAAATTTCTTTTTGACGAGCTGAACGAGGTGAATTTGCAGGAGAATGAATTGGAAGAACTGGATCAGGAGTTGAAGATCCTGAACAATTCGGAAGGGATCAAGACGGCTTTGTCGAAAGTATATTATGAGCTGAAAGAAGGCGAGCAACCGCTGTTGCAGCAGTTGAAGACGCTGCAGCATTCCTTACAGACCTATGCCGCCTATCATCCCGAGCTGTCCGCACTGACGGAGCGGATGTCTTCGGTCCAGATAGAATTGCAAGACATTGCCGGAGAGGTTGACCGTATCAATGAAGAGGTAGGATATGATCCCCGGAGGATCGAAGAGATCAACGAACGGTTATCGGCCGGATACAAGTTGTTGAAAAAACATGGCGCGCAGACGACCGGCGCATTGCTGGAAATTTACCGGCAGCTGCAACATAAATTACAGGATTCATTTCAGGTGGATGCAGGTATTGCCGCCGGTGAGAAGGAAGTGGCGCGGTTGTTACAGGAGGCCCAAAAAAAGGCGGCTGTTCTTTCGAAGAACCGGCAGGCGCAGACGGCTCCATTGCAGGAGAAGGTCAATAAGCTGCTCAAACAGGTGGGTATGCCGAATGCCCGGCTGAAGGTTCAGGTATCGCCGGCCGCCCTTGATCCTTTTGGCGCCGATGCGATCGATTTCCTTTTTGATGCCAATAAGAGCGAACGATTCGAGCCTATCCGCAAGGTGGCATCGGGCGGGGAGCTTAGCCGGCTGATGCTTTGTATAAAATCGCTGGTGGCGGAATCGATCAATCTGCCCACGCTTATTTTTGATGAGATAGATACGGGTATTTCCGGTGAGGCGGCAAGACAGGTGGGTATCATTCTCAAGGGGCTGGCGAAGAAGCGGCAGGTGATCTGTATCACGCATCAGCCGCAGATTGCCGGGAAGGCCGATGCGCACTACTTTGTATACAAAGCCGTCAAAGGGGAAGCCATTCAAACCAATATACGTTTGTTGAACCAGGACGAGCGGATCAATGCGATTGCCCAGATGCTCAGCGGCGAGAAGCCAACGGCGGCGGCGCTTGAGAATGCCCGGGAAATGGTGCTGGGATGAAGATCATGAAAATACGTTCCCTTCTTATATTGCTGATCATCGGGCTGGCGCTTGTGCCGGTGTATTTCTTCAACCGGTGGTTGCAGCGGGTGATCCGGCCGCGGGAAGCGGCTGGGAGGTTCTTCCTGTTCATCTTTGTCAATTTTTTGCTGATCATCGTGTATACGATCCTGGTCGTGGGAGTCGTTGTGCGGTTGTTTGGGCGATAAAATCTATATTTGGCGCAAAATTCAATCTATGGCATACAACCTGCTTAAAGGGAAAAAAGGGATCATATTCGGTGCGCTCGATGAGAAATCCATCGCCTGGCGGACAGCCATTAAATGCTATGAGGAAGGTGCGCAGATCGTTCTGTCGAATGCGCCGGTAGCGTTGCGGATGGGGGAGATCAATAAGCTGGCAGAGGCGGTGAAGGCCCCGGTGATTGGCGCCGATGTGACCAATATGGACGATCTGAAGAAATTATTCGAGGAGTCTATGAAACATTTTGGCGGGGGGATCGATTTTATCCTGCATTCCATCGGAATGAGCCTGAATATGCGGAAGGGCAAGAGCTATACGGAGATAGACTATGAGTTCAATAAGAAGACGCTGGATATTTCGGCGATGTCCCTGCACCGGGTACTGCGGACGGCCTGGGATCTGGATGCGCTGAACGAACGGGCCAGCGTTGTTGCGCTGACCTATATTGCGGCACAGCGGGTGTTCCCGGACTATAATGAAATGGCGGATGCGAAGGCTCTGCTGGAGAGTGTGACGAGAAGCTTTGGATATAATTATGGCTTGAAGAAAAAGGTCCGGGTGAATACGGTTTCGCAATCGCCCACGCGGACGACAGCGGGCAGCGGGGTGAAGGGCTTTGACGGTTTTATCACCTATGCGGAGAAGATGAGTCCGTTGGGAAATGCTTCGGGTGATGAGTGTGCAGACTACTGTGTGACCTTGTTCAGCGATCTGACACGGATGGTGACGATGCAGAATCTATTTCACGATGGAGGGTTCTCATCGACCGGGGTTACAGAAGAGGTGATCAAACAGATGGAGAAATAAATAAAGTGGCGCTCTACGGAGCGCCACTTTGCTAATATTCGTCCTCGTTGAAAAAGAAATCTTCCTGACTGGGATAGTCGGGCCAGATGTCGTCGATGCCCTCGTATATCTCCCCTTCGTCTTCTAGTTCCTGCAGATTTTCTACCACCTCGATGGGAGCACCGGAACGGATAGCATAGTCGATCAATTCATCTTTGGTAGCCGGCCAGGGGGCATCTTCCAGGTAGCTTGCCAGTTCAAGTGTCCAAAACATCGTTCTTAATTTTCCGCAAAAGTAATTTTTAAAATGATTTCTCCAAATTTTGCCTTTCCTATTTTGGGACGGGGGAGGGATGGGGAGGGTATTTTTTGTAGGTTTGCGCGTGCAAGGGTGATCCAATGCTGCGTTTAAATCAATAGTATGCTAACAGCCAAGGGAATACAGAAATATTACGGAAATTTATGGGTGCTGAAAGGAGTGACGGTGGATATTAAAAAAGGTGAGATAGTGAGTATCGTCGGTCCTTCCGGGTCAGGCAAGAGCACCCTGCTGCATATCCTCGGTACCCTCGATGAACCTGCGGCCGGCGAGATCATTCTCCAAAACAAGAAACTCCATGACCTGAAAGGGAAGCCGCTGGCCGCCTTTCGCAATAAACATATCGGATTCGTCTTTCAATTCCATCACCTGTTGCCGGAATTCAGCGCGCTGGAAAATGTTTGTATCCCAGGTTGGATCGCCGGCCGGAAGAAACGGGAAGTGGAAGAACAGGCATTCGAACTGTTAAAAGTCCTGGGCGTCGATCATCGCGCCGAAAACAAACCCGGCGCCCTGTCGGGCGGGGAACAGCAACGGGTGGCCGTAGCGCGGGCACTGATCAATCAGCCGGATATCGTATTTGCCGATGAGCCGACCGGTAACCTGGATACGGCCAATGCCAAAGAACTGCATCAGCTGTTCTTCGACCTGCGGAACCGGTTCAAGCAAACGTTTCTAATAGTGACCCATAATGAGGAACTGGCCATGATGAGCGACCGGGTTCTTCACATGAAGGATGGGCAGATGGTAAATTGATGATAATCAGACCCTTGGCTTCCAGGGGATCTCGGGTACCGCGAGGCGATGACCGATGAAGCGGGCCAGCTCAAATAAATAATCACTTAAACGGTTGAGGTATTGCAGGACGAGGGGCTCGATGGGGGCTCCGGCGTCCTGTAGGCGTACCACGCCCCGTTCGGCACGGCGGCATACGCAGCGGGCGATGTGCGCGGTGGATACGGCGGGATGGCCGCCTGGGAGGACAAAGGACTTCATGGGCGGGAGTTCGGCGTCCATGGAGTCGATGGCGGATTCCAGCAATTGGATATCGGCTTCGTGCAGATCGGGGATGGCGAATTTGGGTTCTTTGTCGGGGTCGCAGGCGAGGGAGGAGCCGACGGTGAAGAGGCGGTCCTGGATCTCGCGGAGGAGGATTTGGGCTTCGGGAAAGAGGGGGGAGGCGGCGACTGCGGGCTCGGCGGTTGCGGAGGGACTTGCGGGCGGGGCAGAGGCGGCTGTGAGAGGAGATACGGCTGTGGAGGGACTTGGGGACGGGGAAGCGATTGCGGCGAGAGGGGACGCGGAGGCTGGGGCAGGCGCGGTGGAGACGAGAGGAGACACGGCTGTGGAGGGACTTGGGGACGGGGAAGCGGCTGCGGCGAGAGGGGACGCGGAGGCGGGGGCAGGAGCGGCTCCGGCGGCGGACAGGTGGTCACTGAGGAGGCCGATGAAGGAGTTGAGTTCGTCGACGGTGCCATAGGCTTCGATGCGCAGATGGCTTTTGGGCACTTTTGTGCCGCCGATGAGGGAGGTGGAGCCTTTGTCCCCTGTTTTTGTATAGATGCGGATAGCCATCAGGTTGCGAGTGTTTCCGGGGCGCGGCGGCGGTCGCTTTCTATCACTCCGTCGCGCAACCGCACGATGCGGTGGGCGTAGTTGGCGATATCTTCTTCATGAGTGACGAGGACGACGGTGTTGCCGCCGGCCTGGATGGCGCCGAAGATTTCCATGATCTCCATGGAGGTTTTTGAATCGAGGTTGCCGGTGGGCTCATCGGCGAGGATGAGCGAGGGGTTGTTGATGAGTGCGCGGGCGATGGCGACGCGCTGGCTTTGGCCACCGGAGAGTTCGTTGGGTTTATGATGACCGCGGTCGCTGAGGTTCACTTTTTCGAGTACGGCCATGGCCCGTTCGATGCGTTGTCTGGCGGGTACGCCGGCATAGACGAGGGGGAGGGCGACGTTCTCCACGGCGGTGAGCCGGGGCAGGAGGTTGAACTGCTGGAAGACGAAGCCGATCTCGATGTTGCGGACATCGGCGAGGTCGTCATCGGGCATCTTGCTGACGTCCTGTCCGTTGAGTACGTATTTGCCGGCGGTGGGGGTGTCGAGGCAGCCGAGGATGTTCATCAGGGTGCTTTTCCCCGAACCGGAGGGACCCATGAGGGCGACATATTCATTTTTCAGGATCTCCAGGGAAACGCCTTTGAGGACGGGGAGGGCCTGTTTGCCCATGAAATAGCTTTTCTGGATTTGTTCGAGGTGTATGATGGGGGCGTTGGGCATCGGCGGGGATTTTCGGGGGTTATTTGCGGATGACTTTTGGTACCTCGAAGTATGTCCCGTCGGTGACCGGGGCAGCGGAGAGTGCAGCCTCGCGGGAGATGGAGCCCTGGAGGATATCTTCCCGGAGGACGTTGATCTCGGGGCTCATGTGCAGCAGGGGTTCGACGCCGGTAGTATCGAGTTGGCCCAGCTTTTCCACGAAATGGATCATCTTCTGGAGGTCCTTTTTTATGGCCACTTTTTCGGTGGCGTTGAATTCCAGGCGGGCGAGATTGGATAGGTTGTCGATCAGTGCGTCATTGACTTCCATGCAGGTGCTTTGGGACAAAAATAGCTATCTTCGCGGTCCCCGCAAAGTCGCGTTAGCTACTTTCGCCCGAAGGGCAGACTTTAGCGGTTTGCCGGAGATGCGATACCTTAGGCAAAAACGCATCGACGGCATGTCTATGGAAAAAAAGAAAGATATTGTTATGAGCGGCATCCGGCCGACGGGTTTTCTCCATCTGGGAAACTATTTTGGCGCGGTGCGGAACTATGTACGGATGCAGGATAGTTATACCTGTTACTTTATGGTGGCTGATCTTCATGCCCTTACCACGCTGAATGAGACCCGGGAGCTGAAGGGGCATGTCCGGCGGGTGATGGCGGAGAATATCGCCTGTGGTCTGGACCCGGATAAAGTAGCTTTTTACTGTCAGAGTCATGTGCCGGAGACGGCTGAGTTATACCTGCTGTTGAATATGCTGGCCTATGTTGGCGAACTGGAGAAGACCCCTACCTTTAAGGATAAGGTCCGCTTGCAGCCGCAGAATGTGAATGCGGGGCTGCTGACCTATCCGGTGCTGATGGCGGCGGATATTCTGTTACACCGGGCTACGCTGGTGCCTGTGGGGAAGGACCAGGGGCAACACCTGGAGATCGCGCGGGATTTTGCGAGCCGGTTCAATGGCCGTTATGGGGAGGTGTTTCCGGAGCCCTATGCCTTCAATTTCGGCGAGGCGCTGGCAAAGGTGCCGAGTCTGGACGGGGCGGGCAAGATGAGCAAGAGCGAGAACCAGATGGCGACCATCTACCTGGCGGATACGGACGAGGCGATCCGCAAGAAGGTCGCCAAGGCGAAGACCGATAGTGGGGGGGACCCGGGGTCGCCGATGCCGGAGTCGGTGGCGAACCTGTTCCAGCTGTTGCAACTGGTGTCGGGCGAGGATGTGGTGCAGAAGTTTACCGCGGACTATGCGGCGGGGACGATCCGCTATGGCGATATGAAGAAAGAACTGGCGGAGGGGATGGTGGGTTTTATCGGTCCGATCCGGGAGAAGGCGGAGGCGATTCAAAACGACGACGCGTACCTGCGGCGGGTGATGGAGCAGGGGGCGGAGAAGGCGCGGGCCAGCGCAAAAGTGACGATTCAATTATCCAAGGATGCAATAGGATTAAGTTATATTTGATACTTACGACGATTTACGACTTATGACTAAGAATAAAAAACCTAAACACATCGCGGTAGCGGGAAATATCGGCGCCGGCAAGACGACGCTCACCGAAATGCTCAGCAAGCATTATAAGTGGATACCGCAATTCGAGGATGTGGACCATAACCCCTATCTGAACGATTTCTATGAGGATATGCCGCGTTGGTCCTTCAACCTGCAGATCTTCTTTCTCAACAGCCGGCTGAACCAGCTGCTGGAGATCCATACGGGAACGGAGACGGTGATCCAGGACCGGACGATCTATGAGGATGCGCATATCTTCGCGCCCAACCTGCATGAGATGGGGTTGATGAGCAAGCGGGATTACAACAACTATTTTCAGTTCTTTCAGACGCTGAAGCGGATGGTGCAGCCGCCGGACCTGCTGATCTATCTGCAGGGGTCGGTGCCGACGCTGGTGGCGCAGATTCAAAAGCGGGGAAGGGAGTATGAGGAGAATATCCGCCTGGACTATCTGAAGCGTCTTAATGACTATTATAATAAATGGATCGAAGGATATAAAGAGGGGCCGCTGCTGATCGTAGATATCGATAAGAATAAGTTCCCGGAGAATGAGGAGCACCTGGGCGAGATCATCACGAGGATCGATTCACAGTTGTACGGGTTGTTCTAGTTGGCGGCGACAGAGCCGGCCGTTGGTCGGCTGCCCGAAGGGCCATCGCTAGATGGCGGCTGCCGCGGGGGCAGGGCCGGACACGGGCCGACCGGCCGAAGGTCAATCATTAGACGTTTGCGGCCGGAGGTTATATTGCATAGCAACCACAAGCGAGCGAAGTGAAGGCTGCGACGGAGGAGGGCGGTGATGAAGCAGGCCCGACGAAGGCCTCCGCAAACAATAAAAAAACCCCATCGCGGGATGGAGTTAGTTTTGGCAAACAATCGAAGACGTTCTGATGAACAGGCAACGGGCAGTGGCCCGCAGCCGAAAAAGTTGTGCCAAGCTCTGGTTTTTTCCTCAATAAAAAAAATAATTGGGTACTTTTTTTTGGCAGGACCGGGGGGTATTTGCTACCGGATCCCCGGGGCAGAGGTGGCAGCCAATATTTAGCGGCTGCCCTGGAGCAGGGACATTTTGCTACTGGATCCCCCGGGGGCAGAGGGGGCTGCTAATTTTTAGCGGGTGCCCTGGGAGCACGACATTTTTTTACGCGATACCCCCAGGGGCAGAGGGGGCGGCTACTTTTTGCCGGACACCTGCGGGGCGGCGGCCAGGATCTCGCTGTCGACGCCGTCTGCGTATTTTCCGAAATTTTTGATGAACCAGCCGGCGACCTCATCGGCCATCTGATCGTAGGCGGCGGGGTCGGGCCAGGTGTTGCGGGGATTGAGCAGCTCGGCGGGTACGCCGGGGCAGGACAGGGGCATGGCCATTCCGAAGACGGGATGGGAGACATACTCCGCTGCATCGAGCGCGCCGTCGAGGGCGGCGGCGATCATGGCGCGGGTGTAGTTCAGCGAGATGCGGCTGCCCTTGCCGAAGACGCCGCCTGACCAACCGGTGTTGATCATCCACACCTTTACATTGTGCTGTTTCATTTTTGCTCCGAGCAGTTCGGCGTAGCGGCCGGGGTGCAGGGGCAGGAAGGGGGCGCCGAAGCAGGCGCTGAATGTTGGTTTTGGTTCGGTGATACCGGTTTCGGTGCCTGCGACCTTTGCGGTATAACCTGAAATGAACTGGTACATGGCCTGACCGGGCGTTAGCCGGGAGATCGGGGGCAATACACCATATGCGTCGCAGGTGAGGAAGAAAATATTTTTTGGCGTAGGGCCGAGCGAGGGCTCGAGCGCGTTGCCGATATACGTCAAGGGATAAGAAACGCGGGTGTTCTCGGTGATGGAGCCGTCCTCGAAATTGATCTTATCCGTATTGGGATAGAACTTGACATTCTCGACGAGGGCGCCGGGACGGATGGCGTGATAGATCTCGGGTTCTTTGTCTTCCTTGAGGTTGATACATTTGGCATAGCAGCCGCCTTCGAAGTTGAAGATGTTATCGCCTGTCCACCCGTGTTCATCGTCGCCGATCAACTGACGGCGGGGGTCGGCGCTGAGGGTGGTTTTACCAGTTCCACTCAAACCGAAGAAGATCGCGGTGTCACCCTTGGGTCCTTTGTTGGCGCTGCAGTGCATGCTGAGCACTTTCTTTTCGCGGGGGAGGATATAATTCAGTATGGTGAAGACGGATTTCTTTGTTTCGCCGGTGTAGCCGGAGCCGGCGATGAGAATGAGTTTATGCCGGAAGGAGAGGACGACGGTGTTGGGGCTGCGGGTGCCGCAGCGGGTGGGGTCGAGTTGGAGGCCGGGTGCGGAGAGGATCTGCCAGTCGGGGCGGAAACTCTCGAGTTCGTCCTCGGTGGGGCGGAGGAACATATTATACGCAAAGAGGTTGGTGCTTGCCAGTTCGTTGATGACGCGGATATTGAGGCGGAAGCGTTGGTCGGCGCAGACGTAGCAGTCGCGGACGAAGACTTCGGGCAGGTGGTTGAGATAGTTGGTTATGTCGGCGAAGAGGTGGTCGAAATGGGGGGTGTCGATGGGTTGGTTAAAATCGTTCCAATGGATGTGATCCGTGGTGTGTTCGTCGGCGAGCAGGTAGCGGTCTTTGGGGCTGCGGCCGGTGAAGGTTCCGGTGCGGATGACGAGGGCGCCGGTGTCATTGAGAACGCCTTCTTTGCGGCGAAGGGCATGGCGAACGAGTTCATGAGGAGTCAACTGGTAGTGTAGAGAGTCGTTGATCTTTAGCCCCAGGTGAGCCAGATGGTCGGTGGGGATAGCAAAAACAGGCACTGACATATGCGAGAAATCGTTTGTTTACACAAAGCTAAAGTTAAATTTTTCTATAGCAAGGCCGAAAGGGGCCTCTCGATTAGAGATTATCAAATTTGGGGCAGCATTGGTTAAAATATTGCTAAACTAACGATCGTTAGTTTGGGTTGGATTTATCAAAACGGCGGATTTAGTGATCAATCCATAAATTTGTCGGCTCGCGACATGTTTGAGGTTGCGCCAGGGATCGGAGCGGCAGCCCGGAGCCGAAGGCGAGGACTGTAGCGGAGAGCCCGGCGCGCCGACGCGGTGACGACCGATGGGAGGAGACGTGGAGGCGCGGGCGCCCAAAAAAATGAACTATGAGATATTTTCCAAATAACGCGGAGTTGTTTACGGCGAACCGGCGGCGGTTTGCGGAGGCGATGGCGCCGGGGGCGATCGCGGTTTTTGCGAGTAATGACGAGATGCCGTCGAATGGGGATGCGCATTATCCGTTTCGTCAGAGTACCGATCTTTTTTGGCTGACCGGGGTTTGGCAGGAAGACAGTATGCTGATCCTTTTTCCGGGGCATCCCGATGAGAAGTATCGCGAGGTGCTGGTGCTGGTGCGGCCGAATGCCCTGAAGGAGAAATGGGATGGCAAGCGGCTGAGTGCCGAAGAGGGAAAGACGGTCTCGGGGGTCGGGACGGTGGTGTGGGCAGACGTGCTTGACAATTTCCTGCCGCAGTGGGTACATATGGCCGATAGTATCTACCTTAACACGAACGAGAACGACCGGCGGCGCGGGCCGTTGATCACGCGGGAGTACCGGTTGATCGCGGAGATGCGGGAGAAGTTCCCGCTGCACACCTACCGGCGAAGTGCGGCGGTGTTGCGGAGTTTGCGGGCGATCAAGTCGGCGGCGGAGGTGGCGTTGATGCAGGAGGCGGCCGATATCACCGGGGAGACGTTCCGGCATCTCCTTCACTTTATCAAGCCGGGGGTGATGGAATACGAGATAGAGGCGGAGATCTGGCGCGGGTTTGTCTCGCGGCGCAGCAGCGGTCCTGCCTATGAGAGTATCATCGCGAGCGGCGATTCGGCGCGGACGCTCCACTACATTATCAACAACCGGGAGTGCCGGGACGGGGAGCTGGTGCTGATGGATTTTGGCGCTTCCTATGGCGGCTATAGCGCCGACCTTACGCGCACGGTGCCGGTGAATGGCCGGTTTACGCGGCGGCAGGCGGAGGTCTACAATGCCTGTCTGGCGGTTCATAATTTTGCAAAGAAGATGTTAACGCCGGGACTGTTGCCGGCGGATTATGTGCGGCAGGTGGGTGAGGAGATGAGCCGGCAGCTGGTGGGCATCGGGTTGCTGACGGAGGCCGATATCAGGAATGCGGGACCGGAGGGCGGGGCGCATTCGAAATATATGTATCATGGCGTTTCGCATCATCTGGGGATCGACGTGCATGATCTGGGGCCGCGGCATGAGGCGTTTCGCGAGGGGATGGTGCTGACGGTGGAGCCGGGGATCTATATCGAGGAGGAGCAGATGGGGATACGGATAGAGAACGATGTCTGGATCCGCGAGGGCGGGAATGTCGATCTGATGGCGAAGGTGCCGATCACGGTGGAGGAGATAGAAGCTGTGATGGCGCACGGGGCGCACGTAGTTTAGGGACGAATGCAAATAAAACAGTAATTTTCGGGCATGAAGAATATACCCAACCTTTTTACACTGCTTAACTTGTTCTTTGGTTGTATTGCGGTGATCCTGATCCTGCAGAACGGGATATCCGTGCTGTATTACAGCGACGGGTCGCAGTATATCGGGATGCCGGAGCGGGTGGGCTGGGCTTCGCTGTTTATCGGGCTGGCGGGGTTGGTGGATTTCTTCGACGGGCTGGTGGCGCGGCTTTTCAAGGCGACGTCGCCGCTGGGCAAGCAGCTGGATTCGCTGGCCGACCTCGTGAGTTTTGGGGTGGCGCCGGGGATGATCCTTTATCAGCTGCTGCGGTTGAGTTTTGCCGGGCAGCATGACGGGCTGGATGTTTCGGTGGGCTGGTTGTTGCCGGCTTTGCTGTTCCCGTGCTGTGCGGCGTACCGGCTGGCGCGCTTCAATATCGATGAGTCGCAGGCCTATGGGTTCAAAGGGATGCCGGCGCCGGCCGCGGGTTTGCTGATCGCGTCGCTGCCGCTGATCTCCTGGTATACGACGAATCCGACGGTGGCGGAGCTGATCGTCAATAAATGGGTGTTGTACGGATTGATCGTCGTGGTGGGCTGGCTGATGGTGAGCAAATTGCCGCTGATGGCGCTGAAGTTTAAAGATTATGGACTGCGGAACAACTGGCCGAAGCTGGCGCTGGTGGTGCTGGCGTTGTTGTCGGCGGTGTTTTTGAAGTGGCTGGCGGTGCCCGTGGTTTTCGTTTTTTATATTATTGTATCTTTGCTGGCGCCCGCCGCGGGGGAGAGTAGAACTGGCAGCAGCGTTGCGGCTGAAGGCTCAAACAAAAAATAAAACAGTATGATCTTTTCGGTACAGGTGAAAGTTATGCCCTTAAAAGAATTGCTGGACCCTCAGGGGAAGGCCGTGATGGGTGGTTTGCAGAATCTTGGGATCAGGAGTGTGAGCGACGTTCGCATCGGGAAGAATATTCATCTGCAGATAGAGGCGGCTTCGGCCGACGACGCGAAGAAGATCGCGGAAGAGGCCGGGAAGAAGTTGCTGGCCAATCCGGTGATGGAATACTTCGAGATCTCTGTAAACTAACTATTGTTTTGCTGTATATCGTTCCATCTCCCATCGGTAATCTGCAGGATATCACGCTCAGGGCCCTGGAGGTGCTGAAGGGGGTAGACCTGATCCTGGCGGAGGATACGAGGAATTCTTCGAGACTGCTGAATCACTTTCAGATCATCAAGCCGCTGTCGCCGTATCATCAGCATAACGAGCATAAGGTGTTGCGGCATTTGGCGGAGCAGTTGCTCGGGGGTAAGAAGATGGCGTTGTTGACGGATGCGGGGACCCCGGGTGTATCAGACCCGGCTTTTTTATTGGTGCGGGAGTGTATCCGGGTTGGTGTGAAGGTGGAGTGTTTGCCGGGTGCGACGGCGTTTGTGCCGGCGCTGGTGAACAGCGGGCTGCCGATGAACCGGTTTTGTTTCGAGGGTTTTCTGCCGCCGAAGAAAGGGCGGCAGACGGTGTTGAAGCAGCTGGCGGTGGAGTCGCGGACGATCGTGTTGTACGAGTCGCCGATGCGGCTGGTGAAGACGCTGGAAGAGCTGGCGGGGTATTTTGGAGAAGATCGCCAATGCTGTGTGAGCCGGGAGCTGACCAAGATCTATGAGGAGAATCGCCGGGGGAGTTTGAAGGAGGTGGCAGAGTATTTCCGGGAGAAGGGGGTAAAGGGGGAGATCGTTATTATCATCGAGGGGGCGCCGGATAAGCGAAGGAGGGAGGCGGAAGAAGAAGAGGACGCTGGGGATGAGAGCGAGGGGTGAGTTGCGAGGGATGAGGTTGCGAGGGGTGAGGTTGCGACGGGAGATGATGCGGCGGGGAAGAGATGGGCGATGAAGCGACTGGGCGGCGACGACTAAAGCCAATGTTAACCTAAATATAGTTTTATGAAGAAGATCCTTTTTGGGGCTGCATTTTGCGGCGCGATGATGTTTATGGCGGTGGGTGCGCAGGCGCAGTTTAGGAGCGTTCCTGCGATGGTAACCGATTCATTTAAGGCGAAGTATCCGGGGGCGTCAGCCGTGACCTGGACGGACAAGTTGCTGGCCGGTGGATTCCAGGCGAGCTTCACAGAAGGCAAGGAAAAGTTCGATGCGCGGTTTGGGAATAAAGGGGAGTGGCAGTGGTCGTCGAAGAAGATTGCCAAGGATGCGATCCCGGGACCGGTGAGGGACGGGCTTTCGAAGAGCAAGTATGCGGGAGCGGACTGGGAGGTGAAGACGGTGACGATGAAGTTCCTGCCGGGTAATATCGTGCAGTACATTCTCTTTGTCGAGAAGAGCGATCTGAATAAGAAGAATTTGCTGTTTAGCAGCGAGGGGCAGTTGCTGAGGGATGGGGCGACGCTGTAGTAACCGGGTTGAACATTTTTTGAACTATGATAAAAAAGATCATGCTTTCCGGGATGTTGTTCCTGGGAATTTGGGCCGGGGTGTCGGCGCAGCCGGACCGGTGGCAGCAACGCGTCAAGTATACGATGAACGTCGATATGGATGTGAGCACGAACCGGTTTACGGGCAGTCAGACGTTGGCGTATACGAATAACAGTCCCGATACGCTGACGAAAGTATTTTACCACCTCTACTGGAACGCGTTTCAGCCGGGGAGCATGATGGACACCCGCAGCCGGGAGCTGGGGAAGATCGTTTATTCCTCGGGGCGCCGCGGGGGCGGGGAGCAACGGGATTGGGATAGCCGCGTACGGGATCGCATCCTGAACCTGAAACCGGAGGAGATCGGCTATCAGCATGTGCTGGCGCTGACGATGAACGGCGTGGCGCAAAAGTTCAAAGAAGAGGAGACGATCCTCGAAGTGGAGCTGACGAAGCCCATCCTGCCGCATACGACGACGGTCTTTCAGATGAAATTCGAGGCGCAGGTGCCGCTGCAGATCCGCCGGAGCGGCCGGGACAATCCCCAAACGGGGGTCAGGTATTCCATGAGTCAATGGTATCCCAAGATGTGCGAGTACGACTATGAGGGCTGGCATCCGACGCCTTACGTGGCGCGGGAGTTTTATGGGGTCTGGGGTGATTATGATGTTTCGATCTCGATCGACAAGACCTATATCCTCGGGGGCACGGGCTACCTGGAGAATGCGGCGCAGATCGGTTATGGTTATGAGGCGCCAGGCGTCAAGGTGGTGCGGCCGGCGGGGGAGAAGCTGAAATGGCATTTTACGGCGCCGAACGTGCATGATTTCATGTGGGCCGCCGATCCCGATTACAAGCACCTGGTGCGGCGGATCCCCGGCGGACCGACGATTAACGTGCTGTACAAGAACGCGAGCGGCGAGGCGCGGAATGACACGCTTTGGACGACGCTTGCGGATGCGGCGGTGCTGGTGTTGCCCTATATCGAGAAACATTTTGGGAAATATCCCTGGAAGCAATATTCGTTTGTGCATGGCGGCGATGGCGGGATGGAATACCCGATGAGCACGTTGCTGGTTGGGCCTTCACTTGGCGGCGCTTTCCACGAATGGATGCATAGCTGGTACCAGGGTATGCTGGGAACGAACGAGTCGATGTATCCCTGGATGGATGAAGGGTTTACCACCTACGCCGAGGGAGAGGTGAGTGCCTATTACTATGAGGAGATGCTGAAGAAGCATCCCGACAACAAGGGGCTGCAGGATATCGTCGAGCGGAACCGGACGCAGCTGCCGTTGCACCAGGCGGGTTCCTACAACTCGTATTTTGCGCTGGTGAAGAGCGGGCTGCAGGAGCCGCTGACGACACATGCGGATCATTACAATACCAATTTTGCGTATAGCATCGCGTCGTATTCGATGGGGGCGATGTTTATAGATGAGTTGGGGTATATCGCCGGCGCCTCTGTCCGGGATGCGATCCTGCTGGAATATTACAAGGAGTGGCGGTTCAAGCATCCGAATGCGAGTGATTTTTTGCGGATCGCGGAGAAGGTGAGCGGGATGAAGCTGGACTGGTACCGGGAGTATTGGATCAGTACGACGAAGACGATCGATTATTCGATCGACAGTCTTTGGGAGGAGAATGGGAAGTCGAATATCCGGCTGAAGATGGTGGGGACGATGCCGATGCCGTTGGACGTGTTGCTTACGTATAAGGATGGCAGCAAGGAGATGGCATATATCCCGCAGTATTCTATGTTTGGGGCGAAGGCGGCGGAGGATGCGACGCCGAGGACGGTGTTTGAGCCGTGGAAATGGACGAGTCCGACGTATACTTTTAGCGTCGCCAGGAAGTTGCTGGATCTAAAGGTGGTGGAGATAGATCCGTCGCAGCGGATGGCGGATGTGGATCGGAAGAATAATAAGTTGGAATTGAATTGGTAATACCGGCGCGGGCCGGATGGGGCGGGGGAACTGCCTACATCATAAAAAGAAAATGGGCTGTCTACGAAAGACGGCCCATTTTCTTAGCAAATTATTCCGAGGAAAAGGTAAAATGACTAATGGATCTGATATCAAACAGCCCGTGGCGAAGATAGATGCTCTTGGAGGGTAAAACAATACCACTTTGTGGTAAGTTTTATGCGGGGGTCGTCATCGGCCGTAAAATTTGTTGATGGCTTCCACGCGATTGTTCACATGGAGTTTTTCATATATGTGATAAACGTGTTTGCGAACGGTTTCCTGGCTGATAAAGAGCCGGGCGGCGATCTCTTTATAGAGCATGCCGCGGGCGAGGAGTTCGAGTATTTCGTTTTCTCTATTGGATAGTAGGCTGGTTGTTTTTGCGGCGGCGCTGGCGGTGCTGGCGTCGGCGGCGCCGCGGAGTTGGAAGGCGTTGACCACTTTGCGGGCGATCTGTGAGCTCATGGGCGCCCCGCCTTCATGCAGTTCGCGCAGGGATTCCAGGAGCTTGCCGGGGGCTGTTTTCTTGAGGATATAGCCGTTGGCGCCTGCTTTGAGGGCTTCGAATATTTTTTCGTCCTCTTCATAGATGGTGCACATCATGAAAAGTATCTCCGGGTATTGCGGTTTCAGTTGCCGAACGCAATCAATGCCACTCTCACCATCACCTAAATTAATGTCCATGAGGACCACATTGGGTTTTACCTCGGGAATCTTCTGCAGGGCTTCTTCTGCGTCAGCATAGGAGCCGGCCAATGTATAGCCTTCTGCCATCAGGATGATCTGTTCGAGGGCAGAGCGGATGTCTTTGTTGTCATCTACAATGCAAACAGATATTGTCATGGAGCAAAGGTCAGGTCCTTTGGCGAGATGGCAATACCACATTGTGGTAGTTTTGCGGGGACATTTGGGGATAGAAGTGGGGCAGGCCCGGGGAAGTTCGGCGGAACATTTTGGGGATAGCCGGCAGGGTCAGAAGCGCACGTTGAGGAGGTATTTTTCGCGGAACTCGTTGAGCGGGAAGAGGTCATATATCTCCACCATGCGGGGGCGGGTATTGCTTTCGGATATCTCGGCGGAGAGGTCGCCGCCTTTGAGGCAGATGAGGCCGGAGGGGATGGTGGCGAAGAGAGGGCCGGAATGGAATTGGGTGGGATCGGTTCTTTTCCGCTTGCGGAGGAGGGGTTGGGACCAGGCGTGGAGTTCTTTCAGGGGGGCGACGGCGCGGGAGACGGCTACGTCGAATTTGCGATCTTTTATTTCTTCTGCGCGGATATGCTGGGTCGTGACATTGGTGAGGCCGATGGCTTCGCGGATGGCGTCGACGACCTTTATCTTTTTGCCGATGCTGTCTACGAGGTGGAAGCGGGTCTCGGGGAAGAGGATGGCCAGGGGGATACCGGGGAAGCCGCCGCCGGTGCCGATGTCGATGACCTCCATTCCGGGGGTAAAGGTAAATGGGACGGCGATGGAGAGGGAGTGGAGGACGTGCTTTTCATAGAGTGCGTCGATATCCTTGCGGGAGATGACGTTGATCTTGGCGTTCCATTCCGTGTACAGGCCACCGAGGGCGCTGAGTTGTTGGATCTGCGCCGGGGTAAAGTCCTCAAAATATTGCAGGACTACTTCCAGGCCTTTGGCTTTTTCCATAATGAGGAAGAGAAGATGAGATAATAGCCGAGCATCCAGAGGTCGAGCAGCCACCACCAGGGGAAGAGGTCTTCTTCGCCTAGCTTTCGCATGGCCTTGTGAAAGATGAAACCCTGGGTGAGGGTGCGAATACCGAAGCCGATGAGGGCGATGCGCCAGTTGACGAAGAGACTGACGATCAGCAGGGGGTAGAAGAGCAGGTGGGTGGTGGAGTAGAGCCCCAGCAGGAATTTATGCAGGGGTTTATAATAGCGTGCGGTGGTATGGTGACGGGCTTTTTGGCGGTACCATTCGGGGAAAGTCTTTTTCGGTTCGGAGAGGGTGAAGGTATCAGGGTCGACAACGATGGCGGTGTTCTCCTTCGTTGCGACTTTATTGATGAACAGATCGTCGTCGCCGCCGGGTACGTGGTTGAGGGCGGAGAAGCCTTTGTTGCGGAAGAAGACGTCCTTTTTATACGAGAGGTTGCGGCCGACGCCCATATAGGGGTGGCCGGCGAGGGCGTAGGAGAAATATTGCAGGGCGGTGTGGAAGGTGTCGAAGCGGATGATCTTGTTGAGAAAGCCGGGGCTTTTCTTATAGGGGCTATAGCCGAGGACGATCTCTACACCGTTTTCGTAGGCGTCCTGCATTTTCTGGATCCAGAATTCGGTGGCGGGGATGCAGTCGGCGTCGGTGAGCAGGACGATCTCGTGCTGGGCTTCCTTGATGCCCATGCTGAGCGGGTATTTCTTACCGGGGATGCCGAGGGCTTCGTGTTCGAGATTGACGATATGGAGGCCTTTGAACGTCTTTTTGAACTCGTCGAGGAGATAGCGGGTCTCGTCCTGGCTATTATGGTTTACGACCATGATCTCATGGGTGCTGGGATAGCGTTGGGCGAGGGCTCCGGGGAGGTGGGTGATGAGTCGTGCGGCATCGTCCCGGGCGCAGATGATGACGCTGACGGGGTGTTGTTGAGAGTGCTCTTTTGGCGGGGGGGAATAGAACGCCAGCCTTCTGAAGAACCAACCATAGTAGAATAACTGTACCAGGGTGATCAGACAAAAAACGATAAAAAACAGCTCGAGCCAGGGGAAACTCCAAAACGTTTTAGCCATAAGGTGTTTACTGTCGGCGCCGGCCGGTGGCCGGCGCAGGGGCGAAAGTACAAATTTTCGGCGTAGAGAGAATAAAAGAAGGGGGTTCGTGGGGATACCACTTACGTGGTATCCCAGGGGTGGCATGATGGTGCGGAGGATGCGGATATGTGGGGTGGTCGTGGTGGTGCGGGGGGGAATATGTAATTTGCGGCCCGACAGGAACCGCTGGAGGCGGTTCGACCGAAGGTCAGACAAATATGAAATCATTACAATTTGCATTGGAAGGGGGAGCGCCGGGGTCGGCGGCCCGGGCGGGGACCATCACCACGGATCATGGGAAGATACAGACGCCCATTTTTATGCCGGTGGGGACGGTGGGCAGCGTCAAGGCCGTGAGTCAGCAGCAGCTGAAGCAGGACGTGCAGGCGCAGATCATTTTGGGCAATACCTATCATCTTTATCTGCGGCCGGGGCTGGAGGTGCTGGAGACGGCGGGCGGGTTACACCGGTTTAACGGTTGGGACCGGCCGATCCTGACGGACAGCGGGGGGTATCAGGTCTTTTCGCTTTCGGGTACCCGCAAGATACAGGAGGAGGGGGTGATCTTTCAATCGCATATCGACGGGAGCCGGCATTTGTTCAGTCCGGAGAAGGTGATGGATATCCAGCGGACGATCGGCGGGGATATCATCATGGCTTTTGACGAGTGTCCGCCCTATCCGTGTGACTATGGTTATGCGGAGCGGTCGATGCATCTGACGCATCGCTGGCTGGACCGATGCTGGGAACATTTTCATGAGACCCCTGACAAATACGGCTATACGCAGAACCTGTTCCCGATTGTTCAGGGAAGTGTGTTCCCTGCGCTGCGCAAGGCTTCCTGTGCCTATATCGCGGGTAAGGGTGCGGTCGGCAATGCGATAGGCGGGCTTAGCGTGGGTGAGCCGGAGCAGGAGATGTATGATATCTGCGCCGCCTGTTGCGAGGACCTGCCTTTCGACCGGCCGCGCTACCTGATGGGTGTGGGGACGCCGTGGAATATCCTCGAATGCATCGACAGGGGGGTGGATATGTTCGACTGTGTGTTGCCGACGCGCAACGGCCGGAATGCGATGCTTTTTACCTCCGAGGGGGTGATCAATATCGATAACAAGAAATGGGAGATGGACCTCTCGCCGATAGACACCGGCATCGGATGCGCTTTCAGCGAATATTATTCGAAGGCCTATCTGCGGCATCTCGTGAAGGCTAAGGAGATCCTTGGGCTGACGATCGCGAGCGTCCATAATCTGGCGTTCTATCTCTGGCTGGTTGGGGAGGCGAGGAAGCATATCCTGGCGGGGGATTTTGCGAGCTGGAAGCGGGGTCAGGTGGAGGTTTTAAAGCGCCGGCTTTAAATGGGGGGAAGACGGGCGACGAGCTGCGGGTGACGGATGCAGGGGTGGAAGACGGGCTGCGGGTGACGGAGGGCGGGGCAGTTGGGGAGGAGAGGGTTGCTGCGGATGACGGGCTGCGGGTGACGGAGGGCGGGGCAGTTGGGGACGGCCGGAGGATATCGTCGATGTAGACGATCCGGGTATGACTGGTTTTTAGCAGTGACCTTTTATTGAACCGGAGCCGGGTCAGCGCGCGGATCTGGCGATAGAAGATGCGGGGAATATAAAGCAGGATCTTTCCCGGGGACCGATGGGCGACATCCTTTGTTACGATCAACAGAAATGAGAGCGTAAAAGCCGCCAGGCAACCTAACCAGGCATAGCTGAGCCGGGGGTCGATGAACCAGTCGGTGATCATCATGAAACAAGAGAGGCCCAGCAGGATAAAATAGGGCGGCCGGACGAGGTTATAGGCGAAATAGATGAGATTGCCATCGCGTCTGCGGAGTCCTGTCCACAATAAGTTGAATGCATTGCCCAGGAATTTGAAATGGGCGGCGATCCAGCGGGTGCGCTGGCGCTCGAAATTGTTGCCGTCGCGGACTTTTTCGTCATAGAATACCGCTTCCCGGGCGTAGGTGATGCGGTGGATATTTTTTACGATGCCCAGTTGTAATTGCTTGTCAAATCCTCCCGTCCTGCTGCGCTGATCATATTTAATCTTTTTATATAAGGCTTTGTGAACGGATATGCCGCTGCCGGAGATGTTCGCGGAGAATCCGAGGAGGGAGCGCATGTCGCGTTCGATGAAATTGCTGAGTGATGCGCCCCAGTGGTCAATCTGTTCGTAGGTGTCTTCCGTATTCTTTGACCGCATGCGGCCATAGACGGCGTTGGAGCCACTATTGTAAAACGCGTTGAGGGTGCGGAGGAAATCGGGGTGGGCGAGATTATCGGGATCGAAGATGACCAGTACTTCATCCTGGTCGGTAAGATGTTGCAGGCCATAGTCCAGCGAGGCCATCTGGTCGTTCAGGGGAGTGGCCGGCCTGAGAATATGGATACGGGTATCGGGGAAGTGCAGGTGAGTGGTGTCGCAGTCGTCGGCGACGACATATACGTTAAAGCGCCGATGCGTTTGTTTCAGGAGGGAATCGACGATGGGTGGGATGAGATCGGCCTCGCGGTGAGCGGTGATGACGATGCCGAACTGGAACTCTTTTTTGACCTCGGCGAAAGGAGTGGGTGACGGCCGGCGGCCGAGGAGCCGGGCCATCGTATAGATGAGCAGCAGGATGAGGGGATGGACCAGGAAAGAGGCGAGGAACAGCTGGGCAGCCAGGTACCCGTACCAAAAAATAATCCAGACAGGTTGCATGGGACGAGATTTATTAGTGATCCGTCGATCGGGATCGGGCTTTATCGGGGCGGGTCCGGGGATGATCGGAATTGAGCCTGAGCGTGATCGGGGTCAGTATACGGAGGATGATCAGGGGTGGGACTACCGCCATTTTTAACAGCAATTTCTATACCCCGGGGGGCTATTGGCGCGTTTGGGGGCGGGGAAGTGGGGAAGATGAAGTAAATTGCGGCGGCTCTGCGCACCGGAAGCTGGAGCCATGTCTGTGCTATGATCAAGCTGCTGGATAGATACATATTAAAAAAGTTTCTTGGGACGTTCGTGTTCACGATGCTTGTGATCACGATTATCGCGGTGGTGATCGATACGAGCGAGAAGGCGGATGATTTTGTGCGGAGCGGGCTGAATGCGAAGCAGCTGATCATGCTGTATTATATCGGGTTCATCCCGTTTATCATGTCGATGATCTATCCGCTGATGGTGTTTATCGCGGTCATCTACTTCAGCAGCAAGATGGCGGGACGGTCGGAGATCATTGCCATCCTTGCGGGCGGGGTCCGGTTTAACCGGATGCTGCGGCCTTACCTGATCGGTGCGGTGTTTCTTTCGCTGATCTTCTGGTTTGCCAGCCAGTATTTTATTCCGAAGGCCAACGAGATAAGAACCGATTTTCAGGCGGTGTATGTGGACCGGAACAGCAGCTACAACGGTGATCCCTACAAGAACAATAATTTTTATCTCCGGGTGGACCCCGTGACGTTTGTGGGATTCCGGTATTATGACACCCTGAACAAGGTGGCGACGAATTTCTTTTTGCAGAAGCTGAAGGGGAATAAGGTGTATTACAATATCCGGGCGGAGTCGGTGCGATGGGATGCTGCCAAAAAGGACTGGAAGCTGTCCACGGTGGTGGAGCGGACAATTGACGGGGTGCATGAGACGTTAAAGAAACGGGACAGCCTGCACGTGAATCTGAATGTGCTGCCCAAGGAACTGCGGCGGGACGACTATATGAAGGATAAGCTGACGACGCCGGAGTTGCATCAATTCATCCATATGGAGGAGGTACGGGGTTCGGAGGGGTTGAATACCTTCAAGGTGGAGTTGTATCACCGGGATGCCACGCCTTTTTCCGTGATCATCATGGCGCTGATCGGTGCGATCATTGCCAGCCGGAAGATCAGAGGCGGCAGTGGGTTGCATCTGGCGGTGGGGATCGTGCTTGCGGCGATATTTGTCGTGATGGATAAGTTTGCGGTGACCTTTTCGACGAAGGGGGATCTGCCGCCCATGCTGGCTGCCTGGTTGCCGAATATCATTTTCAGTGGGGTGGCGTGTATCCTTTATGTGAAGACGCCGAAATAGGGCGCCGACGGGGGTACGTGGAGGCGAAAAGAGACGGGCCGATGGAGAGCGTGAGGGGGCGACGACGGAGGCGAAAAGAGACGGGCCGACGGGGGCACGAGAAGGGGTGACGACCGAGGGGATTGAGGCTAACGTTCGTTAGTTTCCGTTAATTGGAATTTAATTTTTAAAGGCAACTGATCATTTGTTCCCCAGCGTTTTGTAGTGTACTTTTACTCCGCCCGGGAAAATCTGATTTGGATTACGGGCGAAAAATCTATCGATATGGCAACTATAAAAGAAAGGTTCAAGGTGTAGGCTGATGGGCTGGCCGGCGAGATAAAGGATATCATTAAAGAGCATGGCGGAAAGAAGATCGGCGAGGTGACGCTGGCGCAGATCTATCAGGGCATGCGGGGGATGACGGGTCTTGTGACCGAGACTTCCCTGCTGGATGCACAGGAAGGCATCCGCTTTCGGGGTTATTCGATCCCGGAGCTGCAGCAGCGGCTGCCCAAGGCCCAGGGCGGGACGGAGCCATTGCCTGAAGGGTTGTTCCATCTGATGTTGCTGGGAGAGTTACCTACGGAAGAAGATGCGCACGATCTGACCGCCAACTGGCAGCGGCGGAGTCATGTTCCCAATCATGTTTTTGCGGCGATAGAGGCTTTACCGAAGGATTCGCATCCGATGACGCAGTTTGTGGTCGCCATTATGGCGTTGCAGACCGAGAGCAAGTTTGCCGACAAATATGCAAAGGGGATGGCGAAGAAGGATCATTGGGAGGCGGTGTTTGACGATTCGATGGACCTGATCGCGCGGCTGCCACGGGTTGCCGCCTATATCTACCGGAGAAAATATAAGAACGAGGATCATATCCACCCCGACGGCCTGCTGGATTGGGCGGGGAATTTTGCGCATATGCTGGGTTATGAGGATGAGACGTTCCGGGAGCTGATGCGGTTGTATATGACGATCCATGCCGATCATGAAGGCGGTAACGTCAGCGCGCATACGACGCACCTGGTTGGGTCGGCGCTGAGCGATCCGTATCTGAGCCTTGCGGCGGGGATGAACGGGCTTGCCGGTCCGTTGCATGGCCTGGCCAACCAGGAGGTGATCAAATGGATCATGGAGATGCGGGAAGACCTGGGTGTGGAGCGGCCATCGAAGGAGCAGATTGCGGATTATGTGCAGAAGACGCTGAGTGAAGGGAAGGTGGTGCCGGGTTATGGGCATGCGGTGTTACGGAAGACCGATCCGCGGTTCGAGGCGCAGATGGAATTTGGGAAGAAGCATATTCCCGATGATCCGCTGGTGCAGACGGTCTGGACGATCTATGAGACGGTGCCGCCGATATTGCAGTCGCTTGGGAAGATCAAGAATCCGTGGCCGAATGTGGATGCGCATAGCGGCGCGCTGCTGGTACATTATGGACTTGTCGAGTATGAATTCTATACGGTTTTGTTTGGGGTGAGCCGGGCGCTTGGGGTGTTGTCCAGCCTTTGCTGGGACCGGGCGTTGGGATTCCCGCTGGAGCGGCCGAAGTCGGTGACGACGGAGAGTGTGAAGGCCTGGTTGAAGGGAGAGGGGGATATCTGGGGCGACTAGGAGCGCGGCGGCGGCAGATTGCGGCGGCATCAGGCCGACGGAGGAAAAGGTAGGTTGCGGCGGGCGTAGGCTGACAGCGGTGGAAGATTGCAGCGGGATGAGCCGGTTTGCGGCGCGAAAAAATAAGATTGAAAAGGGTTGGCTTAAGAAGCCAACCCTTTTTTTATGTCTGAGAGGATGTCGTCGCGGTGTTCGAGTCCCACGGAGATGCGGATGAGGCCGGGGGTGATATTGACGGCGGCGCGTTCTTCGGGGGTGAGCTTGGCGTGGGTGGTGCTGGCGGGGTGGGAGGCGATGCTGCGGGTGTCACCGAGATTGGCGGTGAGGGAGAGCATCCGGAGGTTGTCGAGGAATTTGCGGCCGGCTTCGAGGCCGCCTTTCAGGTCGAAGCAGAAGATGCCGCCGCCATTCTTCATTTGTTTTTTTGCAATGGCGTGTTGCGGATGGCTGGGGAGGAAGGGATAGCGGAGGGAGGCGATGGCGGGATGGTTTTCGAGGGCCTGTGCCAGGTAGAGGGCGTTGGATGAGTGGCGTTCCATCCGGACGTCGAGGGTTTCGAGGCTTCTGCTGAGGACCCAGGCGTTGAAGGGGGAGAGGGAGGGGCCGGTGCTGCGGCAGAAGAGATAGACATCCTTTATGAGTTCTTTTCTTCCGAGTACGGCGCCGCCGAGGACGCGGCCCTGGCCGTCGAGCCATTTTGTTGCGGAGTGGACGACGAGGTCGGCGCCGAAGTCGATAGGAGTTTGGCCGATGGGGGTGGCGAAGCAGTTGTCGACATTGAAGAGAAGGTTGTGTTTCCGGGCGACGGCGCCGGCAGCGGCGAGATCGACGATCTCGAGGCCGGGGTTGGTGGGCGTCTCCAGGAAGACCATGCGGGTGGTGGGCCGGATGGCGGCGTCCCATGTCGAAGGATCGGTATTGACATAGGTGTACTCGATCCCGTATTTGGGGAGGTATTTTGTGATGATGGTATGGGTACTTCCGAAGATCGCATTGCAGACGAGGAGGTGGTCGCCTTTCTTCAGAAAGGTGAGAAAGGTGGCGACGATGGAGCTCATCCCCGAAGCGGTGGCGAAGCCGGTCTCGGCGCCTTCGAGGGCGGCCAGCCGGTCGACGAACTCCTGTACGGAAGGGTTGCTGAAGCGACTATAGATATTTCCTTCTTTCTCGTCGGCGAAGACGGCACGCATCTCTTCGGCGTCATCGTAGCAGAAGCTGCTGGTGAGGAAGAGGGGAGTGGAGTGCTCTTTTTCGGGAGTCTGGCCGGCACGGATGCGGATGGCGTTTGTTATACGATGAGTGGACATGCTATTTAGCTATTGAGTGATAAAAGGATTAGACGGCCTTGCCGTTGACGCTGAGGGTCCAGTTGATGGCGGCGTGGGCTTCGCGGAGGGTGGCGGCGACGGAACAGTATTTATCCATGGATAGTTGGCAGGCTTTTTTTGCCTTATCGGGGTCAATATTACCCTTCAGGGCGAAATGGATGTTGATGGTCTCCCAGAGGGTGGCTTCCTTGCCCGTCTCGCGGGTGCCATCGATGGTCATTTGGAAGCCTTCGACGGCCTGCCGTTGTTTGTTGAGGATGGAGACGATATCAATGCCGCTGCAGCCGCCCAGGCCCATCAGCAGCATCTGCATGGGGCGTACCCCAAAGTTGGCCCCGCCTGATTCTGGGCTGCTATCCAGGCGTACGGTATGCCCGGATGTGTCTTTTGCTTCGAAACCAAAGTCACCGCTTACCCGGTCTAGCTCGATTAGGATCATAAATAGAAGATTTTTGCAAAAGTAAGGCACCTAAGCCCTTATTTTGCATCGAAATTTAAGAGAGTATCGGCTCCATGAACTATCTACGACTGGATCAGCCTTTTGCGCTGGAAGCGGGCGGCTCGCTGCCCGGGATCACGATAGCCTATCATACGTATGGACGGCTGAATGCGGACGGCAGTAATGTGGTGTGGGTGTGTCATGCGCTGACCGCCAATTCCGATGTTGCGCGGTGGTGGCCCGGCGTGATCGGGGAGGAGGGGGCGATCCGGCCGGAGGAATATTTTATCGTCTGCGCGAATATCCTCGGTTCCTGTTATGGGAGTTCGGGACCTGTTGGGGCCGGACCGGGTGTTGGTGAGCATGGGGTTGGGCGGCAGGAAGCGGGCGATGGCGGCGGGAAGAGTGGAACGGCGGGTGACGTTGCGGGCAACGCGGCGGGTGACGCTGGGGTGGGCGCGACTTTATACAGCGATTTTCCGGCGATCACCATACGCGACATGGTGCGGGCGCATATTGCCCTCCGGGAGCATCTGGGCATCGGCAGGATCCATTTGCTGATGGGCGGAAGCATGGGGGGATACCAGGCGTTGGAATGGGCCGTGATGGAGCCGGAGCGGGTCGGGCAATTATTTCTTATCGCGACCTCGCCGACGGAGAGCGCCTGGGGGATCGCAGTGCATACGGCGCAGCGGCTTGCCATCGAGGCGGATAGCAGCTGGCGGGAGGCGCGATCCGATGCGGGGCAGAAGGGATTGAAGGCGGCGAGGGCCATCGGCATCCTTACCTATCGTAATTATGGGATCATGGTGCAGAAGCAGACGGACCCGGATGTGCAGAAACTGGATGGGTTTCGGGCTTCTTCGTATATCGAGTACCAGGGGACGAAACTGGTGGAGCGGTTTAATGCCTATTGTTATTGGCTGCTGACGAAGGCGATGGACAGTCATAATGTTGCCAGGGGGCGGGATGGTGCCGGGGAGACGGCGGGAGCCGCGACAGGGGAAGCCGAGGCGACTGGCGCGGCGACGGTGGAAACGCGGAACGGAGACGTGGAGGCGGTGTTGCAGGGGATCACGCAGCGGACCCTCGTTATCGGCATTACGAGCGATATCCTTTGTCCTTTTGAGGAGCAGCGGCATATGGCGGCGCACCTGCCGAATGCGCAGCTTATCGAGATAGATTCGGCCTATGGCCATGATGGTTTTATGGTGGAGGGAAACAAAATAGCCAGCCACCTGCGTGACTGGCTATCGAAGTAAGATAGAGGGGGGATTATTTGGTGAGATCCAGCCTTCCCTGATAATAATCCAACACTTTTGTCCGGAAGATATAGATGTATTTGGCGGCGGCGAGGTTGACCTCGGCGACGTCGCTGCGATATTTTGCCTGGATGTAGATGTCCGAGGTGATGACGCCTTCCGTGAACCGGATATTGGTGATGCGGAAGGATTCCTCGAAGGCCTTTGCCTGTTCGGCATAGAACTTATAGCTTTTGTATGCTGCGACCATATTCTGGAAGGCATTCTCTACCTGTTGTTGCAGGAAGTTGCGGGCATTGACCTTATTGATCTGCGAGTTTTCGAGGTTGAGCTTTGCCAGGCGGACATTGTTCCGGGCCTGGAAGCCGTTGAGGATCGGGATCTGTACGCTGATGCCGATGTTCTCGCCGCGGTTGTTCTTGAACTGGTTCCACCAGTCGGGATAGGTGGTTGTTCCATTCGTGTATTGCTGTTGGAAGATCTGGTATTGGGCGGCGCCATTGGCGGCGTAGATATTATTTACTTTCTGGTAGGCGCTGTCGCTGGGCGTGAAGGTTCCGGCGGGGTTATTGATCCAGGTCGTGGAGACGCCGGCATTGAGCGAGACGGTCGGATAGTAGGCGCCACGGGCCTGGGCCAGGGCCCGGGTGTATTGCAATTCTTTCAGCCGTGCCGACTCGATGTTGGGGTAGAGGCTGAGCGCCTTGCGAAAGATGCTGTCCGGGGAGGCCTGGTATTGGGAGATATCGGTTGTGGTGACGCTGTTCTGGTACTCGACCTCGCGGTTGTAGGGAACGTTGAGCAGGGCGAAGAGCGCGACCTTGGAGTTTTCCAGGTTGTTGACGTTCTGGGCAATGCCGACCTGATCGCCGGCATACTGGCCCTGGAGGTCGGTGAGGCCGGACAGGGGATTGAGATCTCCTTCGGATCCGAGGACCTTCTGGCGTTCGAGCTGGACGCTATCGGTGCGGGACTGTTCGATGGCCAGCGCGAGCAGATCGCGGTTGCTCAACACCTGCAGGTAAGCCAGTAACACGTTGAGGGTTACATTATCCCTTTGCTGCTGAAGATCCATTTTGCTGGCCTGGTAGGCGTAGCGGGATGCTTTCAGCCCATTCTGGTACTGGAGGCCGCGAAACAGGACAAGGCCGGCGTTGAGCCCGGCATTACCGGCCTCGAACTGGGTGTTGGAGTACTGGTTGTTCGCGGAACTGATGGACCGGCCGAAGTTGATCGACTGGCCGCCGCTTGCACTGAGGGTCGGCAGCATATATTCCCAGGACTGGTCGTATTGGATCTTAAACTGCTGGGAGCCGAGATCCGAGTTATTGACAGCCAGGTTATTTTTCATAGCGATGGCGACGGCCTGCTGGAGGGTGAGGGTGCCCGTGATCTGATCGTTGCCGGGTACGGCGTTGTTGGCGTATTGGGCCTCGAGCGTGCCGGTGCATAGGGCGAAGGACAGGAGCAAAAACGAGAAAGATAGATAGCGCATAAGAGTTATATGTGTTGTGGCTGGTTAGTTGGAGTTGTCGATCCGACCGTCCAGCAGGTTGATGATCCGCGAGCCATAGCCGGCGTTCTTTTCCGAGTGGGTTACCTGGATGATGGTGACCCCTTCGTTGTTGAGCTGTTTGAACAGATCCATGATCTCCTCGCCCTGGCGGGAATTAAGATTACCCGTGGGTTCGTCGGCCAGCAGCAGCTTGGGTTTGCCGATGAGGGCGCGGGCGATGCCGACGAGTTGTTGCTGACCGCCGGAGAGCTGGGTGGGGAAGAGGCCTTTTTTGCCGACGATCTGGAACCGGTCGAGGATATCCGCTACCATGGCCTGGCGTTCGGAAGATTTTACATTCTGATAGATGAGGGGGGTTTCGATGTTCTCGTATACGGTGAGTTCGTCGATGAGGTGATAGGCCTGGAATACAAAGCCGATGTATTGTTTATACAGCTGGGAACGTTGCTTTTCTCTGAGGGTGTGGACGCCCTGGCCGAGGAAGAAGTATTCGCCTTCGGAGGAGTCGTCCAGCATGCCGATGATGTTCAATAAGCTCGATTTGCCTGAGCCGGAAGGCCCCATGATGGAGACGAATTCCCCTTCTTTTATTTCGAGGTTGATGTCCTTCAAAATAAAATTGGGTTTTCCGCCGACATTTACCCATTTCGAGATACGCTTGAGATCGATCATAGTTTCTGATTAGAGATTTATTACTTGAGTTTACTATACCTGCAACCCTATGCCGGATTGCAAAGATTTGATAATCATTTTATTATAATGATGTTGGCCGCGTTTTAGTCCGATTTCGATACAGGAAGTGTACGTTTTTGATACAGTTTCGGTCTGTCTAATCCGTGTGCAAGTTTGTTACGGGCGAGGCCGTTAGGGCGCGGAGGGTGAGTCCGCCGATGACGGCCAGGGCGATGGACAGAATGAGTCCTTCGGTGAGCAGGAAGGTTCCCGCGCTGACGGTTACCCGGTAGGCAAAATTATCCAGCCAGCGATGGATGAGCCACCAGCTCAGCGGCAGGGCGACGACCGATGCCAGGAGGGCCAGCCGGATGAACTGGCCGGATACCAGGCGAAGGATGTGCAGTTTCCCGGCTCCGAGGACTTTTCGGATGCCGATCTCTTTTGTCCGCCGTTCGATCGTGAATAAGGTCAACCCAATGAGGCCCAATGTTGCCAGGAGGATGGCTAAAACCGTAAAAAAAGTTATGGCCTGGCCGAGGAGTTGCTCTTTCTGGGCGAGGTGGCGGAAATTGTCGTCGAGGAAGCTGATGTTTAACTTCTGGTCGGGGATGATGGTCTCGCTTTGTTTTTTCAGCCAGTCGAGGAAGGCGCCGGGGTGGGCGGAGGAGACGTGGATGGCGAGGGTGGTGTTGTTGCCGGGGGAGAAACGGATGACGGCCGGGGCAATTTTTTCATGGAGGGAGGCGTAATTGAAATCTTTTACGACGCCGATCACGCGTTCGCTACCATTTAGAAGCGTGCCGATGGGGTTGAAGAGGCCCATGGCAGCCACGGCGGATTCATTGAGGATAAGGGAATTGGTGTCGCTGAGCAGTCCTTTTGTGAAGTTTCGGCCGTCGTTGAGATGGAGGCCGAGGGTGGACACGTATTTTTCATCTGCCTGGAAGGTCTGCAGCAGGACGTCTTTTTTTGTCACGGGGCTGCGATAGCTACCCATACTTGACGAGTGGCCGGCGGGCACGCTGCGGCAGAGGCTGGAGCTGGTCACCTGGGCCTGCTGGTCGACGAGGGTTTTGAGGGTGAGGAATTTCCGGGCGGCTTCGACATCGTTCATGCTCCCGGTATCTTCGACGAAGATGACGCCGGCCGAACGGAAGCCTTTGTCCTTATTCTTCATGTATTGCAGCTGGCTGTAAACGACGAGCGAGACGAAGAGCAGGCCGATGGCGATGACGAACTGGAGGGTGACCAGGCTATTGCGAAGAAGGGGCAGGTTCTTTCCGGCGCCTGCCGTCGATCTCACGGTGAGGCCTGGGCGAATGCCCGTCAGGCAGATGGCGGGGTAGATGCCGGCGATGAGACCGACAGCGAGGGAGAAGCCGATCAGCCAGAGATAGTTTGCGGATAGGAAGGGGATGGGGCCTGTGAGGGTCGCGCCCGTGGAATATTGATAGAGGAAGAGGATCACCTGGATGAGGCCGCAGGCGAGCAGCATGGCAAGGCCGCTGAAGATGAGGGATTCCCTGAGCAGCTGGCCGATGAGTTGCCGGCGGGGGGCGCCGAATGTTTTCTTGAGGCCGATCTCTTTCAGGCGTATGGAGCTGCGGGCCGTGACGAGGTTGACGTAGTTGATGACGGCCAGCAGGATGAGCAGGATGCTGATGGCGCTGAGGAGTTGGACCTGGGTATAGTTGCCGCCTTCAAAATCGTCGAATTTACAATCCGAATGGAAATAAATGTCTGTGAGGAGTTTGGTATTGAAGGAGACGGAGGTGCTTTTTGCTTTCCAGACTTTATAGGAGTCGGGTGAACCGCTGGCGGGATAGACGACCTTTTCGCGCACCCGGTCGAGCCAGGAGTCGAGGCCGGCGAGGGTTCCCTGGGGTTTTAGTTTGACGAAGTTATAGAGGTCGACGGACATCCAGTTGGCGGTTTCGGCGGTGTTGCGTTTGGGTATGGGGAGAAGGACCTGGGGGTCGATGGTCGATTTGGCGAAGGATGCTTTGAGAACGGCGACGATGGTGTAGGGGGTCAGCTCTTTGCCGACAAAGATGGTTTGACCGATGGCTTCTTTATCGCCGAAGAATTTTTTTGCCTGCGTGGATGAGAGGATGGCCTGGTTAGGGGCGAGGCCTTTTTTGGGGATGGCGCCTGCGGCGGTCTCGAAGGAGAAGACATGGAAGAAGGAGGAGTCGATGGTATAGTATTGGACGTCGGTGAAGGCGCGGTCGTTCCGGCTGGTGCGGATAGGGTCGGAGGGCATGTTGAAGCCGGTGGCGTCTTCTACGTCTTTGCAGGTGGAGATGGCCAGGTCGCGGATCATGGGTTGGCTGAAGGCGAAGGGCCCGAGTTGGTAGAAGTCGGTGCCGATGCGGGCGATGCGGCCGGCGTCGTGGAAGTTGTGGTTGGCGGAGAGTTCGCGTTGGGTATAGACGAGGAGGATGAAGGAGGCGGCGATACCGATGGCCAGGCCACCCATATTGATCAGGGAAAATACGGGGTATTTCCGGAGTTGGCGCAGGGCTGGTTTTAGCGGTGTGTTCATGAATTAAAGCTACATTTTTTTTGGCAGAGCCCGCGTTAGGGATCGGCGAGAGCGCCGCGCGCGACAGAGAGCCCGGCCCGCCGCCCGGCATTGGGTTTTTGCCGGGCGGCGGGAAACGCCCATTTCAATCCGTTCGTAAAGACTTGGCGGGGTTGCTGGTGGCGGCGCGCCGGGGCGGCCGGGGGCCGACCGGCCGAAGGCCAATTATTAGCGGGTGCCAGGCGGTGCTGAAGTTTACTCACTTCGAAGGCTTTGAGCGGGATTAGAAATCGCTGCCCGCACCGACTGGGTGCTGACGGTCAGGACGGCTACGAGGAGGGCCAGGAGGCCGCCCGCTATAAAGTACCCTGCGCTGAGGGGGATATGGTAGGCGAAGTCTTCCAGCCATTTGTGCATGGTGAGCCCGGCGATGGGGGTGGCGATGAGCAGGGAGATGAGCACGAGGCGGACGAAGTCGCGGGAGAGGAGCGCGATGATATTGGGGACGGTGGCGCCCAGTACTTTGCGAATACCGATCTCCTTGATGCGTTGCTGGGCGGTGAAGGCGGCGAGCCCGAACAGGCCGAGGCAGGAGATGAGGATGGCGACGACGGAGAAGATCAGGATGAGCGTGGAGACCTTTTGATCGGCCTTGTAGAGCCCATCGAACTGCTCGTCGAGGAAGCTGTATTCGAACGGTCTGGACTGGTCGTAGCGTTTGACGATCGCCTGGGCCGCGGCGAGGACGCGCGCTTGTTTGCCGGGTTCGGTCCGGATGAAGAAACTGGTGCGCCAGGTATTCCGGTTGAGGACGGCGAGAGGTTGGATCTTATCATGCAGGCTGGCGAAGTGGAAATCCTTTACGATGCCGATGATAACCCCGGTGTCCCCCTGAAAGGAGAAACGCTGACCGAGGATGGGCTTATGCATGTTGAACGTGGCCGCGGCGGTCTCATTGATGATGAAGTTGTGTGCGTCCATCGGGCTGCGTGGGTCGAACCAGCGGCCCTGGGCCATTTGGAGCTGCATCACCTTTTGGTAATCCTCGTCGGTGGAGAGCTGGTAAACGGTGGGGCGGAACGAGGTGTCCCGGCCGTCCCAGTTGGCGGAACCCGAATTGGAGCTTTGGATGCTGACGGGGGAATAGTTGGCGATGGTAACGCCGGATACGCCGGTTTGCGCCAGGAGTTCCTGTTTGATCGCTTCGGTCAGGTTGGGGCGGTCTTTCCCTTTTTGGCGAAGGAAGGGCATATTCACCGAGATCACCTGGCTGCGGTTGTAGCCGGGATCGGTGTGCTGGATATAGCTGAGCTGACGCTGGATGATCAGCGTGCCGATGATGAGGATGATCGAGAAGGTGAACTGGAGGACGACGAGGCCTTTGCGGAGGAAGACATCCTTGAATTTCAGAATGGCGGCGCCTCTCAATACGTTGAGGGGTTTGAAGCCGGACAGCAGCAGGGCGGGGTAAACGCCGTTGAGTGCGGTAGCTGCGAGCAGGGTGAGGCCGATGATCTCCCAGGTGAGGGGACTGGCGAAGGGTGAGGGGAAGGATTTATCGGTCAGGTCGCGGAAGGCGGGCAGGGCGAGGGATACGAGGCCGATGGTGATGAGCAGGGAGAGGAGGCTGATCAGCAGGGATTCGGTGATGAACTGGAGGAACAGTGTTTTTGTTCCGGCCCCGATGATCTTGCGAATGCCTACTTCTTTTGCGCGGAGGCCGGCGCGGGCGGTGGTAAGATTGACATAGTTGATGCAGGCGATGATCAGCAGGAAGACGCCGAGGACGGTGAAAATGGTGACGGTGCTGCGGTTGGCATGGATGACGTCGTGGGTGGAGGTAAGGCCGGTCTCGAAGTGGATCGACTTTAGCGGGATCAGGGACAGGGTGGTGCTTTCGTCCTCGCCTTTGGAAACGCTGCGGTGGAGGAGGCCGTCGATGGCGGCGGCGGCTTTGCGGGGATCGGCGCCGGGGCGGAGGCGCAGATACACCTGGTAGTTGAAGTTGCCCCAGGTGAGTTCGTTCTCGCGGCGGCCGGGCTGTTCGAGCAGGGCTTCGAGGGGCATGATGACGTCGAACTGGAAGCTGCTGTTGGCGGGAATATCTTTTATGATGCCGGCCACGCGGTAGTCGATGGTATCGATGCGGAGGGTTTGGCCGATGGGGTCGCGGTCGCCGAAGTATTTTTTTGCCTTGGTCTTCGAGAGAATGAGGCTATGGGGGGTGCTGAAGAAATTGCGCGGGTTGCCTGCGAGGAAGTCGTAGTGAAAAATGCTGAACCAGGCCGAATCGACGTAGGCGGCTTTTTTTTCGGTGAGCCAATCTTCGCCGATGCGGAAGTTGAGGTTGTAGGCGGACTCGTAGCAGGTGACGGCTTCCACCTCGGGGAGACTGGTGCGGACGGCGGCGACGAGCGGGAGGGGAGCGGTTTCCCAGGTCCATTTCGCGGTGCCGATATAGGCGGTGACCCGGTGGATGCGGTCCGCGTTGGGGTGGTAGCCGTCGTAGGTGAGTTCGTTGGTGACCCAGAGGAAGATCAGGATGGCGGCCGTCATGCCGGCGGCGAGGCCGGTGATGTTGATCGCGTTGATCGAGCGATTTTTCCAGGCGTTGCGCAGGGCGGTGCGGAGGTTGTTGAGCGGCATATTATTCGGTTCTTAGGCTTTTTACGGGGTTGGCGTTGGCGGCTTTCAGGGTCTGGCTGGTGATCGTGAGCAGGGCGACGAGCAGGATGAGCAGGGCGGGACCGATGAAGAGCCAGGGCGTCAGGGAGATGCGGAAGGCGTAGTTGTCCAGCCATTTCCCGAGTACGAACCCCGTGACGGGGATGGCGATGAGAAACGAAAGGAGGATGGGGCGCATGAAATCCTTTGTGAGGAGGCCGAGGATATTTCCGACGCCGGCGCCGGAGATCTTGCGGATGCCGATCTCTTTTGTCCGCTGGTTGGTGACGAAGGAGGCCAGGCCGAGGAGGCCGAGGCAGGACACGAAGATGGCGAGGCCGGCGAAGAGCGTGAAGGCCTGGCCGAACTGCCGGTCGCTTTTATATTGTTGGGCGTAGCGGTCTTCGAGGAAGAAATATTCGAAGGGGTTGCCGGGGAAGAAAGTTTTGAAACGGGTCCTGGTGGCGTCGATGATCGAGGCGTAGTTGCCGGGATCGCCGGTGAGTTTTAAGGAATAGTACGTGTTGGCGTCGGGGATGAGCCGGAAGATATGGGCGTCGTAGGCTTCGCGGAGGGATTCCTGGTGATGGTTGGAGACGATGCCGACGATGGTATATTGTTTCCCCCAGAAATCGATGCGTTTGTTGAGGACCTCTTCGGGTTTGCGGAAGCCCATGTTCTTTATCGCGGCTTCGTTGAAGAGGACGGCGCCGGTGTCGGAGCGGAAGTCGCGGGAGAAGTTGCGGCCGGCGAGGAGTTTCATGTCGAAGGCTTTGACGAAGTCGTAGTCGATGCCGATGACGCGGTATTGGCGGGACTTTGTCTGGTCGGCGCCGACCTCTTTGATGCCGCCGGCGTTCCAGCCGACCTTATGGCCGGGCACTTCGGTCGACGAGCTGATATAGCGGACACCGGGGACGCGGAGGATCTCATCGCGGAACCCGGTGAGTTTGTTGTCATAGGTGGAGTCGAGGACGCGGGGTCCTTTCAGCACGAGGGTATGGTCGATCTTTACGCCGAGATCCTGTTTTTGCATGAAGCGCAGCTGGCGATAGACGGTGAAGGTGCCGACCATGAGCAGGACGGAGGCGGCGAACTGGCCGATGACCAGGGCCTGGCGGAGGAAGGCGCCATGCGATGAGGTGGTGAGTTTGCCTTTTAGTACGGTGATGGGTTTGAAGGAGGAGAGTACGAAGGCGGGGTAGAGACCCGAGAGCAGGGTTCCGCCGACAAAGATGATGGCGAGGGTGGACCAGAAGCTGGCGGTGGCCAGCAGGGAGAGGTTCAGGCTATTGCCGGCGACGGTATTAAGAACGGGCAGGCAGGCGAGGATGAGCAGCAGGGCGAGGACGGTGGCGATGCTGTTGATGAGCAGGGATTCGAAGAGGAACTGGCTGATCAGCTGGCGACGGAGGGAACCGAGGGTCTTGCGGATGCCAACTTCTTTTGCGCGTTCGACAGCACGTGCAGTCGAAAGATTTATATAGTTGATCCAGGCGATGACGATGATGAAGACGGCGATGATGAGCAGGAAATTGACGGCTTTTCCGTCGCCGTTGACCTCGGCGTCCATCATGTAGTTGGGCGAGAGGTGAATGGAGGCGAGGGGTTGGAGGTGGAAGACCATGCCTTGTTTGGACTCGTTCATTTCCTTGCCCCAGCGGCTATTGCTGAGGGCGTTGATCTTTTTTTCGAGGGCGACGGGATCGGTGCCTGGGCGGACCTGGATATAGGCGAAGAAGCCGTCCCAGCCCCATTGGGTGGTGGCCTGGTCGTTGGCGAATTTCTGGAAGGTGGCGAAGGACAGGAGCATGCTGAACTTCAGGTGGGTGTTAGCGGGGGGATCGGGGATGACGGCGGTGACGGTGAAGGGTTCTTTTTTGTTCATGAGGATCGTCTTGCCGATGGGATTCTCGTCGCCGAAGTATTTGCGGGCGGCGGAGGCTGTGAGGACCGCCTGGTCGACGTTTTTCAGGGCGCCGGTGGCGGAGCCTTTCAGGACGGGGTAGCCGAACATGGGCAGGAAACCTTCGTTTGCCATGAACATCTTCTCTTCGCGGAATTCCTTGTCCTTGTAGGACATGATGGACTGCCAGCCGTAGAGGCGGGTGAGGTTGGTGACTTCGGGGAGGCCGTCCTTTACGACGGGGCCGATGCCGGCGGTGCCTGCGGCCCACTGGGTGGCGAGTTTGCCTTCGTTGTAGCGGTCGAGCTGGATGCGGTAGATATTGGGGCCGTTGGCTTCGAATTTGTCGTAGCTGAGTTGGAAGCGGGAGTATTGGAAGATGAGGAGGCCGGCGGCCATGCCGATGGCGAGGCCGAAGATATTTATGAAGGAGAATATCTTGTGTTTGAACAGGTTGCGGAAGGCAACCGTGAAGAAGTTGGTGAGCATGGGGAGTGGTTGTATGCTATAGTCGCGGGTTATGGGGGTTTTGTTGCATTGCGGTTAGCCGGATTGTGGGCAGAGTTGGGGTTTGAGGTTAGTCAGTTCGGAGCGATTTTATGGGGTTGGCGTTGGCGGCTATCAGGGATCGATATCCTACGGCGAGGGTGGCGATGACGATGGTGGCGGCCAGGCCGGCGAGGAACTGGAGGGGGCCGAGGGGGACACGGTATTTGAAGTTTTGGAGCCAGCTGTGGGTGGCTATCCAGGCGACTGGGGCGGCGACGGCGAAGGCGATGAGGATGAGCCGGAGGAATTCCCGGCCGAAGAGCCAGGTGATCTGGCTGACGCGGGCGCCGAGGACCTTTCTGACGCCGATCTCTTTTGTGCGGCGGACGGCCATGAAGGATACGAGGCCGTAGAGGCCGAGGCAGCTGATCCCGATGGCGATTCCGGCGAAGACTTCCACCAGTTTGAGCAGGATGGTGTCGATGAAGTAGAAGTCGGCGATGCGATCGTCGAGGAAGCTATAGGAGTAGAGGAAGTCGGGGTAGGTGCTGTTCCAGACGGATGCGACGTCTGTCAGGACCTTACGGAGCTGACCGGGGTTGATCTTTATACTGGCCGTCTGGTAGCGAGCGGCGGCGCAAGCGATCGCGACGGGGACGATATCGTTCTTGAGGGAATAGACATGAAAATCTTTTACGACGCCGACGATGGGAGCGCGGGTATCGCCGATGGTGATCATCTTCCCGAGGGCGTCGAGGGGTGAGGCGAGGCCGAGTTTTTGGACGGTGGTCTCGTTGACGAGATATCCGCGGGTGGTATCCGAGGGATAGAGGTTGCGGCCGGCCAGCAGCTGAAGATGGAAGGTCGAGAGATATTGGTCATCGGCCGACTTCAGGTTGATCCCCCAGGTTTCGGTTTTGGCCCGGTTGTCGAATTGTACCGAGGTGTTATGGTTGCGCCGGGCGGCGGGTGGTTGCATGCAGAGGCTGAGCTTTTCCACGCCGGGGATGGCGGCGATGCGGGTGCGGAGGGTGTGCATCTTTGTGACGTCGCGGGAGGGTATGGGGATGTTGACGATGGATTCTTTATCGAAGCCCATGTCCAGGTTCATCGAATAATGCATTTGCCAGGCGACGATGATCATGCTGACGATGAGTCCCTGGGTGATGGTGAACTGGACGATGACGAGGAGGCGGCGGAGGGAGAAGCCGCCGATATGGGCCTGGGAGAGCTTGCTTTTCAGGGCGAGGACCGGTTCGAAGCGGGCCAGGACGAGGCCGGGATAGGAGCCGGCGGCGAAGATGACGAGGAGGATGATCCCGACAAAGAAGGCCATCGAGCGCCAGGTGCTGAAGAGCTGGATGCTCATTTTCGCGAAGGTGAGCTGGTTGAGGGCTGGGAGGGCGGCGATGGCGATGGCCCAGGCGAGGAGGCCCGCGGCGATGGTGATGAGGGCGGTCTCGGCGATGAACTGCCAGAAGAGCTGGTTGCGGAGGCTGCCCATGACCTTGCGGATGCCCACTTCCTTGCCGCGATTGAGGGCCTGGGCGGTAGCCATGTTGATGAAATTCATGCAGGCCGTGGCCAGCAGGAATGCGGCGATGATCATGAGGGTCCAGCTGTATTTTTTGTCGAAGACGCCGTCCAGGTTTGTGTTGGTGTGGATGTCGGCGAGGGGTTGGAGTTTGAAGGTATAGACCTTTGCGTCCTCCGCGGAGAAATATTTATGTACGATGCCGGTGAGGGCGCGGTCGACGGAGGCCGTGGTGACGCCTGGCCGTAGCCGGACGAACAAATTGCTGCCGGTGTAGAGGTCGCCCCAGCTGCTGTCGCTGGCGTAAAAGGGGTTCCAGTCCTTGAGGTTATCGTAGGAGAGATAGACCTCCTGTTTGCGGTCGGTATTTGGCGGCAGGTCTTTGAGGATGCCGGTGATGGTGAAATCGATGTCGTTGTTGACGCGGATGGTGCGGCCGACGGCGGTGTTTGCTTCGGCGCCGAAGTATTTCCTTGCGATGGATTCCGTGATGATGGCGGAGTTCGGGTTTTTGAGGGCGGTGCGTTTGTCGCCTTCTTTAAGCGGGAAGTTGAAGATATCGAAGAAGGCGGGGTCGGTGAAGGCCACGCCGTTGTCCTCTTCAAATTTCCTGTTCTCTTTGTCGTTTGGTAGTGAGACCAGGGTTTGTTTGTAGTAGACGATGCGGGCGGTCTTTTCCGCGAGGTCGTAGTCGGTGCGGAAGGCTTTCCCGAGCGGTTGCGGGACGCAGGGCACGTGATTGAGGTTCTCGGTTCTCATGTCCGTGGTGATCCGGTAGACGCGATCTTTATCCGGGTGGAAGCTGTCGAAGCTGAGCTGATAGGAAACGAGGGTAAAGATGAGGATGGCGGAGGCGATGCCGAGGGTAAGGCCGACGATGTTGATGGCGGTGTAGGATCGTTGGCGAAGGAGGTTGCGCCAGGCGATGCGGAGGTGGTTTTTGAACATGGTTATTCCGTTCTTAATGATTTTATCGGGTTTGCCAGAGAGGCACGAAAGGCTTGCAGGCCGACCGTGAGCAGGGCGATGGCCAGGGCGAGGGAGCCGCCGAGGGCGAAGACCCACCATTGGATGGTGATGCGATAGGCATAATCCTGGAGCCAGCTGTACATCACATACCAGCTCAGGGGAATGGCGATGACCAGGGAGAGGAGAACGAGCCAGAGGAATTCCTTCGAGAGCAGGAATACGAGGCTTTGTTCGGTGGCGCCGAGGACCTTGCGGATGCCGATCTCGCGGGTGCGCTGCAGGACGTTATAGGCGGAGAGACCGAGGAGGCCGAAGCAGGCGATGATGATCGCGAGCGTGGAGAACAGGCCGAAGACGGTGCCGAAGCGGGTATCGGCTTTGTATTGCTGGTTGAAGTTCTCATCGAGGAAGTAATAGTTAAAGGGATCCTGGGGGAAATAGTGGTCCCAGGCCTTTTTTACCGTGGCGATGGTCTCATGGGGGTTGTCGCTGGTGAATTTTATTGAATAATAATTGCGGTTCTCGGGTCGGGGGAGGATGAGCATGGGGTTGATCGCGTTGCGAAGTCCCTGCTGATGGTAGTCTGCGAGCACTCCGACGATATGGAGGGTATCACCGCCCCATTTTATTTTTCCCTGCAGGGCATCGGCGGTGCTGGCGAAGCCGAGAAGGGTTGCGGCTTTTTCGTTGAGGAGTGCGGCCTTTGCGTCGGTTGGGAATTGTTGGGAGAAATTTCTGCCGGCGGCGAGTTTTAGGCTATAGGAGGGGATGAAATCGTAGTCGATGCCGAGGATGTACAGGGTGACGGCGGTTTTTGTGTTTGCGCCGATGCGGTTGATGCCGTTGGTCCAGTAGATCTCCTGGCCCATGACGTTGGAGGAGGCGGTGACGCTTTGGATACCGCTCTGCTGGAGCAGGGTGTTCTTGAAGGGCTGGAAGATCGTTTTATATACCGAGTCCTGCTGAATGGAGCTTGCGCCTCCGAGCACGAGGGTTTGGTTGATATTGGCGCCGAGCTGCTGATGGCGCATATACTGGACCTGTTGATAGACGAGGATGGTGCCGGTGATGAGGATGACCGAGACGGCAAACTGGCCGATGATCAGGCTTTTGCGGAGGATCAGGCCGCGGGTGGAGTTTTTGAAGAGTCCTTTCAGTACGGTGATGGGGTGGTAGCCCGAGAGGATGAAGGCGGGGTAGATGCCGGAGAGCAGGGAGCCGAGCAGGAAGATGGCTGCAAAGCCGAGGGTGTAATCGAGTGGCAGGTGGAACGGGCCGGCGTCGCTGCCGATGAGGGTATTGAAGGCGGGGGCCACCAGTTCGGCGGCGATCGCGGCCAGCGCGAGTGCGAGCGTATTGAGGAGCAGGCTTTCGGCGAGGAACTGAATGATGAGATCGGCGCGGACTGCGCCGAGGACTTTGCGGAGGCCGACCTCTCTTGCTCTTTCGAGGGAGCGGGCGGTGGCCAGATTTGTGTAGTTGATCCAGGCGATGGAAATGATGAGGAAGGCGATGAGGAAGAGGAAGCCGACGGCTTTGCCGTTGCCATTGACCTCGGCCTCCTGGTTATAGTTGGAGTAGAGATGGATATCGGAGAGGGGGATCAGGTAGAGTTCGCTGTGAACGTTGTTCTTTATGCGCCATTCGTCGTTGTTGATGTGGCGGTTGCAGAAGGCGGGGAGTTTTGCTTCGAGGGCTTTATAGTCGGCGCCGGGTTTCAGTTGGATATAGTCATAGTAATCATACCAGCCCCAGGCCATTTCGGTTGGGTTGGAGGAGTCGCCCTGGGCGCGGAGGATCTTGCCGAGGGTCGAGTAGGATACGAGGTGGTTGAGGATGAGGTGGGAGTTGACGGGGTAGTCTTTGAAGACGCCGGTCACTTCATAGTTCTCGGTGACGCCGTCGCCCTGGGCGCGGAGGTGTTTGCCGAGGGGGTCCTGGTCGCCGAAGTATTTTCTGGCCATGGATTGGGAGAGCATGATCTTATCGGGGCCGTCGAGGGCGGTGGCGGGGTTGCCTTTCAGGAGGCGGACGTCGAGCATGCCGATCATGCTGGGGTCGGCGTAGTAGCCTTTGAGTTCGTTGAATTTGACGTTCTTCTCCGGGTTGGTGAGGAGGAGATCGGCGTCGATGAGGCGGCCGAACTGTTCCACTTCCGGGAATTCTTTTTTCATCGTGGGGGCGATGGCGGGGTAGGAAGTGGCGGACTGCCAGGCGAGCTTGCCTTGTTGGTAGTTGTCGAGGCGGACGCGAACGATACGCTTCGCATTGGGTTGGAAGGTGTCGTAGGACCGTTCGAAGGCAACGTAATGGAAGATGAGCAGGCAGCAGGTGATGCCGATGGCCAGGCCGAAGATGTTGAGGGCGGAGTAGCCCTTGCGTTTGAGGAGGCCGCGCCAGGCGAGGCGGAGGTGGTTGCGGAACATATTTTAGTTTTTATGTTGGAGCGGGCGGCCGTGCGGCCGCCCGCATGCTTATTCCGAACGCAGCGCTTTGACAGGGTTGGCGAGGGCGGCCTTTATCGCCTGGAAGCCGATGGTGAACAGGGCGACGGCGGCGGCGAGGATCCCTGCGGCGATGAAGACCCACCATTGGATCGAGATGCGGTAGGCGAAATCGCGCAGCCAGTTGTGCATGGTAAACCAGGCGATGGGGAAGGCGATGAGGGCGGCGACGGCCACCAGTTTGAGGAAATCGGTCGAGAGCAGGGTGATGATGCTGCTGGTGCTGGCGCCGAGGACTTTGCGGACGCCGATCTCTTTTATCCGTTGGGAGATGGCAAAGGCGCTGAGGCCGAGCAGGCCGAGGCAGGCGATGAAGATGGCGATGCCGGCGAAGGTGGTGAACAGGGAACCTTGTTGTTGTTCTGTTTTATAAAGTTTCTGGAACCGTTCGTTGAGGAAGGTGTATTCGTAGGGGACTTCGGGGAGGTAGCGTTTCCAGACCTTTTCGATATGGGCCATGGTGGTGTTTATATTGGCGCCGGCGAGTTTGACGGAGATGTTGCCGTAGGTATTGCCGGCCTGGGCCGCGGGGGGGATGATGAAGATGATGGGCAGGATGGACTGGTGCATGTCTTCGAAGTTGAAGTTGCCCATGATGCCGACCACCTTACCTTTTACCCCACCGTAGGCGAAGTTGCGGCCGACCATTTCCTGTGGGGTTTTTATGCCGAGGACTTTTGTGGCGGCTTCGTTGAGGAGATAGCCCGTGCTGTCGGTGGCATAGTTACGGGAGAAATCGCGGCCGGCGACGATGGGGATACCATATGTTTTTACGAAATCGTGGTCGACGGCTACGTATTTGATGTCTGCGTTGACGGGGCGGAGGGAGTCGCCGCTTTCGGACTGGGCGCCCTGTTCATCGAGGAGGCGGCCGCTGGGGATGCGTGAAGAGCGGGTGGTGGCGAGGACATGGGGATCTTCCTGCAGGGCGTTGCGGAAGGATTCGTAGGTCTGATCGAGGCCGTTGTTATAGCGAAGTGTGAGGACCTGGTCCTTGTCGAAGCCGAGGGAGGCGTTTTGCATGTAGTGCAGCTGCTGGAATACGATGGCGGTGCTGATCAGCAGGACGATGGAGATCGAGAACTGCAGAACGACGAGCACCTTGCGGAAGTTGACGGTCTTGCCGCCGGCCTTGAACAGGCCTTTCAGCACTTTGACGGGCTGGAAGGAGGACATGAAGAGGGCGGGATAGATGCCGGAGAGGATGCCTACGACAAAGGGGGTGAGGCACAGCGGCAGCAGGACATACCAGTGCAGGAGGATCTGCGCCGAGAGATGGAGGCCGCTGAGGCCGTTGAGCCAGGGTAGCAGCAGGAGGGTGAGGCCGGCGGCCAGCAGGATGGCCAGCCAGGCGATCAGGACCGATTCGCTGAGGAACTGGGCGATGATCTCGTAGCGTTGGGCGCCCGACACTTTACGGATACCGATCTCTTTGGCCCGGAGGGTGGAGCGGGCTGTGGAGAGGTTCATATAGTTGATGCAGGCGATGAGCAATATAAAGAGGGCGATGGCGCCGAAGATGGTGACGCGGCTGCTGTCGCCGTTGGCTTCGATCTCTTCGTCGGTATGGCCGTGAAGGTGGATATCGGTCAGTTTCTGGACGTAAAGTTTGGTAAAGCGGGAGGCCTGGGAGGAGGGGTCCTTTTTGTTGGAGGGCATGTGCCTGTCGATGAAGGCCGGGAACTGGGCTTCGAGGTTCTTTGCCGGATAGTTCTCCGGCAGGAGCAGGTAGGTAAAGAAGGAGTTGTTGCCCCAGTTGGTCATCAGGCCACGTTCGCCATAGATGGCGGAGTCCTTCAGGGTGTTGAAGGAGAGCATGAATTCCGGGTGGAAATGGGAGTTTTCCGGGAGTGGGTCGATGATGCCGGAGACCCGGAAGTTGTAGCGGTTGTCGAGGCGGACGACCTTGTTGATGGGGTCGGCGTCGCCGAAATATTTTTTTGCGACGGCTTCGGTCATGACGACGGTGAAGGGATCGGTGAGGGCGTTTGTGCGATCGCCTTTTATGAGGTGGACGTCGAAGACGTTGAAGAGGTTGTTATCGGCGAAGAAGATGTTGTCTTCGTTGAAGAGTTTTTCTTCGTAGCGGACGGGGCTGGTGCCGCTGGGGAGGAGGCGGGTGACCTTCTGGATGTCGGGGAAATCGTTTTGCAGGAGGGGGCCAAAGGGGGGAGCCACGGCCCCGAGGTGCAGGGAGACGATGCCGTCCTTGTTATTGAAGCTGCGGGTGACGCGCCAGATCCTATCTGCTTTGCTGTTGTATTTATCATAGCTTTCCTCGTGCAGGATATAGGTGAGGATGAGCAGGCAGCAGGAGAGGCCGACGGTCAGGCCGAAGAGATTGATGAAGGAGATGACCCGGTATTTGGCCATGTTGCGGAAGGCGATCTTGAGATAATTTTTGAGCATAGTATTAGCGTTTGGGCCTTTTGGGACCATTACAAAAATTTTCGAGAGCTTCCGTTGGTTGGTCGGCGGCCGCGCGGTAGCGCGGGGCGCGATAGCGGGGGCCGGCTTTGCCGGACCCACCGCCGATTAGATAAGGATGTTTTCCGTAACGGTCTGTCCGTCCAGCATGCGGATGATGCGATGGCTGTAGCGGGAGTCGTGTTCGGAGTGTGTTACCATGATGATCGTGGTGCCCTGTTCGTTCAGATCGGTGAGGAGGGTCATTACTTCGTTACCGTTCGAGGAGTCCAGGTTACCGGTCGGTTCATCGGCGAGGATCAGTTTGGGGTTGTTGACGACGGCGCGGGCGACGGCGACACGCTGTTGCTGACCGCCGGAGAGTTGCTGGGGGTAGTGGTTGCGACGGTGCATGATCTGCATTTTGTCGAGGACCGCTTCCACGCGTTGTTTTCTTTCGGGGCCTTTTACGCCGAGATATATGAGGGGGAGTTCTACATTCTCAAAAACGGTCAGCTCATCGATCAGGTTGAAACTCTGGAAAACGAAACCGATGTTACGCTTGCGGAGGTCGGCGCGTTTTCTTTCGTTGAAATGGGCTACTTCGATACCGTTGAAGAGGAAGCTGCCGCCATCGGGATCGTCGAGCAAGCCGAGGATATTCAGGAGGGTGGATTTCCCACATCCCGAGGGGCCCATGACGGAAACGAATTCGCCCTCTTTTACTTCGAAGCTGAGCCTGTTCAGAGCGATGGTTTCCACCTCTTCTGTGCGGTAGGTTTTTTGAAGTTCGGAGATCTTGATCATACTATTAGCTGTTTAGAGTGTAATGTGTTATATATAAAGAAGTTTATTTACAAGCAGCGTTGAATACTCACCGGTGACCGAAGAGGCCGGGGCCGGTGTCGGTTGGACCACTGCGTGGCGGCAGTAGCGGAGGCATTCGTTCGAGGTGGCGATGGTCGCCATACACAGGACGAGGCCGAGGGTGAGAAGGAATCGCAGACGCATATAGTTGGTTTTTTGTAATAGACGCTTGTTGAAGGCGTAGTGTTACACTGTTTAAGATACTATTTTTTTAGAACCAGTTCTTGCATATTTCCATAATTCTCATAACTGCTGGTCACCACCTTGTCGCCGGGCTTGAGGCCGGAGAGCACCTCGTAATAGTCCGTGTTCTGGCGGCCGAGCTGGATATCGACCTTATAGGCTGTTTTTCCGTCATCGCTGACCTTGAAAATCCAGTTACCGCCGGTCTGCTGGTAGAACCCGCCTTTGGGTACGAGGACGGCGGTTGTTTCGTCGCTGAGCGCAAGGGTGATCTGCAGGGTCTGGCCTTTGCGGATGCCTTTGGGCACCTTGCCGACGAAGTTCATGTCGACCATGAAGCGGCCATTTGTCACCTGGGTATACACCTTGACGATCTTGAGTTTGTAGGTGGTGTCGTTGCCCAGGTTGAAGGTACCGGTCTGGCCCGAGAAGACGCGGTTGATATAGTGTTCGTCCACGTCGGAGAGCCGGACCTTGAAGCCGTCGAGTACGTCGAGCTGGCCCAGGGCGAAGCCGGGGGTCTTCGATTGTCCGATCTCGGCGTCGAGGGAGGTCAGCTGGCCATCGACAGGGGCACGGATGATGAGGCCGGCGACCTTCCTTTGTACGATATCCAGCGAGGCCTTTGCCCGTTCGAGCGATTGTTTATTCTGCTCGCTTTGCTGTTGCCGGGAGACGGTATCCTGACGGAGGATCTCCTGCTGGAGGGCCAGGGTCGTTTTATAACTGTTATAGTTGTTCGTTGCGGAGGCCATTTCCTGGGCGCCGATGGCGTTCTTGGCGTACAGCTTTTTATCCAGGTTGTAAATGCGCTCAGCTTCGGCGAACTGGAGTTCCACGGCGGCCAGGGACGTTTGTTTATTAACGGTGTTCTGTGCTGCATTCACCTCGGCCAGCTGCATGTTGGCCAGCATGGAGGAAACCTGGGTGGCCTGCCCCGACATGCTAAGTTCCAGATCGGTGTTGGCCAGCTTCAGGATCGGGTCGCCTGCCTTCAGGATGGCGCCATCCTCGACGTATTTCTGTTCAACCCGGCCCCCATCGGTGGTCACCAGGTAAATCGTGGTCAAAGGGAGGACGGTTCCATTCTGGGGAATGGATTCCTGGAAGGGCGCTTTGGTGATTTCCGATACCGTAATACGTTCAAGATCAACGTTCAGCCTATTTTTTCCAGAGGTGAAATAAAAACTTCCGGCGATGAGTAAAACAAGGGCCGTTATGCCGGCGATGGTCATTAAACGTTTGGTTGTCCAGGTTTTTTTCGGTCTGACTATGTCTACCATAAAGAATTTAAGTTTGTTTAGAGTCCTTTTTAAAAGCCCCCCAGTATAAAGATACCGGGAGGTCTACACATGAGAAAATTCTTAAAAAATTCTTTACTGGATAATATCAAACACATGCCAGAATACAATACCCATGATTTACAGTTTCTTAGGTGCGTCCTACGGAATTTGTAGTTCATTTTTGATACAAGAAGTGTCCGGTTTTGATACACATCGGTTTTGGGCCCTCCTTATATAAAAAATTAATTGCCATACTTTTATATTTAAGGTATACTTGTAGATACCCGATGTTGCATATTAACAACAAAATTTTTTATGAATCTGAAAAATGCCAATATACTAGCTGTAGATGACGACCCGGATGTACTGACTGCGGTGAGACTTTTACTGAAGACGGAGGCTGCGGATATTGTGACGGAGAAGAATCCCGAGAATATCCGGGCCTTGCTGGCAAAGCGGACTTTTGATCTTATCCTGCTGGATATGAACTTCAACAGCAGCATCAATACGGGAAATGAGGGGCTTTTCTGGCTGCGGAAGATAAAGGAGTTTGGGTCGACCGCCGCCGTTATCATGATCACGGCTTACGGGGATATCGATCTGGCGGTGCGGTCGTTAAAGGAGGGGGCCGCGGATTTTGTGGTAAAGCCCTGGCATAACGAGCGGCTGATCACGACGATCAAGGAAGCGTTGAAGAAGAACGATCCGAAGAAAGCGGGTTATGAGACGTTGTCGGATTCGGTCATCGGGAGTGAACTGCTGGGAGAGTCGGAGGTGATGAGCGATATTTTCTTCAAGATCTCGAAGATTGCGCCTACGGATGCGAATATCCTGATATTGGGGGAGAACGGCACCGGGAAGGATCTTATTGCCAAGGCGATCCATCAGCATTCGCTGCGGGCTGAGAAGCCGTATATTAAAGTCGACGTCGGGGCGCTGACGGAGACCCTTTTCGAGAGTGAGTTGTTCGGTCATAAGAAAGGAGCCTTTACGGATGCCCGGGAGGACCGGATGGGCCGGTTCGAGTCGGGGAGCGGGGGAACGCTGTTCCTTGATGAGATCGGCAATATTTCGCTTCATCAGCAGGCGAAGCTGTTGTCGGTGTTGCAGAACCGGGTGGTGACCCGGCTTGGCGCCAATCAATCGGTGCCGATCGATATCCGGCTTATTTGCGCGACGAACGTACCGATGACCGAGTTGGCCAATGAGGCGCGGTTCCGGAAGGACCTTATCTACCGGATCAATACGGTGGAGATCGTGGTCCCGCCGCTGAGGAAGCGGGAGGAGGACATCGTGCTGCTGGCGCGGCATTTTGACAAGATCTATACCAACAAGTATATGAAGCCGCTGCATGATTTCGATGCGAAGGCGGTGGAGAAGCTGAAGTCCTATCATTATCCGGGGAATGTGCGGGAGTTGCAGTATACGATCGAGCGGGCGGTGATTATGGCGGAGGGGGATGTGTTGCAGGCGAAGGACCTTATCTTTTCGCCGATCGAGTCGGCGCCGGCGCAGTCGGATGAGCCGCAGGAGCTGAAGCTGAGTACGATCGAAAAGAACGCCATTCTCAAGGTGATCGAAAAACATAATGGAAATATTTCCAAAGCGGCCAAGGAGCTGGGTCTTACCCGTACGGCATTGTACCGGAGGCTCAGCAAATACGATATTTAGCCTATGATATTCAAACGCTACCAGGAACGGATCCTCATCCGGGTGCTTTTTATGTTCCTGACGCTGTCCTGTGCCTCATTCCTGCTGGTAAAGGGGATGTATGAGAAGCTGGCGGTCGTGCTGGTCGTCGTGATATTCCAACTGATCGATTTTTATAATTTTCACCGCAAGGCGCAGCAGGAGGTGGAGCAATTCGTGGAGTCGATCCACTATCGGGATTTTTCGCGGTATTTCGATGTGAAGGAGGCGCCGGTGGAGCTGCAGTCGTTGCGGCAGGGGTTTAATGAGATCAATTCCACCTTCAAGCTGATCAGCCGGGAACGGGAGACGCAATTCCAGTATCTACAGAAGATACTGGAGCTGGTGAATACGGGTATCCTTTCGTATGAGCATAAGAGTGGGGAAATAGGGTGGATGAACGAGGCCATCAAGAATATGCTCGGGGTGCCTTATCTGAAGAGTATCTCTTCGCTGGAGCGGCGGGACCCGCTGCTTTGCCAGGAGATCCTGAATCTGCGGCCGGGGGAGAGCAAGATCGTGTCGCTTACGCGGGACAAGCATGTTTTCAAGACGCTGCTGGCGGCGACGGCCTTTCAGACCGACGGGCGGGTCTATAAACTGATCGCATTTCAGGACGTGAACGAGGCGTTGGATGAGACGGAGGCGAAGGCCTGGCAGCGGCTGCTGAGTGTGATGACGCACGAGATCATGAATTCGGTGGCGCCTATCTCTTCGCTGGCGGAGACGATGTTGCTGCGGCTGCAGGAGTCGGCGAAGCTGATGCGGGGAGAAGGGCAGGAGTCGGCGCTGGAAGACCTGGAGCTGGGGATCGGGACGATCCAGCGGCGGAGCGAGGGGTTGCTGAAGTTTGCGGAGACGTACCGGTCGCTTAACAAGATCACGACGTTGAACCTGAAGAAGGTGTATGCGCGGGACCTGTTCGAGAACCTGCATGTGCTGATGGAGCCGACGCTGGAGCAGAAGCATATCGAGCTGGAAATTATCATGCTGGATCCCGATATTTCGATGGAGGCCGATTCGGCGCTGATCGAGCAGGTGTTGATCAACCTGGTGGTGAATGCCATCGATGCGGTGAAGGAACGGTCGGAGCCGACGATCACGTTATCTGCGGTGATGGGCCCGAATGGCAAGGCGATTATCAAGGTTTCGGATAATGGGACGGGGATGTCGCCGGAGGTGATGGATAATATCTTTATCCCGTTTTTCAGCACGAAGAAGACGGGGAGCGGCATCGGGTTGAGTCTTTGTAAGCAGATACTCCTGCTGCATAAGGGGAATATCCAGGTGCAGTCGTCGGAGGGGGTGGGGAGTAGTTTCCTGTTACATTTTTAGGCAAAGCGGACTACGGGTCCACGGGATCAGCTTTGGGCGATCCATTTTTTGAAGGAAGCGGCGTTCTCCTGGCTGATGATGATCTCTTCGTTGACGGGAAGGGTCAGTTCCACGCTGATCTTGCTTCTTTCGAGGGGTTTGAAGCGTTTGATATAGTTGGCGTTGATAATATATTTTCGGTTTGCGCGATAGAAGACGTTTTTGTCCAATTCTTCCTCGAGCTCGCTGAGGTTGCTTTTTTCCGCCATGTATTTCCGGTTGTCTTTGTCTACCAGAAAGATCAGTTTGTGTTCGGTGAAGAAATAGCCGGTGTCTTCGACGCGGACGGCCTGGAATTCGACGCCTTTGCGGACGAGGATGCGGGACCTGATGCGATCGGCGTGGCCGGAGTAGTAGGCGGAGTCGCCCATGGCGTGGAGGCCGTTGCCGTTGCCATTATAGCCGTTGGCATGGTCCTGGCTGCCGACGAAATGGTTGCGGAGGGTTTTATATTTTCTTATCGCGTTTTTTAATTTATCCTGGCTAATAGGTTTTAGCAGATAGTCGATGCTACTATATTCGAAGGCCTGGGTTAGGTATTTGTCATAGGCCGTCGTGAAGATGACGGGGCAGGTGACCTCGCAGGCTTTGAAGATGTTAAAGGAGAGGCCATCGGAGAGCTGGATATCCATGAGGATGAGATCCGGCTGCGGATTGCGGTTTAGCCAGCGGACGGTCTCATCGACGCTGTAGCAGCCCGCCACGACGTCGATGTTATCATCAATAGCCTGTAATTCTTCGATCAGATTCTCTGACGCCGGCTTTTCGTCTTCTACGATCAGGACTTTCATTTCGCTAAATTTTGATGAACAAAATTAGTTATGCTCGCTTTTTTTCGGTTACCGTTTATATATATAATGACGGGTTTTAAATGAATATCCTTCTATGTTAAACAGATGTCGGAAA
>NZ_DASYCH010000097.1:0-23344 GCF_036500295.1 Puia sp. | reverse complement strand
AGTGATACGGCGGATGCGGAGTTTTTGAAGCTGACGCTGGTGGGGGAGGGGAAGAATACGCAGGCGATAGGGGCGAAGGCGACGGTTTATTATGGCGGGAAGTTGGCGTATCTGGAAGAGCAGCCGATCCGGGGGTTTGAGTCGACGGTGGATGGGAGACTGAATTTTGGGTTGGGGAAGACGAAGGTAGTGGATTCGGTGGTGGTGGAGTGGCCGGGTGGGAAGCGGACGGTGATGCGGGGGGTGAGGACGGGGCAGATGATGACGTTGCGGGAGAGGGATGGGGTGGCGGCTGGGTCTGCGGGGGAGTTGGCGGCGGGTGAGAGCGCGGCGGGGAAGACGTTTGGGCCGGAGGTGGCAGCGGGTTTAGACTTCGCGCACAAGGAGAATGAATTCAATGATTTCAACAGGGACCGGTTGATCTTTCATATGTTGTCGACACAGGGGCCGCGGATGGCGGTGGGGGATGTGAATGGAGATGGGTTGGAGGATGTGTATGTGTGTGGGGCGAAGGGGCAGGCGGGGGGATTGTTTGTGCAGGGGGCCGGGGGGAGGTTTGAGTCGAGGGATGCGGCGGTGTTTGCGGCCGACAAGGAGAGTGAGGATGTGGATGCGTTGTTCTTTGATGCGAACGGGGATGGGCATGCGGACCTTTTTGTGTGCAGCGGGGGTAATGAATTTTCTTCGAATTCGACGGCTTTGATCAGCCGGTTATATCTGAATGATGGGCGGGGTCATTTTGTGAAGTCGCCGCAGTTGTTGCCGTCGTCGGCGGTGTTTGAGAGTGCGAGTTGCGTGACGGCGGGGGATTATGACGGGGATGGGGACCTGGATCTGTTTGTGGGGGTGAGGTTAAAGCCGTTCGATTATGGGTATCCCTGCAAGGGGTATCTGTTGCAGAATGACGGCAAGGGTCATTTTACGGATGTGACGGGGATCGTGGCGCCGGAGCTGTTGAAGGCGGGGATGGTGACGGATGCGAAGTGGTTCGACTATGACCGGGACGGGCGGCCGGACCTGGTGGTGGCGGGGGAGTATCAGCCGTTGCGGGTGTTTCATAATAGCAAGGAGGGATTGAAGGAAGTTTTCCCGGCGGGGCTGGACAGCAGCAATGGGTGGTGGAACCGGCTGGTGGTGGCGGATGTGAACGGGGATGGGTGGCCGGACCTGATCGCGGGCAATCATGGGTTGAACTCGAGGTTCCGGGCGAGCCGGAGCAAACCGGTGACGATGTATGTGAGCGATTTTGACGAGAACGGAACGGTGGAACAGATTGTCTGCTGTTACAATGGGGATAAACAATATCCGATGTGTCTGCGGCATGACCTGGTGGCGGCGTTGCCGGGGTTGAAGAAGAAATACCTGCGGTATGAGCAATACAAGGAACAGACGGTGGAGGATATCTTTGGTGCGGAGCAGTTGGCCAGGGCGGTGAAGCTGGATGCCTATGAGTTGCGGAGTTGTGTGTTTGTGAATGATGCGCGGGGAGGTTTTGAGAAGAGGGCGTTGCCGGGGGCGGCGCAGTTGTCGCCGGTGTATGGGGTGTCGGTGGGGGATTACGATGGGGATGGGCATGCGGACCTGTTGGTGGGTGGGAATTTTTATGAGTCGAAGCCGGAGGTGGGGATCTATGATGCGAGTTATGGGTTACTGTTGAAGGGGGATGGGAAGGGAGGCTTTGCGGCGGTGCCGGCGACCCGGAGCGGGTTCTTTGTGAAGGGGGCGGTGCGGGATATCCGGGATCTGAAGGTTGGTGGGCGGAACTGTGTTATCGTTGCGATGAACAATGATTCTATTCGATTATTCTCTCATTTTAAAAAATAATGGTATGAACAGCTATGATGCGATTGTCATCGGAAGCGGGATCAGCGGTGGCTGGGCGGCAAAAGAACTGACGGAGAAAGGGATGAAGGTGTTGATGCTTGAGCGGGGCCGGCCTTTTGAGCATATCAAGGATTATAAAAGCGCCGACAAGAATCCCTGGGATTTCCCGCACCGGGGGAATGCCACTATGGCCATGGAGAAAGACAGACCAGTGCTTTCCCGGTACTGGGCCGCCTATGGGACGGCGGCGCATGAGTTCAATATCGACTATTGGGCCAATGAGAAGGAATGTCCTTATGTCGAGGTCAAGCCGTTTACCTGGTGGCGGGCCTATCAGATGGGCGGGCGGTCGATCCTTTGGGGACGGCAGAGCTACCGGTGGAGCGATTTTGATTTTGAGGCCAATGGAAAGGATGGGATCGCGATAGACTGGCCGATCCGCTATAAGGATCTGGAGTCCTGGTATACTTATGTCGAGAAGTTTGCGGGGATCAGTGGGTCAAAGGAGGGGCTGCCCCAGTTGCCGGACGGACATTATCTGCCGCCGATGGACCTCAACTGTGTGGAGAAGGATGTACAGCAGCGGATCAAGGCGGCTTTTAAAGGGCAGCGTCATCTGTTTATCGGCCGGACGGCGAACCTGACGGCGGCGATACCGGGACGGACTCAGTGCCAGTTTCGCAACCGCTGTTGGGAGGGTTGTCCTTTTGGCGGCTATTTCAGTACGCAGTCTTCCACGCTGCCGGCGGCAGTGGCGACGGGAAACCTGACGGTAAGGCCGTATTCCATCGTTACGAGAATCCTTTATGACAAGGACAAGAAGCGGGCAACGGGAGTGGAGGTGCTGGATGCAGAGACCAATAAGACGTATACGTATACTTCCAGGATCGTATTTTTGAATGCTTCGGCGTTGAACAGCGCCTGGGTGCTGATGAATTCGGCGACGGATGTCTGGCCTGACGGACTTGGAAGCAGCAGCGGGGAGCTTGGGCATAATGTCATGGATCACCATTATATGCTTGGGGCGAAGGGAAGTGTAGAAGGATTTGAAGACAAATATTATTATGGCCGGCGGGCGAACGGATTTTACATCCCGCGGTTTGTCAATCTTTTCGGCGACAAGCGTGATTTTCTCCGCGGTTATGGGTACCAGGGAAGTGCGAGCCGGGAGGGATGGAGCCGGGATGTGGCGGAGATGAATATCGGCGCCGATTATAAGCATGCAATGACGGAGCCAGGTCCCTGGGAGATCGGCGCGACGGGATTCGGAGAAATACTGCCCTATCATGAGAACCGGATCTATCTTGATAAGACCGTTAAAGACAAGTGGGGCCTTCCGGTGTTGGCGATGGATGCCGAATTGAAGGATAACGAGCTGAAGATGCGGAAGGACATCGTGAAAGAGCTGGTGGCCATGTTCGATGCGGCCGGGGTGAAGAATATCACGACCTGGGACAGTGATAAATATGCGATGGGTCAGGGTATCCATGAGATGGGCACTGCGCGGATGGGCCGGGACCCGAAGACTTCGGTTCTGAATGGGCATAACCAGGTGTGGGATGCGCCGAATGTTTTTGTAACGGACGGGGCCTGTATGGCGAGTGCGGCCTGTCAGAACCCGTCGCTGACCTATATGGCCTTGACGGCGCGGGCCGTCGATTTTGCGATGGGTGAACTAAAGAAAGGGAATATCTGATTTGAGTAGGATCCAGCTATATTTTTTTGCGGCCCTTGTTTTTGGTGCGGGTTGCAGCCGGCCGAAGAAAGCCGTTTTCGAACTGATGCCGGCGGACAGGACGGGAATCCGTTTTCAGAATTCCGTGCTGGACACGGACAGTTTGAATATCCTTGACTATCTCTATTATTATAATGGCGGGGGTGTGGCTATCGCGGATTTTAACCGGGATGGGCTTGCCGATGTGTTTTTTGTGAGTAACCAGGGTTCGAATGTCCTTTATTATAACCGGGGGGATTTTCATTTTGAGGATGTAACGGTCCGGGCGGGGGTGCAGGGAGCCGGCAACTGGAAGACGGGTGTAACGGTAGCGGATGTGAATGGCGACGGGTGGCCGGATATCTATGTTTCGGAGGTAGGTGGATACAAGGGGTTTCACGGGAAGAATGAGTTGTTTATCAATAATCATGACGGGACTTTTACGGAGCGGGCAGCCGCCTATGGGTTGGATGTATTGGGATTTAATACGCAGGCTGTCTTTTTTGATTACGATCATGATGGCGATCTGGATTGTTTTATCGTTAATCATTCGGTTCATTCGAACGAAAGTTATGGAGATACCAGTGAGCGGCGGGTGCACAGCGACGTGAGCGGGGACAAGCTTTTCCGGAACGATAGCGTTGCGGGTGGAAGGCATTTTGTCGAGGTGACGCAGGCGGCGGGCATCTTCAGCAGCGTGGTCGGGTATGGGTTGAACGTTGTGGTTGGGGATCTGAACAATGACGGCTGGGATGATATTTATGTGAGCAATGATTTTCATGAGAACGACTATTATTATCTCAATAACCGGGACGGAACTTTTTCGGAGATCAATCGCCGGGCTTTTGGGCATGAGAGCCGGTTTTCGATGGGTAGCGATATGGCCGATATCAACAATGACGGGTGGCTCGACCTTATCACTCTGGATATGTTACCGCTGCGGGAGGATGTGCTAAAGACGTCGACGGGGGATGATCCGCTTAGTGTATATAAGCTGAAGATGAGCTATGGCTATCACTATCAGTATTCGCGCAACTGTCTTCAGCTGAACACGGGTGGGGGGATGAAGTTTAGTGAGATCGGGCTTTATGCAGGAGTGGCGGCGACGGATTGGAGCTGGAGTCCGCTGGCGGCCGATTTCGACAATGATGGCTGGAAGGATATTTTTATCTCCAATGGTATCCAGCGCCGGCCGAATGATCTGGATGTGCTGAAGTTTATGTCGTCGGGGGCGATCGCTTCGGCCCTGCAGAGCGGTCGGGCGGCCGATGTGGCGACGGTGGAGAAAATGCCGTCGGGGAAGATGAGCTGTTTTTTATTCCAGGGGACGGACAGTCTTGTGTTTACGGACCGAAGTGTCGAGTGGGGTTTTGATCATCCGGCTTTTTCGAATGGGGCGGCCTATGCGGATTTGGATAATGACGGGCGTCTGGACCTGGTGGTGAATACGGTGAATGGGGTTGCCATGGTGTACCGGAATAATGGCGTTGGCGATGACCGGCACTATCTGGATGTGGATTTGCGGGGACCTGCGGGGAATCTGTTTGGGATCGGGGCGAAGGTGGCTGTCCGGGCGCGGGGGAGGGTGCAATATGGATATCATTCGGTGACGCGGGGATTTGAGAGCGGGTCGCTGGGACCGGTGCATTTTGGGCTTGGGCGGGAGCGGGTGGTTGACACGCTGGAGGTGGACTGGCCCGATGGGAAGCGGCAGGTGATGACCGAGGTGCGGGCGGACCGGCGGCTGGTGGTGGATCACCGCGATGCGGTGGTGGGGCATGGGGGGATGTGGCCGTCGGCGTGGAGTTCGGCTTGGCCGGGGACTGGTGCGGCTGGGACGGGTCGACAGGTGGAGACGGTCGGCGGAGAAGCGGGGTTTGTGACGGGTTTGTTGAGGGAAGTTACCGATTCGATCGGGCTGCCGTACCGACGGGTGGCTGATCCATTTAATGACCTTGATGTACAGCCGTTGATGCCGCATCAGCAGTCGACGCGGGGGCCGAAGCTGGCCGTTGCGGATATCGACGGAGATGGGCTTGACGATATTTTTATTTGCGGGAGTATGCGGCAACGGGGGAGTCTTTTCCGGCAGGATAGTTGGGGGCGTTTTGTGCCGGTGGATACGGCGTTGTTTGCCGCCGACAGTTTTTGTCCGGATGGGGATGCGGTGTTTGCCGACGTGAACGGCGATGGGCATCCTGATCTTGTGGTGGTGAGCGGGGGGAATGAACTCCCGGATGGATCGGCCGGGCTTGTCGACCGGGTCTATCTCAACGATGGGCATGGGCATTTTCGAAAGGGGCCGGTATTGCCGGGTGTCCCCGCGAACAAGGCCGTCGTGGTTGCCGCGGATCTCGATCATGATGGCGATATCGATCTTTTTATAGGCGGCAGCAGCTATTATGGGCGGATTGGCGAGACGCCGGTGTCGGGTCTTTTGCTCAACGATGGTAAGGGGAATTTTACGGTGGCTGATGCCGCGAGGGCGCCGGGGCTTGCGAAGGTGGGGAGGGTGACAGGGGCCGTGTGGGTGGATATCGACAAGGATGGATGGGAAGATCTTGTCATAGTCGGTGAGTGGATGCCGGTGACGGTGTTTATGAATTATGGCGGGAGGCTGGAGAACCGGACGGCGGCGCTTGGGCTCGGGCATACGACAGGATGGTGGGAAAGTATTTGTGTGGCCGATGTCAACGGAGATGGAAAGCCCGATCTGCTGGCGGGTAACTGGGGGGAGAACTCGAAGCTGCGAGCTTCGACGCGATATCCGCTGCGGTTGTATGTCGGGGATTTTGATGAAAATGGGGTGGAGGACCCGATACTGGCGGTGGAGAAGGGGGGCAGGTATTATCCCTTTCTGGGTAAGGACGAGTTGGAGAAACATCTGCCGGCGTTGATCCGGAAGCGCTATAACAGTTATGCGGGGTTTGCCGGGAAGACGGTGGAGGAGGTGTTTGGAGACCGCTTGGACGGGGCGACCGTGCTTAGCGCCGAATGTCTTTCTTCGATGTTGCTGACCAATACCGGGGCGGATGGCTTTTCGCTGAGTCCGTTGCCGAAGGAGGTGCAGTGGTCGCCGGTGTTTGCGTTTGTGCCGGGGGACTGGAATGGGGATGGGATGAAGGATGTGATTGCGGCGGGTAATTTCTACGGGGTGTTGCCTTATGAGGGCAGGTATGATGCCAGCTATGGCAGCTTGTTGGTTGGCGAGGGTGTCATGGGGGGGCGAACGGGTTTTTGCGGGGATGCCTCCGGGGACTGCCGGCCGGGTTTGCATGCGTTGCCGATGAACGAATCGGGGTTGAGGCTGGAGGGAGAGGTGAGGGATGGGAAGGTGTTGCGAACGGCACGTGGACCGTTGCTGGTGTTTTCCAGAAACGATGGCGGGATTTTATTATATTGTCAACAAAAACATACCCATGACCCGTAGGATCTTCAGAGCAGCGGCGGGTGAATCCCGAAGAGAATATGGCGGTTGTAAAAAAACGACCCGGAGGCGATGCCCCCGGGTCTAACCATGAACCGTCCCGATAAATATGTTGGTTAATTGTGGATGTCGACATTGAAGTCTACGCCTGCGGGTGGCGGGGTATGGTGACGACCGTACCAGTCACGCGTATGGTGGTGATATTGATGATAATAGTGAGTTTCATAGCAGCCCGTTAGTGCGAAGGCGGTGACGCCCAGGAAAAGGGCTATGCTGAGGATATTTTTGATCGTATGTTTCATGATGTGTGTTTATCCTTTCTCATCGAAAAACCCTGCCAGACCCGAAAAGGGCTGAAAACAGCTGTTTCACCTGATGTTTAGCGGTAAAATGTAGAAAAAATTCCACCAAAGTGGTATTTTCCGGGAGGCCTCCGGGGTGTATTTTTGTGTACCGTTGCTGACCTACCAAAAACGAATTACGGACGGTTTTCACTTTCAGCCATTGGCGGATCCTCTTTTAAAGGGGACCGCCTTTCGCGTTTTTGGGGGTTATTGAGGGTGATGGTAAGCGATATATTGTTCGCTTTTGAGGAAATCCGATCTTATATTTCTGACGAGATGTTCTATCCAGGCCGGTTTTTTCTCGCTGCGAAGGTGGGCAAAGAGGGCCAGGCCATAGCCCCATTCCATTTGGGTGAGCCGGGCGTTTTTGCCGGTGATGCGGAGTTCCTGGCTATTGAAGGCGGCGTTGGCGTTGAAGATGCCGAGGCCGAAGACGACTGTGGTCAGGTCGATGAGGGCTTCATCCGTGGTGGTGATCCGCCCTTCGCCCAACAGTCTTATACAGGTGAGTTCGCGAGTGAGCACGGCTACCAGGTGTTCCGGGCGTTGTAAGTGGGACTTTTTAAGCGTGATCGAGTATTTACCGGCTGCATTCCTGCTGTAAGAGGGGGTCTCGGATGGTTCGGTGGGCTGGTCGGCACTACTGAATGAAGCCAGGGAGAGTTTGGTGCCGGTGGGTGAGCCGGTAGAGATCTGGTTGATGGTGTCGTCGTAGAATTCAAGGATTATATCGTCGGGGGCGATCTCCATTTGTGCGGCCAGGATGTCGAGGGTATCGGCGGCAGTTTGCGGGTCGCCGTTGTAGCGGATCGGGAAGTCCGAGTGGTGGGGCGTCAGGACTTTGCGCCGGAGTAAGGATTGGTGTTGGAAAGAGGTGGTAAGCCAATGAAAGGATTCTTCCAGCCATTTGCGGCGGTCGTCCTTCAGCGGACTCTGGGGGGCGAGATCTTTTTTAAATATTCCAAACATTGTCGTGTCAGTAGGTGGTTGGGCAAGGTAGGTGCCGGGGCTGAAATGTGGTAGCATTCTATTATCTTTAAGGGATATGGAAAAACTGTACTTTTTTTTACGGCTGAATCCCGTCAGGGCCGATTTTATCCAGACGATGACCGATGAGGAACGGGGGATCATGATGCGGCACGCGATCTATTGGCGGGAGTTCCAGCTGAAGGGTAAGCTTGTCGTTTATGGGCCGGTGATGGATGCGGCGGGTCCTTTTGGGATGGGGGTTGCTGGGGTGGACAATGTGGAGGAGCTGAAGGAGTTTATGGCGCGGGATCCGGCGTTGGCGTTGTCGACGATCGATTATTTTCCTATGAAGGCTGTGCTGCCGGATTCGACGTTTCCGTGATGCCGCGTAGGCGGGGCTTACAAGGCGCTGGTAAGCTGGCTGAAGGTCCTTGGTTTCTGTTCCGTCAATATTCTGCTGAACGTCTTTTCGATTTCTTCCAGCATATTTATGGTTGGTGGCATAGAGTCGTCTCCGTAGAGGAGATGGGCGATCTTTTGCGCCTGCTGCTGGGCCTTATTCAGGGTAGAGGTCCCTTTTTTTGTGAGGCGGAGGAGGCGGGCGCGGCCGTCCTGCGGATCGGGTCTTTCTTCGAGGAGGCCGGCGCGGATCATGCGGTTTAGGATGTCGATGCCGGTGGTGGGTTCGAGGATGAGGCGGTAGCTGATGATGTCCGTTTTACGGACTTCGGATCGGTCGGCGATGCTGTGGAGGAAGTAATACCATTCGGGCTCGATGCCGGGCGATTCGCGGAGCGCGAGGCGGAGCAGGGTGCGCTGGATGGTAGCGATGCGGCCGATGAGCCGGGATAGCTGGAAGGAGGTGATCATGCCTCAAAGGTATCATAAATACATCGGTTTCGATGTATTTATATCGAAACCGATGTATCTTTGCGGTATGAACAACTATATCATTTTATTTCGTGAGCGGGACGGGCGGGAGGGTATGCACCCCGAGGAGGAGATCAGCCGGCATCGGGCGAACTGGAAGAGCTGGTTTGAAGAGTGGAGCAGCAAGGGCCGGATTGCCGGGGGCAGCGGCTTGACGCTGACCGGCAGGATCATTTATGAAAATGGGGAGATCGTCGACGGTATCTACCGCATCGGTAGGGAGATCGTCGGAGGATTTTTGTTATTGAAGGCCGAAAGCCTCGATGAGGCGACGGCGATCGCAAGCAGCTGTCCTATCTATGAGTTCGACGGGTATGCAGAGGTGCGGGAGATGCAGGGTTAATATTCGTCGTTGAGGGCGAAGGTGGGTTTGCGGTACATCCATTGGCCGCCGGTGAAATCGGGGAAGGGGACGGTTGCGTTGCCCAGTTCGATCGACTGTTCGCTGAGTGGGGTGATCGCGCTCCAGGCGGCTGCGTCATAGACGTCCTGGGGGGTAGGTGTTTTGCGTTTGACGGACTCTATGAAGGCGTGGCTCACGAAGAAGTCCATGCCGCCATGGCCTGCGCCTTCCGCTTCGTTTGTGTAGCGTCGCCACAGCGGGTGGTCATATTTCTCCAGCCAGGTTTTTGCCGCGTCCCATTCATCTTCTTTTGACTGGCCTTCCACGTAGACGCCGTTTGCCACATCCATCCATAGTCCGTTGGTACCCTGGACGCGAAAGCCGAGGGAGTAGGGGCGGGGGAGGTTGGTGTCGTGCTGGAGGAGGATGGTTTCGCCGTTGGCGCAATTGATAGACGTGGTCACGATGTCGCCGAGTTTGAACTTCACTTTTGCGCTGGGGTGGTTCTCGCCGCAGTGCCGGACGACATAGTCATGGAGGCCGCGGGTTTTTGTGGAGAAGGAGCAGAGGGTGGTGAAGAGATTGCCGCGATTGATATCGATATAATGGGCGAGGGGACCGATGCCATGGGTGGGGTACAGATCTCCATTGCGATGTACGGCGTGTTCGGTGCGCCAGCGGGCTTCGGAGAAGGCTTTCTCGCCGAATTCGCAGCCGACGCCGCCGTTTGGCTGGCCGTTGTTGAATTTTATTCCCTGCAGATTATGCTGATAGCCGCCCTGGAGGTGGATGAGCTCGCCGAAGAGGCCCTGGCGGACCATATTGAGGATGGCCATGACGTCTCTGCGATAGCAGACGTTTTCCAGCATCATGACGTTTGCGTTGTATTTTTCGGCTGCTTTTACTACATCCCAGTGATCCTGGAGGGTGATGCCGAGGATGACCTCGGTGGCTACGTATTTCAAGCCTGCTTCGAGGGCGCCGATGATCATGGGCTTATGCCATTCCCAGGGGGAGGCGATGAGGACGGCGTCGAGTTGTTCTTTTTTGAGCAGGTCCTGCCAGGCGTAGGGGCTGCCGGTATAGACCTGGGGTTGTTTCTTGCCGGATTTTGCGATGATGGACTTTGCCCGGGTGAGCATGTAGTCGTCGACGTCGTTGATTGCCACGATCTCTACGTCGTCACGGCGCAGCAGGAGGCTGAGATGGCTTTGACCGCGGAGTCCGGTGCCGAGGATGGCCAGGCGGATCTTTGGGCCGGCGAAGTGGAGGGGCCTGAGAAGGGCATCGTTGGTTTTGGCTTTGGCTTCGCGGGCGGGGGTGTTGATGGCTTTCGCCGAAGGGCTTGCGGCGAAGGCGAGGGCTGCGAGGCTGCTGTTGCGGAGGAAGGATTTTCTATTCATGATGGCGCTGGTGTTTGTCAAACTTAGGGGATTCGGGAGGGATTTGGAGGCGCAAACGATTGCTTAACCTTTTACCGGGGCACGCATGGTGATCAGGTGGCGGGTGAAGCCGGCCTTTTCGTAGGCGCGGATGGCGGATTCGTTGACTTGGTAGACGTCGAGGCGGAGTTCGGTGATGTTGCGGGTGCGGGCCCATGCCGTGAGGTTGTCGATGATGAGGCGGTTCACGCCTTTTCCGCGGTGGGCGGGATGGACGTACATGAAGCCGAGGTAGGCGTGGTGGGTATGTTTGAGGTAGAGGCGGCCTTTTTCGATGCGGGCGTAACCGGAGCCGATGAGGTGGCCGTCGAGTTCGGCGACGAGGAGCTGGACATCGGGGGAGGCGAGCATGGCCGGCAGGTCGTAGTAGTTGACGGGGCCTTCTTTGATCGTGGGATCCATAGGGCGTTCAGTGGTGACGACGCCCTGTTCGAATTGTCGGAGGACGGGAAGATCGGCCGTGGTAGCCGGGCGGATGTGAATGGATGCAGTCATTCGTAAAGATAGGACGGGACACCGAATGTATCAAAAACGGAGGGGCAGTTTTGATCATCGGGTTAATTATTTGAGGGAGCGGTTGCCATGAACATCGGGACCATGCAGCGGACAGCGGAATTGCTGATATATTCTTCCACTCCGATGGTATTGGGGTGGACGCCCGGGGCTTCGACGAGCTGGCGGAAGGCGTTGCCGATGGATGGGATATCGTTGATGAAATTGTGGACCGTAGTGCTCAGGTATTCGCCGCTTTTCAGCAGATAGCTTTCCAATCCGAGCTCTTCGGCTTCCCCTTTATATTCCTCTTCCACCGCAGCCTTATAGACCATACTTCCTTTTCCGTCGGGCCAGGAGACGCCAAACAGCCGGCGATGTCCCTGCTGGTCGGGAAAGATGTTCATTATCCGTTGAAACGCAGCCATTACCCCATCGGGGAAGCTCTTTGCAGAGACGCAACAGAGGCGGATGTCGTGGTCCAGGTGGTAGGGTTCCATTGTTTTTTGATTTTGATCCTACAAAGCTAGCGTCTCTTTATGGATTCGAAAATGTGGGAATACGTCAATTAAAGGGGTTGTTTGCGACAGGGATTGGGGTTATCTTTATCATTCAAAAAAAATGGACTGCCATGAAGCAAATCGCCATCCTTGTCCCGGAAACCGCCGTTGTCGAAGCTGTCGCAGATCCCCGCTATTGCTTTACGGCTGTGAATGAATTCATGAAGAGTACCGGCCGTAGTCCGGTGTTTAACGTTCAGCTTGTCGGGCTTTCGCCGGAAGTAAGGGTGACGGACGGTCTTTTCTCGATACATACCGATGCGGTGCTTGCCAATGCGCGCAAGCCGGACCTTATCATCATTCCGGCCATCAGCGGTAATCTCGATATGGCGATCCAGTTGAACCGGGATTTTGTACCGTGGGTTGTCGATCACTATAAGGGTGGGAGCGAGGTGGCCAGTCTTTGTCTTGGCGCGTTTCTGCTGGCCGAGACGGGGCTGCTGAACGGCAAGGCCTGTTCCACGCACTGGCTTTTTGCCAACGAGTTCCGGACCCGGTTTCCCGAGGTGGAGTTGACGGACGACAAGATCGTCACCGATCAGAGTGGCGTTTATTCGAGCGGCGGGGCGAATTCCTATTGGAACCTGTTGTTGTACCTGGTGGAGAAATATACCAGCCGGGAGATGGCGATCCTGGCCTCCAAGTTCTTTGTGTTGGATATCGACCGGAACAGTCAGTCGCCGTTTAGTATTTTCAAGGGGCAGAAGGTTCACAATGATCCCGATATCGTCAGGGTGCAGGAATATATCGAGTCAAATTATCAGGATAAGATCACGGTGGATGAGCTTTGTGAGAAGTTTGGGATCGCCCGGCGAACGTTTGAGCGCCGGTTCAAAAAGGCGACGAACAACACTGTGCTGGAGTACTGGCAGCGGGTGAAGATCGAAGCGGCGAAGCGGCAGTTGGAGATGAGCCGGAAGACGGTTGGGGAGGTGATGTATGAGGTGGGTTATAATGATACGAAGGCCTTTCGGGATATCTTTAGGAAGGTGACGTCGATGTCGCCGGTGGATTACCGGAATAAGTATAACAAGGAGGCATTGAACTAGCGTCAATGGCTAGGTGATAATGAGGGTGTCGCCGGATTGCGAATCGGGGAGGATGGGACGGTTGTCCAGTTCGAGGAGGGAGTTTTCGAGGGTGCGGCAGATGGCATCGAGGGCGATGTCGTTCGGATGGAGGCCGAAGGGGTTTTCGAGTTCGTCTGCAATGGCTTCGAGGGCGACGTAGGTGTAGGCGATGAAGACGACGATGACCGGAGTCATCCAGCCGAGGCTGTCGACGAGGCCGAGGGGAAGGAAGAAGCAATAGATGTAGACGGTACGGTGCAGGAGCACGTTGTAGCTATAGGGGATCGGGGTGGAGGCCACGCGTTCGCAGCCGCCGACGATATCCGACAGCAGGTTGAGATTGCTGTCAAAAGATTGCTGAGCGATGGTGTCGATATTCCCGCGAAGCCGGGCTGACTGGATCCAGTGGCCCAGTTCTCTTATCAAAAGATGGGGTTTATAGCGAGCCGCTTTTACGCGGATGGAAAGGCTTGCGGGCAGGAGGCGATCCATGTCTGCCGCCGGATCGGTGCCGCGGAGCTGGTGTTTTGTCACATACGCTATGGCGATGAGATAGTTCACAAAGAGGCTGGTCTCTTTTACGTCGCGGGTTTGCAGGGGCAGGGTGAGTACCTGGCGGGTGAGGCTGCGGGTGGTATTGATGAGGCTGCCCCACAGTTTGCGGCCTTCCCAGAAGCGGTCATAGCTGGCGCTGTTGCGGAAGCCGAGGAAGAGGGCGAGAGCGATGCCGAAGAGGGTGAAGGGAGCGGGATTGAGATGGAGCTTGTATTTGACTATCACGTCCTGAAACCAGACGATGCCGATCGAGAGGATCAACAGGATGCTCAGGCGGGGAATGAGTTGAGGGAGTACGTCTCCCCGCCAGATGAAGAGCATCCGGAACCAGTTTTCTTTTTTGCGGATAATCATAAGAGTAAAGGTCGGAGTTTTTAGTGATGCATGAGTAGCTGCACCGCGGCTTCGATCTGCTGGTCCTCGCCCATGAGGATCTTGTTATAGTCATCGTTGACCCGGATGTCGGGTTCGAGCTGGTGATTCTCCGTCGGATGATCTTCGCCTGCGCCATAGCTTGCCACCATCGGGATGCCGAATACGATCCGGGGGTTGATCTGGGTCTCCCACCAGACGGCGGTGCCGGTGCCTGCTACGGGCATGCCTACGAGCTTGCCGATGCCCAATTCCTTGTATGCATAGGGGAACATGAAGGCATCGGAGTAATTCCCTTCGCTCATTACCACGCAACTTGGTTTTGTCCATTTGTTGAGGGATTCGCCGCCTTTTGTTGTATGGTTTTGGGGATGGAGCGTAAAATAAAGTTTTCCGCCGAGGAAGGTGACGAGATCGTCATGCAGCCATCCGCCGCCGTTGTAGCGGGTGTCTACTATGAGCGCTTCTTTATCGATATTTTTTCCAAGCACCTTGTCGAAGGTGACGCGGAAGCTGGGATCGTCCATGCTTCGTACGTGTACGTAGCCGATGCGGCCACCGGAGAGGCTGTCGACCAGGTGTTCCATGTGGCGGGTCCAGCGGTTGTAGAGCAGGGTGGATGTTTCGACGCGCGGCTTTATCGGTTTTACACTTTCCTCGTAGGTGGTATTGTTTTTTGGATCGTGGAAGCTGATGAGGGTAAGCTGGCCGGCTTTATGATTGAGCAGGGCTGACCAGTCGGCGTTCGGGGTAATGGAGTTGCCGTCGATCCTGTCGATGATCATGCCGGGCGCCATATGGGTGCCGTCGACGTCGAAGGGGCCGCCGGCAATGACGTCTTTTACGAGCAGGCCGTTCTCTTTGCGGCCGAGATCATAGAAGAGTCCGAGGGCAGCGGTTTCGTCGCCGTTGGGGAAATCGGGGCTATAGCGGCCGCCGGTGTGGGAGGCGTTGAGTTCGCCGAGGAACTCGCTTAGCAGGACCTGGAAGTCGTAGTTGTTATTAATATGAGGCAGGAACTGGCGGTAGGCCGTGTGATAATAGTCCCAATCCACGCCCTGCAGTTTCGGATCGAAGAGCTTTTTCTTTACCTGCTTCCAGGCATGGTCGAAGATATAGGCGCGTTCGGCGGAGGCGTTGAGCTCCATTTCGGCGTTGATCTTTACGGGAGAGACCTTGCCGTCCTCGGTGTTGACCTTATAGATGGAGCCGCCGGCGAGAACGAAGAGGGACTTCCCATCGTGGGTCATTTCGATGCGGCCGCCGTTTGCGTCGAGTTTTGCGAGCAGTTTTGTTTCATGGGTGCGAAGGGTGGCAACCCAGAGATCGAAACCTTTTTCGTATGCCGCGAGATAGTAGAGTTTTTCGCCGTCTTTTGACAGCTTTGCCCCCGAAAACATCGTGGAGGTGTTGGTGAGCCGGTGGGTGCGTTCGTCGAGATTTCGCAGGTTCAGTTCAAGGGGGAAGGTTGGTTTTTTGCTGGCGGTGTCTTTCTTTTCCATTTCGACCTTCAGATCGAAGTCTTCTTTGTTGAGCCCGAACCGGTCCCATGCCTTCTGGTCGAAGAACATTGCATAGACGTCGGTCTGGCCGCCGCGGCTGAGGTTCTTCAGGCCGTTCTTGTTACTCATCCAGTACATCATTTTTCCGTCGATCCCCCATTGCGGACGCAGGTCGTCGAAACCGCTCCAGGTAAGGTTTGTTCTTTTGCCCGAGGCGTCGTCCCTTAGGAGTACGACCTCGCGGGACTGCCAGCCGCCGCCTTCGCCGGACTGGGCGAGGAGCCATTTGCCATCGGGGGACCAGGAGAAATACTGGTCACCGTCGGCATAGGAATAATTCACGCCTTCGGGGATGAGGGTATTGGTGGCTTTTGTGGCGAGGTCATAGGTTTTGAGGATATTCCGTTCTTCGAGATAGGCGATCTTTTTTCCGTCGGGGGAATAGACGCCCTGGAACTCATCTTTTCCGGATGCGATGACCGGGGTGGTGGTCAGGAGGGTGGCGGCGAAGAAATAGGGTTCTGTCTTTGACGTGATGGATGCCTGTTCGATATCCCAGGAGGTTTCATGTTCGACGGAGTACAGGAGGGACCGGCCATCGGGGCTGAACTCCACCATGCGTTCCTGGTAGGGGGTGTTGGTGATGCGCCGGGTGGTGGCGCCGTCGGCGGAGGTGACGAAGATATCGCCACGATAGACAAAGGCCACCTGTTTCCCGTCGGCGGAGATGGCCATTTCGGCGGCTTCGCTTTTTACGGGAAGGATGGTGGTTTCGTCACCGCTGAAATCGGCGTCCAGGGTGATGGCGAGTTTTTGTGGCTGTTCGCCTTCTTTGAGTGTATACAGATCGCCATTCTCTGTGAAGGCGAGGAGCCCGTCGGTGCTGCGGGAGAGATTGCGGACGGGGTTTTTATCGAAATGGGTGAGTTGTTGCGGATCTTTTGTATTGGCGAGGTTGCTTTTGTAGAGATTTTGGTTGCCGTTGCGTTCGCTGAGATAATAGAATACATCGCCCTTGCCCCAGACGGGTTCGCGGTCTTCGCCCTTATAATCGGAGACCTTTGTGTATTCGTGTTTGTTGTTGTCGCAGACCCAGATGTCGCGGGTGACGGCGGAGGTGTGGTGTTTGCGCCAGGGGTCTTCATAGCCTTTGCGGTCCTGGAAGATGAATTTATCGCCCTTGTCGTTGTAGTGGACGAATTCCGTTCCTGCGCTGTTGAGCATGAGACTTGCGCCGCCTTTGACGGGTACGCTGAAGAGCTTCATCCAGTAGTTGTCGCCGGGAAAGCGGGCGGAGGTATAGATGTCGTGGCGGTCGGTGCCGAAGATCACCTGCTGGTCGTCGGGGCTGAAGTCGTAGGGGATATCACGGGCGGAATTGACCGTCAGGCGGGTGGCTTCGCCGCCGTTGGAGCTCATGATGTAGACATCGAACTGGCCATAGCGATCGGAGGCGAAGGCGATGTTCCTGCCGTCACGGCTCCATACGGGATAGCCGTTGTAGGAACTGCTGATGGTAAGGGGAGTCGCGGCGCCGCCGGTGGATGCGACCTTGAAGAGGTTGCCTTTATAGCCGAAGGCGATCCATTTGCCGTCGGGGGACAGGGTGGGTTGCATGATCCAGCGTGGCTGGGATTGGGAGTAAGCCATGGAGGTAAGCATCATTCCGAGGCAGAGGGCCGCGAGGAGTTTTCTCATAATTGCAGTTTGTCCCCTCAATATAATTAAAAAGAAGTTACTGCTCTTTTTTTGAGTTGAATGGATTTGAAATGGGTTTGAATAGGGATTTTGGCAGTCTGGCGGGCATATTTGCGCAAAAAGACATGAAAAGAATTGTTTGTATTGGCTTATTACTGGGGGGATTTGCAGCCATGGCGCAGAAGAAGACGGTCGCGAAGAGCGGCGAAATGAGCCCGAAGGTGGTGCCATTGAAACCTGAGGCCTGGAAATTTGCGGATGGGGCGGTGGTATTTGACGACAGCGCGGGAGTTTCGCGGATGAAGATCGTCGATGGCCGGTGGTTTGTGCAGCTGAAGGACATGGATTTTGGGGATGGGACGATCGAGTTTGACGATATACCGACGGACGATGTGTTTTCCATATTCTACTTCCGCCTGCAGGACAGTCTGGAGAATGAAACTTTTTATTTCAGGACGACCTGGGCTCATGACCATCCCTATGTGATGGAAGCCGTGCAGTATACCCCGATCGTCAAGGGGGTGATGTACTGGGATGCCCTGCCGCACTATCAGACCTTTTCGGACTTTTCGACCAATAAGCCTAACCATGTGAAAATCATTTTATCAGGCAAGCAGATGCGGGTCTGGGTGAACCATTTGGGGGAGCGGCCGACGCTTGCGGTCCCTTATCTTGAGGGGAACACGACGCACGGGACGTTTGCGTTCCAGGGGAAGCATATCATCAGTAATCTGGTGGTGAAGCCGGGGCAGGTGGAGGGGCTTTCGCCGGAACCGGATCTGGACCCCACGGATTTTGATTCGCGCTATCTGCGGCATTGGCAGATGACGGAGCCGGATACGGCGGGAGAAAACAAGATGCTGGCGGGTAGATTGGGGATCAGGGGGATCCCGGGTGAACATGCGGTATGGCGGCCGATCGATGCCGAGCGGCGTGGGTTTGTGAATCTGAGCCGGATCTTTGGGGGGACTTCGTCGATGGCGGTGTCGAGGATGATGTTTTTGAAGACTACCCTACATGCCAAGGAGGCGAAGACGGTGCAGCTGCGATTGGGGTTCCTGGATGATATCTCGATGTTTGTAAATGGCCGGTTGATCTATGCGGATAAGAACATTTTTGGGTTTCCGGCGGTGAAGGTTCCGAATGGGCGATTATCCATTGAGAATTCGACCGTGAGTGTCCCGTTGAAGGCGGGGGATAATGAATTGATGGTGGGAATAAGGGGAAACTTCTATTCCTGGGGGCTGGTGGCGAGACTGGATGATCTGGAGGGACTGGTTATCGAGCGATAGCGTGATGTTTTTGCGATAGGATCCTGTTTTAATGAGCTGCCAGACGACGGGCGGTGAGGACGGACCAGGAGACGCGGAAGGCCAGCACGTTTGGTGACGGGTTATCGGAAACGAAGATATGCTCGAAGCGGAGGCCGAAATTGAGGGGGAGGTTAGCATTGTGCAGGATATAACCGATGCCCGCGCCGACGGTAGCGCCGGAGAGCTTTTGGTCCACCTCGCTGCCATCGCTGTTATAGATGGGCTGGCCGTTGGCGTCGACCCTGGGGATGTCGGTGGCGCCGATGCTGTAGCCGGCGATGGGTTCGACGTAGAAGCCGGTGCCGCTGTGATCAAAGGTATGGCGGTAGCCGAGGAGGAAGGGAACGAATACCATATGGGATTGGCTGGGGGCGAAGTAGTAGATGCCGATCTCGCCGCTGAGCTCATCGCCTTTTGCGACGGGGAAGCCGACATGAAGGTTACCACCGAAGCCGGTGTAAGAGTGTCCGTTTGTAAAAATTTGGGCGACTTCGAGCTGGGCGTGGAGGGATGCGCTTGCGCTTATGCAAATAGCAATAAGGAATAGCTTCTTGAGCTGCGTCATGACATTGATATTGGATTCGATACGAAAGATACAATTTGTTGATTTGCTAAAGAAAGATTTCGATATATTTAATGCATACTAATATGATGTAATATGAATAAGTTAAGCGTATTAGGTGCATTTGCGGCTTGTTTGTTGATGGGAGCCAAGCCGGCGGGATGCCCGACAGCTATTACGACAAAGGCCGAATGGGTATCGTTGTTTGACGGGAAGACCATGAATGGATGGAAGGTGGGGGAGAATGCGGCGACTTTTTCCGTCGACAGCGGCTGTATCATTGCTCATGGCAATACGGCGCATTTGTTCTACGAGGGGCCGGTGCAGAATCATGACTTCAAGGATTTCGAGTTCAGGGCCAACGTGATGACGAGGCCGGGGAGTAATTCGGGGATTTATATTCATACCCGATATCAGGAGAGTGGCTGGCCGGCGAAGGGGTATGAGGTGCAGGTAAATAACTCGCATACGGATTGGCGCAGGACGGGAAGTCTGTATGGGATCGAGGATGTGAAGGAGGTTTATGTGAAGGATAATGTCTGGTTTACCGAGTATGTGAGTGTAAAGGGGAAGAGGATCGTGATCAAGATCAACAATAAGACCGTGGTGGATTATACGGAGCCGGAGAATGTGAAGCGTGAGAAGGGGAGTGAGGAGCGGGTGTTATCGAGCGGGACGTTTGCGTTGCAGGGGCATGATCCAAACAGTAAAGTTTATTTTAAGAATATCATGGTCAAGCCGCTGGATTAGGCCAGGCGATGGGTGGGCCGGGGGTAGCCTGGCTGGAAGGCTTTGTGGCTGATGGTGTGGATGGGGCGATGGTCCTGAGCAGCGGTTTCGGCGATGGCGTCTGCGACGAGTTGTGAAAGCGTGTGCGGGTCGGTCTGGACGCGTGCGTTGATGAGCAGGGTGGTGGGTGTCAGCCAGAATTTCAGGCGGCCTACCGGATAGTTCTCCTTTTTTATTTTATTGTCGATGGTTTCCATCAGTCGGTTTGCCATCTGTTGGGAGTCGATGGCTATTTCCTGATCGAGCCAGGCCAGGCGTGCTTCGCCTTCGGCGTAGATCTCGTAGTCGATGTCGAGGGATGGGAGTGCCGGGCAGGGTGGCAGGGCGGCGAGTGTATCGAGCCAGCGTTGGATATCGGGTTCGTGGTAGGAGTTGTGGAAGAGGACGATCTTATCGGGGTAGCGGGCTTGTATCTGTTGTTTCCATTGTGCGGAAAAGGCTTCGCTGCGGGTGATGAGGAGCACCTGCGCTTCTTGGAGCTGTTTATCGTAGATATAACGAATGCTTGGATCGGCGGTGTAATCATCCAGGAGGTGGGCGTCGGCGAAGATAGAAACGGTTGGCTGCCATTCGGGATGCCGAAGGAGCAGGGGTTTCAGGACTGTTGCGATGATATCGGTACAGGAGCCGACAGATTCGGCGAAGAGGATGGAAGGATGGGTTGTGCTTGTCAGGGAGTGGATATTCTCTTCGAGGTAGTCGTAGTTGCAACAGAAGCAGCCCCCGATGACCTCGCGGGAGGGAATGCCCAGGTGGCTGAAGCGATGGCCGTCCACGAGTTGGGCGCCCTGGTCGTTTGTGATGACGGCGACGGGGGTGTTTTGTTTTAGCAATAGTAGACAGGCTTGTTCGATGGCTGTGGTCTTGCCGGCTCCGAGGAAACCGCTTTGCAGGTGGATCTTTACGGGTGGAAGGTATCGGCCGAGGCGGAGTTCGTCGGGCGTTGCATCGCGGATGGCCGTGACAGTTACGTCGAAGGTGAAGTCGTCATCGGCGCCTTCGGCGCCTTTTTTTAGTTGGATGATTTTGCGATCGCCGGGGTGGAGGCCTGCGAGTTGAGACTGCAGAGACGCGGAAATTGCGGTTGAGCCGTGGAGAAAGGTAGTCGTTGCCGTCTCGAGTTGTTCGCCGCGGCCGTTCTTCATGATATAGTACAGGGTTATGACCTTCATGTGATGATCTTTTTGACGGGGATGGCGCCGTGAGCGACATGGAGCGTTGCTTTCCCCTGGTGGTACGTGACGGTCCCGAAGCCGGTGGCGGTGGAAAGGAAGCAGGTGAAATCGCCGATCTGCGAATGGACGTACAGCGTTTTTTCCACCGCGTCATAGCGAAGGCCGGTGAGTCCCTGCAGCAGGCCGTAGCTCGACATAGCGCGGGCGTACCAATGGCCACATTCATATTCGTTAAAGGGATTTCGGATGCGGCCGTCATAGCGGTCGCGGCATAGGCGGACTATTTCGAGACCCTGGGCCAGGCTGCCGGTGAGCAGGAGATGTGAGGCCACCTGGTACTCTATGCCGGTCCACACCTCGTCACTATACACGAAGGGCAGGGACAGCCGGCCGCCTTTTGGCCAGGTGCACAGGAGTAAACCTCCTTCGTGACCGAGGGCATAGGCGGGGCGTTGGGGGTTGGCGTGTTCGGTGAGATCTTTGCGGAGATTGTAGCGATGGATGGAGAGCAGGTGGCTTTTGACTTTTTGCGGATCGAGATATTCTTCGAGACCGCAGACCTTGCCGATCCAGGCTCCGAGGACTCCGTCGCTGAGGCATCCCTTGCCGTATTGGTATTTCGGTCCTTCTTTTTGCAGGAGATCGATGGCTTCGGGCGAATAGTCGCCGCCGAAAGACCTGGCTTTTGCGGGATCGGGGGTTTTGAGTCCTTTGTATTCGATCTCCTGGATAAAGTATTCGCCGTTGTAGAGGCGGGTCTCCATGTATTGGCGGCCTTTTTCATAAAGGGATTGGTAGGCGGTGACGTCCTGCCCGAGATGGCTGCCCATGTTTATGATGGCTTTTAGTGCGCCGAGGTAGAAACTTGTGCACATGCCGTCGGCGCCCCAGAATTCGATGTCGTAGGTATTGTGGTGGGGTTCTTCGACGACTCCTTTTTCGCGCGGGTCCCATGTTCTTATGCAATAGTCCATGCTCTTTTTTACGCGGGGATAGATGGCGGTGAGCCAGCTGTCGTCGGCGGCGATGCGCCAGTCGCGGTATACTTTCATGATGCCGCCCAGCTGGCCGTCCGCGGCAGCGTGGAAGTCGTGTTTTACGGGGCTGATGGGCATGTTGGCGCGGAAGGTCTGGTGGCCTTCTTCGTTCTGGTCTTCGCCGAATTCGGTGTTGCGGAGGGAGCGCTCGAGATTTGGGAAGAGGTGGGGGATGGCTTGTGCGTAGTTGCATACATGTGTACAGGATCCATGGCAGCAGCCTTCGTCATCGCCGCAGCCTTCCCAGCTCCACAGCCGGCCGTCGCGTTGCCGGAGGACTGTTGGGGATTTGAGAATGGTGAGATTGGCGGCTACGGCTTCCATTATTTCCGGGGGGAGGGTGCTGGCGTGAAAGGCGTCGTGGAAGAGGGTGGTCTTTTGTTTGAGATTTTTGTATTGCCCGCTCCAGTATTCGGCGGTTTCGTCGATGTTGGCGAACCGGCCGGCATACCACGGTTGGTAGGTTTCGCTGGCGGGCAGGGAATCGCCGATATGCAGGGAGGAGTTGGGTACGTACCAGGCGAGAAGGAGTTTTATCGTTTTTGTTTCGCCGGGGGTGACGGTGAAGGGGACGAAGAGCGAGGCGCCGGGCGCGTCTTTTTCGACGGGTGCGGTGATTCTTGTCCGGCCCTCTTTTACGGTATTCCAGGCCATGGTGAGCGGATCCCACCAGCCGCCGCGGAACCAGCAGTGGTCGACGATGGCGGCGGGTTCATCGGTGAAGACGGCGAAACTCGCTTCCTGTTTGGGTTTATCGCTTTTCAGGATGAAGCCGCCCGGTGATGCGGTTATGCTGTTGGGTGAGGCATCGTCGGTGCGGAGGAAATTCTTTGTGTTGAAGGAGAAGACGGCTTCGAGCGGCTTTGTTCCGGTGTTGACGAAGGCATATTCGAGGGCGCCTACGGGGAGGGATGAGTTGTCTTCATCGTTGGGGAAGAAGGGGCTCCAGCCGGTGATGGTTGTTCTCAGCGGGAGATCATCGTCCTGGAGGCGGATGGTTGCGAAGGGGAAGCGGGCTTCGAAAGCCGCCTGGCGAAATCTTGGCAGGCCGTAGGTGGCGCCGGCCTGGCCGTTGCCGGTGCCGCGGGGGCCGAAATATTTCCAGGTGGGCACGGGTCCTTCGAGGACCCTGGCGCCGTTGGGTATGCCTTTTATGGAGAGGGCGGCGAAGATGGGAGGCTCGTTATAGATCTCCGGGCGATGGCGTATGCTCATATGGGACAGGG
>NZ_DASYCH010000096.1:0-33845 GCF_036500295.1 Puia sp. | reverse complement strand
CCCTACCCGCGTATGCAGGTTGCGATCCGAAATAAAGAACAGCCAGTTGCTGTCCGCCGACCAGGCAGGATCGCCGCTGTTGAGCCGCGTCGTCGTCACGGGACTCATCTTCATCCCGCGTGTATCGACGATACAGATCTGCGTATTCTGATCTTCGAGTCCCCGGTTAAAATGCAGGAACCGGCTGTCCGGGCTCCAGCCCAGGGCGCTGACCCCGCCATACGCTTCGCCATATTCATATTTCACCGTAGCGCCGGCCGTCGTAGAGCCCGCCGTCGAACCCGCCGTCTCGAGGATACGCAACACATCGTTCTTGTCGTCATAAGCGACAAACTTCCCGTCGGGACTCACCACAAAGCTGCGGATCATCGTCTTCGTCCCCTTCGTCAGCTGCTTGCCCGCCTCGCTCCCGTCGGCGCTGACGGTCCAGATCTCATACTCGCCGCTCTCGTCGGAAAGCAACGCCAGCGTCCGGTCGTTGACGAATTGTACGGCCTTATACCGGATCCCGCTGCGCCGGTTGACCTCCACCCACCGGTCACTCTTCGCCGGCGAAACAAACACCCGTCCCCGGCTGATCAGCGCCACATAGTTCCCGTTTGGCGAGAGGGCGTTGTCCGAGATCGAATTGACCGGACTTTTTATCCATCGAGGTTTGCGTTGGTCGAAATCCGACACCAGCCTCACATCCAGCATTTTTTCCGTAGCCGCACCCGCGTCAAACAACCACAGATCGGCCCCCTTCTGGTACACGATATTCCCCGCGTCGATCGATGGCGACTGCAGATCCCAACCCTTTGAGAAGGTCTGCTGCCTGACGCCCTTTCCCTCCTTGTCCATCGACCAGAGGTTCATCGTTCCATCCCGGTCGGACAAAAAGTAGATCCGATTGTTATACAACATCGGCCTTGTGCTCGTCCCGTCGAAATCGCAGGTAAGACAGCTGGCCTCGCTTTTCCCGTCGAATCGCCAGATCTGCTCGATCGTCCCGCCCTTATAGCGTTTCGTCGAACTTCCCTGAAAGGGCCACCGCGTAAAATACAACACCCCCGCCTCATCGTAACAACCATCCGACGCCTCGGCCAGCGGAAGCGGTTCACGGACAAGGGTAGTCGCATCCAGCCGCATCAGCTGCGGCGTAGGCAGCTGGTCATACCGCATCGTCCGGTAGATGACCTTGCCGTCGTTGCTAAAGCAGGTGGCCTTCATATATCCGTCATAGTCATAGGTCAGCCTTTTCGGCACGCCGCCCTCCGCGGGCATGCAATAGAGCTCCGGGGCGCCTTCATACTGCCCGGTGAAGTAGAGCGTCTTGCCATCCGGCGAGAACAGCGGATACTCTTCCAGCCCTTCGTGTGTTGTTAACCGGGAGGAAAGCCCCGTGGTGAGATCGTATTTCCAGAGATCGCCCTCGGCCGTAAAGACCACCGTATTCTTATGGATGGCGGGCGTTCGGTAATAGCCCTTTTGCTGGGCAATGAGCAATATGGGGCAGAACACAAGCAGTGCGAAGAGGGTTTTTGTGCGCATAATGGCGGTTGATTAGACCCGGAATATAGGATAAATCTCGAACACCCATTGTATCAAAAAAGAACACCCCGACCCTGCACCCCAACCACAGCCCCTTCATATTCAATGTCCTGCAAAACCGGCAGGGTCTTAGTAGCACCCTTCGTACATCCCTTTTTCCATGGTAAAAAAACATCTGCTTTATGCCCTTCGCCATATCGGCCGGCACAAGCTGAACACCACGATCAACCTCCTGGGTCTGACCCTCGGCGTCCTGACCTGTCTGGTGATCTATCTGTTCGTCAGCTTCGAGTTCAACTTCGACAAGTCCCATCCCGGAGGGGATCGCATCTACCGCGTGGTCACCTCCTCGACCAATCGCTCCGGTGCACACAGCGACGGCGCCGGCATGACGCTCCCCCTGGCGGGCGATCTGCGCCGCGAGACCACCGGCTTCACCACCGTGACGGGCTTCTATACCGACGACTCTAAGGTGCTGGTTCCCCTTGCCAGTGGACAAACGGCTGCTTTCGCGGGGATCGCCCCCGGCGAACGCCAGCATCTGGCCTTTGTCGAGCCCGCCTTCCTCGACCTTTTTCCTTGTCAATGGCTGGCCGGCGATCCTTCGACCGCGCTGAAGAACCCTTTCGCCGTCGTCCTCACCCGCAGCGAAGCGAAACGCTATTTCGGCGGTGAGGACCCGCAAGCCTGGATGGGTCGCACCCTCGTCTACTATGACTCGCTGACGGTGTCGGTGACCGGTATCGTCGCCGACCGGAAACAGAACAGCGATCTCAGCTTTTCGGACCTCCTCTCTTATAGCACCATGGAGCATAGCTTCCTGCAAAAAGATATGGATGGCTGGAACTTGTGGCAAAGCCAGGCCCAGGCCTTCGTCCGGCTCGCTCCCGGCGTAACACCCGCCCAGGCTGAAAAACAGTTTCCCGCCTTCCTCGCCAACCATCTTAAAAAGCAACGGGGCGGGACCCTTGAACTCAAGCTTCAGCCGCTGGCCGACATCCACTTCAACGGCGCCTATAGCGACCCCTATGGCCGGCGGGCGCATAAGCCAACCCTCTATGCCCTCATCGGCATTGCCCTGTTCATCCTGCTCATCGCCTCCATCAATTTTGTCAACCTCTCCACGGCGCAGGCCGTACAGCGCGCCCGGGAAGTAGGCGTCCGGAAAGTACTTGGCGGCAGCCGTCTGGGCCTGACCGGCCAGTTTCTCACCGAGACCGGTATCGTCGTTGGCGGGGCCATGGTTCTCGCCGTGTTGCTCGCCAATCCCGTCATCTCGGCCCTTCATGGGTTTATCCCGGCCGGCGTTCATCTCTCGCTGACCCAGCCCGCCACGCTTCTCTTCATCGCGGGGACCATCGCGATCACGGGTCTGCTCGCCGGCTGGTATCCTGCCCGCGTGCTCTCCGGCTTCCTACCGGTCATCAGCCTCCGTGGTCAGGGTTCGCAACAACTCAACAGCAAGAGCCCGCTGCGTAAGGCGCTTATCGTTTTCCAGTTCACCATCAGCCTGCTCTTCATCATCGCGACCCTCGTCGTAGGCCGGCAGATGCACTATGTCCTCAACACCGACCTCGGCTTCAACAAGGATGCGATCCTCAACATCGACCTGCCCCGGCATCAGCCCGAGAATAAGAAAGCCCTACTGGCCAAAGAGCTCGCGCAGCTGACCGGTGTGCAGTCGATCAGCATGAACAGCTCCACTCCCCAGGCCGACGGTCACTCCGGCACATTCCTCGAACACGACGGCGGGGTAAAAGCGCGGATCGATGGCGCGGGCTGCGCCCAGATCGACACCAGCTATCTCCCGCTCTATGGCCTCACCCTCGTGGCCGGCCACAACATCGTCCCCGGGGACAGCAGCAGCGAATATCTCCTCAACGAAACCGCCGCCAGGGCCCTTGGCTTCCGCCGGCCTGAAGACGCCATCGGTCAGACCATGAGCAGCGGCTTTGGCGGCCTGGTCGGGCCCGTTATCGGGGTCGTCAAAGATTTTCATTCCAACAGCTACCACGATGCGATAACCCCCTTCTTCTTTATCCCGCTAAATGGTTGGGACAGGCATCTCAGCATAAAGCTCACCGCCGCCAACCGGACCCCGGCCCAGGCGAGGGTTCTGCTGGACAAGATGGAGCATTCGTTCAAGACCATCTATCCCGATGCAACCTTCACGGCGCGCTTCTTCGATGAGACCATCGCCAAACTCTACGAACGCGAACAGAAGACCGCAGAGGTCATGAACCTCGCCATGGCCATCGCCATCTTCATCTCCTGCATGGGGCTCTTCGGACTCGCCGCCTATACCGCCGCCCAGCGCACCCGCGAGATCGGTATCCGCAAGGTCCTCGGCGCCAGCGTGCCGCACCTCGTGTCGCTCCTCTCCCGCGAATTCGTGGCGCTGGTGCTTCTTTCGACCGGCATCGCCGCACCCATCGCGGGCTGGGCCATGACCAAATGGTTGCAGGATTTCGCCTACCGGACATCCATACCCGTTTGGATCTATTTCGTGGCAGGCGCCGGCGCCGTAGTCATCGCCCTGCTGACCGTCAGCTTCCAGGCGATCCGCGCCGCAACGGCCAACCCGGTTGAAAGCCTTCGTTCAGAATAAAACTGCCGGTGACCGTGAGCCTTCAGACGATAAAAGCCGCGCTGAGGAATCCGGTGAAGAGTTTAAAGCGCAGGTAGGGCGTCCCCAGCGGCGCCGGCATGGGCCAACGTTGTGGCCGACGCGGCGGGTCGGGCTCTCGGTCGCGCATGGCGCTCCTGCCGATCCCTGACGCATTCCCGCATAAATTCGTAGCTTCGGCAATACTTTCCGCTATGCCGAAAAAACAATTTTTACCCCTGCTCCTCGCCTTCGCCCTCCTCGGCCCCGCTGCCGCGCAAGCGCAAAACAGCGACGCCCAAAAGAGCGACGTGGTGAATATCATCTTCGACACCGACATGGGCCCCGACTATGACGATGTCGGGGCGATCGCCCTGCTCCACGCCTTTGCCGACAGCGGCAAGGCGAAGATCCTCGCGACGATGTCCAGCAACCGGTATGAAGGGGTGGCCGCGGTACTGAATGTCTTCAATACGTATTTTCACCGCCCCAGCATCCCCATCGGCGTACCCGGCGGCAACGCCCCCGATATCCGCGACAAGCAACACTGGACCGACAGCATCCTGGCCAACTATCCCCATACGATCAACCACAACACCGACGCCGCCTACGCGGTGCCCCTTTACCGGAAGATCCTGGCAAAACAACCCGACCACAGCGTCGTCATCGTCACGGTGGGCTTCCAGACCAACCTGGCCGACCTCCTCGAGACCAACGCCGATGAGAACTCCCGGCTGGACGGGATCCAACTGGTAAAGAAAAAGGTAAAACTCCTCGTGTCCATGGCCGGCACCTTCCCCCGCGGCAAGGAATTCAACATCAACAGCGACGTCTCCGCCGCGCTCAGCGTGTCCAAAAACTGGCCCACGCCCGTTATCTATAGCGGATTTGAAATAGGCAAACGCATAAAGACCGGCCTTCCCCTCGTCCACAACGCCGCCATCCGGAACAGTCCCGTCAAGGACGTCTTCCGCATCGCCATGCGCCAGTCCCCCGAGGACGCCCAGGGCCGCATGAGCTGGGATGAGACAGCAGTCCTCGTCGCCCTCAACGGCATCGCCCCCTGGTATAGCCTGCGCCACGGACATATCCTCATCGACACCTATGGCGCCAACACCTGGGAGGACTCCGTCGACGAAACCGAACTCCAATCCCATCTCGTCGAAGCCCTCCCCGCCGTCACGGTGCAACACCTGATCGATCAGCTGATCATGCATCAGCCCAAATAGCCCACGGCGCTACAACGTCAATCGTCTTTACCGGGTCATCAGCTTCTGCAACAACCCGGGCAACGCACCCGCAATGGCGCCGGTCGCTGCGGGCGACAACCCAAACTTACTCGCCAGGCTGCTCACCAGGCTTCCTTCCACCGCCCCGGCGATGGGTCCACCGCCGCCGATCGCGGACCCCAACTGTCCCAGCAAGCCGCCGAGCATTCCGCCCGCGCCGCCCAACATGTTGTTGCCCGCCCCACCGGCGCCCCCCAGCATGCCTCCCAACCCTCCCGCACCGGCCGGCGGCGTAACCGCGTTGGTCACATGACTCGCGATCTCATTGTGGATCGCCTCCTGCTGCCCGGCAGGAATATGCTGCGCGATCTCCGGGTTCTCAGCCATATGCTGCTTCACCATGCTCAATACTTCCTCAAACATAATTGTGGGTTTTTGTTCTCCCTAAATATAACCACTTACCGCGAAAGATCGGTGCCCAAAACAGTAACCCGCGCACTATTCTTGCCGTCATAAAAGATCAAAACCAAACAATAATGAAACAGTTCCTCCTGGCCATTCTCCTCCTTGCCACCGGCCACTTCGGCTTTGGCCAATGCGACAAAAAGGTTGTGCTCACCGCGTCCAAGACCGACCACCTCGCCGCCGACAGCTCCGTCGAAAACTCAGCCGAAGAAAATACCGTCATCGAATTCGACAAATCGACCATCAGCATCTCCCCCGGCGGCCGGGAACTGATCACCGGCACCGTCAAATCCTACACCTGCAACTGGTCCGAACCTTATAAGACCGGCCGCACCCAGCTGAAGGTCCTTCTCACCAACCCCGATGACGAGCATAAAAACGCCACGATCACCATCGAAGGCAAGGATGGCAAGGTCGTCCTGCTCGCGAAACTGGATGACGCCCCCGACAAAAAGATCAGGGTCGTTGCCGATAAATTCGAGGAAAAACACTAGGTTGCGGTGTAAGCCGACACATGCCATTCCGCTTTTTCCGCCGATATAAATATATCCTCCTCTACGGATCAGGCCTCGCCATTCTCCTCTTCCTGCTGAAATGGCTGGAGTGGCGTTTTCTGGTCTTTGACCACGCCATCGACCTCTACAGCGGGGCCATCGCGGTCCTGTTCACCGGTCTGGGTATCTGGCTGGCGGTAAAGCTGGCAAAACCAAAGGTCATCACCGTGACCCTCCCGCCCCCTGCAGCCGTCGCTCCGCGGCCCGACGCCGCCGCTCCGCCCCCCGACGCCGGCATCTCCAGTCTTCCGAACGGCTCCGTCGACCAAAAACAGATCGCCAGACTCGGCCTCAGCGCCCGCGAACTCGAAGTCCTGCAAGGCATGGCCGAAGGCCTCAGCAACCAGGAGATCGCCGGCCGGCTCTTCGTTTCACTCAACACCATCAAGACCCATTCCTCCCGCATCTTTGAAAAACTCGATGTCCGCCGCCGTACCCAGGCCATCGAAACGGCCAGAAGGCTGAGGATCATTGCCGACCGGGTCCACCCGAAAGTTTGAATCTCGGCGCGGCGGGCAAAATCACCCGAAAGTATGAAGTAAATGCGCCGCCCACCCCCCATTTTTGAGGGATAAACAACTACAATATGAAAAAGACCATTTTTGTTTTCGGGGGCATCTCCAGTCTCGTCCTCCTCCTCTTTATCGTCGGCTTCACCGTCTTCAACTGGGGCAGCGCGATCGTCGGCTACTCCGCCATGATCATCGCCTTCTCCTTTATTTATGTCGGGATCCGGAACTACCGGGAAAAATACAATGGCGGCACCATCGGCTTCGGCAAGGCCCTGCGCATCGGGCTCGGCATCGCCCTCATCGGCAGCACGGCCTACGTCATCGCCTGGATGATCGACTACAATTATTTTATCCCGGATTTTATGGATAAGTATTCCGCCATCCTCATCAAACAGGCGCATGACAGTGGCGTCACCGGCGCCGCGCTGGACAAAAAGATCGCCGGCATCAACCAGATGGCGCAGTTGTACAAGAACCCGCTGATGGTCGTGCTGTTCACGTATGCCGAAGTATTACCGGTGGGGATCGCCATCTCGGTGCTCGCCGCGCTGCTCCTCAAGCGCAAGACCCCGCGCAGCGTCGTGCCTGCGATGGCCTGAGCCAAAATTCCCGCCATGGCCTGAGCCAAAAACGGAAGACGCCTAGCTCTTTTTATCACCCCCCGGCTTGGTTCCCGCGCGCCGGATATTGACGAATTGGATCAGCAGGCCGAACCAGAAAGGTGCGCCCATCGACAGACAGCCCGCGGTGATCAGCCAGCCCAGCAACAATAGCCCGATGGCGCCCCAGTCGAGGCTCCCGTTCGGCTTTAGTTCCTGACCCAGTTGATCGAGGTGCCAGCCGATGGGGATCTTGACGGCGCTAAGGGTCCGCGTCAGACTGTCGACGGCGTGGATCCGTAATCCCGTATAGACCTTGGCGGCGTCTTCCCTTCTTTCTTCCAGCGCCTGCCGCAACCGGTTGGCCAATGCCGCATCGCCGCTCTTCACCGCGCTATCGATATTCGGCTGCGCCAGGGAATCGAGTTCGTGGATGCGGGTATCGAATTTTTTATTGAGCAGGGCCGTCACCTGGTCGGGGTGGTCGGCGACCCGCTCGGCGATCCCCACCAGGTTGGTGCGCATCGTCGAATCGCCGGCGATACTCGTTCCCAGCTGAAAGACATTGATATTAAAGAACAGCGTGACGCCGACGGCGATGATCCGCACCGTGGCGACGACATGCGACTGGTACCAGCCGCTCACGCGGGCCATATACCGGTTGTACCAGCCCTCGATGTCGCTTTCCAGTTTCGCGAGATCCGGGGCCCCCGCGGCGAGTCCCCTGAAAATATCCAGCACGGGCGGCAGGCTCTTGCCGGGATGGGCCGCCTGAAACACGCCGATCTGCACGTTCAGCCCCGAGATAAAATCGGCCAGCTTGTTCACACCGGGCGCCGGCGCCTTCGCCGCGAGGACATCGATCACCGCCTTCGCAAAATCCGCCGAATGAATATAGGAGGGCAGCGTCACATTGCCCTTCATCAACCCTCGTATCTGCGCATGATCGAACAGCGAACCGGTCAGCGCCGCGTTATCCTCCGGCAACCCCTTATGCATTCCCCGGCGGTTGAGCACCGGCAATCCGTCCAACGCCTGCGCCAGCGAGCTCCACAGCATCTTGCCGCGATATTCGAAATTGATGGCGATCACTTCCTGGATGACATAAACGACGACGCTGAATACGACAAAGATCAGCAACAGCGAGATGGCGATATCGAGGTAGATATTCATAACCCCACCTCCCCTTTCAGTGCCGTCAGCGCCGTGACCATCATCGACGTATTCTTACTCGCGAGCCCGCCCGCCATCGCGATCACGTTTGCCGAGATATTGATCACCTTGTCCACTTTGTCGATATGCTTCAACGCCTCGTTGATCGCGGCCGTGGCATCCTGCACTTTCTTAAAATAATCGTCGGCGCCGTCGAAGGCGATCTTATCGGACAGCGAATAGAAAGTCTGGGCATACGAGATCAGCCGGGCCTGGTCTCCCATCAGCACCGCCGTCTGATCATCGCTGATGGTCCCGATACGCTGATGAAGGGTATCGCCCACCTGCGTGGCCATGTTCTGATAGAACCGGCCCATGAAATTGGCAAACTGCGCCGCTGCGACTTGATCCATAGGAAATGCTTTTATTTGACATTTAGGGATATGGCGTTGACAAGACTCATCATCTTATCCTTGAAGGACTTCGAATGCAGGTTGTCGAGATTGTCGACGATCAGCTGGCCGCCGGCGATCACGGTCTCCAACTCGTGTACCCGTTGCTGATAGGCCAGCAGCGTGGCATCCAGTTGACTCCGTTTTTGCTCGTAGACGAATAGCACCGGCATCCTGACCGCCTTGTCCTGGGCAAAACTGATGAGGGAGTCCGTCACCCGGTCGAGCTGCAACTGCAGCAAACCGATCCTTCCGGCGAGATTGTCCGCGCGGATCTTCAGCAGGGTGATCAGGGGCGCCACCGAATCCCGATAAACCCCCATAAAGCCGGGGATGCGTTTGGCCTTGTAGCGGGTCGTGCCCAATGCGGTCAGTCCCCTGGCCAGCCCCGCGGCGATGGACGCCTCCTGCGTCGTGATCGTAACGGGACCGTAGGCTCCCGCGGGCAACGGGGCGCCCATGGGCGTAAAATTGATCGACGCGTTGGGATCGGCAAACTTCGCCAGGGTCGCAAAATAGGTGCTCAGCACGGCGTATTCGTTGGCGATACCCGCGTCCGCTTTTTGCGCGGCCTCGCAATGGCAGTCGACATCCCGGAGATGGTCGGGCAGATAGCGAAAGATATAGGCGGAATCATGCGAATAGGAAGCATAGCCAAACACCGCGGTCCGGTGTTTATCCATCACCTGCTGGCTGGTGACGGCGAAGCTGCGAACCTCGCGGAGATCGGCACATCGGCTAAAAACAGCCGCAACAACCAGCAGCAGGACAACTTTTCTCAATGGTAAGGGCATGATCGGGAATTAGGATGTCCTAAAGTACCGCTTTTTTTGTTAACCAAGGCTTACCTTACAGCCTCAAAAACCTCCTCTTATGTCTATCCAAAATTATGGCGTGGTGCAAGGCAGGGTGATCGAGCGGGTCCTCGCCACCAGCAAAGACGAACACTATCATATCCTCCTCAATCGCGGCAACGACCCCCACCGCGTGGCCATCAATACCCAATCCGCTACTCCCCCGAGCCAGGTGTTGTTTTATTCCAACCTCGATTTTCAACATCCGCTTACCGAAGTCATTCTCCAGGCCGCCCTGCCGCTTGGTTACACCCCGCTCGATTCCAAACCCGGCGGCATTTCGCTGGATTTCATCCGGATGAATCTCTTCGATCCCGCCGCCATGGTTCCGCTGCCCGCCACCGCCGCCGGCAACAACAATGACCTCAACGATCAGCTCGACCTCACGGTACAGCAGGCCATCAGTGATGCCGACGCGCTTCTCTTCGCCTTTGGTCAGCACTGGAAGGATGCCAGCGGTGCGGACAAGTATTTCCCCGAGATAAACCCCAGCACGGGTATCCACGATATTCATATGAACCAGGGCAACCCCAAGGGCAGCTTCTTCGGCGACAATGGGGTCTACCAGGATGGCGGGCTTCTTTTTCACTTCCCGTCGCGCAACCGCTGGGCCGCCATCTTCACCGCGTTCCAGTCCCAATCCTTTCATACGGATGACGCAACCGGCAACCCGGTCACCGCTCCCGGACCTACCGGTCCCCAGCAACCGCAGGAGAATACACCCGTGCGGATCGCAGCGGCCCTCGTCAACCCGAAAGGGGGCGATCCGGCTAAGGAATATGTCCTGCTGCTCAATACCGGCGCCGACGCCGTCGATCTCGATGGCTGGGCGATCGCCGACACCCATAAAAGACGCGATACCCTCGGCAAGCATACCCTCCAGCCCGGTGACACCTTCCGCGTCAACCTGAGCGGCAAGGGGGCGCAGCTCTCCAATAAAGGCGGGATCATCACCCTGTTGAATGCGCAGGGTCTGAAGGTGGATGGGGCCTCCTATACGCAGCAGCAGGCTTCGAAAGAGGGAGTGCTGGTGGATTTTTAGCGGCAAGCTGCGCGATTGCGCCATCAACTACGCGATCGCGGCCGTCAACCGCAGCCCACAACCGCGAACGGCTCATTTTGGCTATGGCCCGCGGCGGGACACCAATATATTCGTCCCTTCAAACATCGGCTTCGTAGCCAGTTTTGAATGGTATAACTTCGGAGTTCCTTTTCAGGGGCTCCTTTTTTTGTCTATGCCCCGCACGCGCTGCCCGGCTCTTAGGGTATCAGCCGGCTATTCCGGGCAAACACCTCGAACTGATAATCCCCGGGCTGAGAAAGATACCGGGTCGCTTTTGAAAGGATATCCGTTCTGTCGCCGTCGATGACCGCCACGGGGTAAGCGGTAGGATTATACATTTCATACCCATCTTCGATCCGGACCTCCCTGTTCTCTACATCGATGAGATAGTCGAGCACCCCTAAACCAAATGAATAGATCAGTTGCTCGGTCTCGTGCCATGGCCGGCTTTTTTGTTCCGGTGAATTCAGGATGGCTTGCACCGTCCGAAACGCCTTCCCGATATCCGCGGTATCCCGGAAAGGAAAACGAAGGTTTAGCGTCTGCGTCAGGGTCTTTCGAAAAAATTCCGGCTGCACGCGAAACTGCCTGATCTCCGCACAGTGCCGTTCGAACCAGGTCATGTTCTCCTCCCCAACGGGAAACTGATCCTTCGCCGCAAAATCCAGGAAGGTAGCCCTATCCTTGAAGACAATCCCGGGGTAGTCCCTGTCGAAATTCGTCGGCATCAGGATCGTTTCCCCATTTGGCAAGACATAAACGACCCCGCTTTTACTTTTAATGCGGTCCCCCGAGTCGTCATGGATCGTGAGCCCATGCGCCTCAAGATAGGTAAGACATTCCCGTGTCGGCATTACCCGATAAGGCAATGACTGCTGATCCTTATTGTCCATTAATAACAATGTTACACAAAATAATAATAGAGTTCTCATTGTCGCCTATAGGGTTCTGACACCTTGCTGATCGTTTTCTTGAAATTGAACTCCCATTTTCCGTTGACGATCCGGTATTGGGCATGAATATGCTCATACAAAAGATTATTTTTCAACGCGCGCTCCCGGATATTCTCCGAGAACTTGACATCGGCGGTAGTCACGACATAGAGTTTGGAATGATATCCGGCCTTCCAGTATTTCTTATAGGCATAATCGGTCGCATTTCTCATATTGTCGATATGCCCGGCTATCTGGTCCTCGTTCGAGCTGAGCGTCAGTCTGCCGTTCATCTGTTTTAATTCATACCAGTCGGAACCCTTGATGCGGGTCTCCTGCACCTCTCCGGTCATGGGGTCCATTTGATCTACAAATGAATCTCCCAGAAAATCGGGTACCGTATTCCGGAATCCCCCGGTGAACTTGGATCTTGGATCAGCCCGCCGGACATTGGACATCCTCATCAGCAGATCTTTGCTGGAAAAATCGTCAAACAGATCCTCGAATTCATCGCCCAGATCGTTTTCCGAAGGATCACGGCCATGGGTAGCTTTGTAATACGTCACCAGGTCCTTCTTGTAAAGATCTTTCCAGCCATCGTCGTCGCCGTTGTCCGAGGCGTAACGGAAGATCTCCGACCCCACTTCGGCAAGCGTTCCTAATCCGGGTTCCGCGGCACTGGCCACGCTTTCAAAAGATACAGGCGGCAGGAAGGTGATGCCCAGCCCAACCGCTGCCCCGATACCAAGACCCGCCCAGCCGTTGCCTCCTGCCAGTTTATCGACACCCCAACCGACTATCGCACCCGCGGCCGTCGCCAGTAACCGGTCGCCCAACACACTTCCCGTCAGATTGCCCACCGTACCGAAATCTATCGTAAGACCACCTGTAGGATCAGTGATATTTGCCGGGTCATTGCCCATGCCGGCATAGGGACTGGCGTATTGACTATAGGGGTCCTGTTGAAGGAACCGGCCGATCTGCGGGTCATAATCCCGCAACTCAAACTCATCCCAGCCGATATCCGGGTCGGTATCTGCATTGTCGGCCTGGTATTCAAAATTATTCGTGGTCTTCCCTTCACTTGCCGAGGGCAGCGCCATGCTGCTCAGCGCCGCGATCTTCAATCCATGCGGATAATAGTGATTCTCCTGCAGGATATTGCCCCTAACGCTCGACACCTGTAAATTATCGAAATATACCATTTCGTCGCTCTCGTTGCTCACATAGGCAAAGGCATACCCATTCTTCGGTGCGCGGGTGGTGGGGAAGATCAGCGGACCCGCACCGGAGCCCGCGGTCTGAACGCGATACGCCGCGCTGCCCTCGCCGACGAAATTGAACCGCTCGTCGAAGAACAGGACCGTGAGGTAGGCCTTGGGGGCGTCGCCCGACGCATTATTGATATCCGGATCCGCCAAAGCGCCAAACGGTGCGCTGCCGCTTAAATGAGCGGTGGCATTGGAGGAAGAGAACCCGGAGTGCATCGCGCCCGTGGTAGCCGTTCCCCCGGAAATGGCGGCCGCAAGCGAGCCAAGCAGATGGGTCACCACGGAAGGGCCGCCGGTACTGTTGGTCACGGGACTCTGATAGTAATAGATCGCCTGCGCGGTTACCTGGTCTCCGGCCATTACCTTCATCAGCATATTCGGCCCGATCCTGCTCGCCGCCAGGTTGCCTACCTGCGAGACATAGTTTTGGATGGTGGGATCATTCCAGCCATTGCCCGTCGTTTGTCCCGGAATACTTGTCGCGAGCACCCGGGCCTTCACTTCATTGGCCGCGGTCGCTGTTCCCCCGGCATCTACCTGACCGAATACCGGCTCCTCACTCGACGCCCGGTCCGGCTCCATCGTGCAGGTATTCGTCTGCGAGTGCGTCTCTTCCGTAAGCACCATACGAACGTTGCCCAGTTGATCACGAATGAAATAATCGTATGCGCCCCGCTTACTCCCCGGCAGATCCATATTCCCATCCATACTGAGCATATCATACCCGGTCACCGGCGGCACGCTCTGCATCACCCGGATCCGGCCTTCTTCGAAACTGATATATTGCAGATCGTCCCCCTGGTAGATAAAGTCATTGATATACGTCGTCGTCACACCCGTCGAGCTTCCTTCCGGAGTAAAGGTGCGCTGCAAGCGGCTCCCTTCCGCGGAATAAACGATGTTCACCGTTCCCTTGCCCGGGATGTGGATGGTCTCCGGCCGGTCAAGGAAATTATAATGCACTCCGTTGGCTCCATCCGCACCGCCGATATTGGTGATGTTCTTATTGAGGTCGATCACCAGGTTACCGTTGTCGTCGTATACATAGTCATTTCCCCCGGTGGTGTTGCCCTTTTTGAAATCGCCCAGGGTCCCGTTCTGTACGCCCAGGCTGCTGTTGTCCGAGACCTGCACCAGCGTATTACTAAGCGTGTTGTACTGGTAATGCAGGTCATCCACGGTCTGGAAGGCGGCATTCCCCTGCACCATTCCCCGGTGTACAAGGTTCAGCAGGTTGCCGTTCAGATCATAGGTGATCCGGCCGCTTTCACCCGTCACGGAAAAATCGGTCATCGCGTTGCTCCAGCTATCGCCCACATTCTGCTTCTCGGAAAATGCCGCGTTGACGAACCGTCCGGCCGCATCATAGGAATATTCGTATTTCCGTTGCACGTCATCTCCCTGCGTCGACCATACTACTCCGGTAGCCTGGCCGTCCAGCTGGTTGTCGGCAAAGTATCCATCCTTGTTATCGTAGCCGAGATAAAGCCCGAAGAAATTTCCCCATTTATCATATTTACCCGGTGTCTTCAGCGCATAGTCCTTATTGATCCCGGTCAGTTGCTCGTTGATATTGTAACTATAGGTCAGGGATTCCAGTTCCTGCTTGCCCGATCCTGTATAGCCCGGATCAAGATGTTTGGTTTTCACCCGGCCCATATCGTCGAAGTCATACGAGACAAGGGTCTTGAAGCCGTTGGAGCCATATCTCTTCTGGATACTATTGACCCTCCCCCGCGCATCCAAGAGGTATTTGGTCAATGTACCAAAATTGGTATACGTTGTGTTGGCGGCGGTATGTTTCGAATCCATACTCAGGATCACCCCATCAAACCGGTACTGACGCGTCGTCACCTCCACCCCATTCTTGATATTATCTTCCCCATCCTGCAGGTCCCTGCCCTTTTCGTCATAATAGAAGGTCGTTTGCAGGAAATTGCCCGTGCCCAACACCCGGACCAGCTTTCCTGTCGCCAGACTTAGGGTTCGCTGCGTCGGCGTCATCGCATCTCCGGTGGAATACGCCTGGCTGTTGTCGAAATTCGTACTAAAGGCCTTGACGCCGGGATAGCTATAATTGTCATAGAAGTCATACACGAGGATCGTGGTGACGGATGCGTTATTCAGATCGGCGGCCGCCAGCGGACTGTTCCACGCCGACACCGTCGCCCCCTGCGCGGTGACGCTTAGGGATGTGCTTGTATTGCCCGAAGGGATCAGCGTCTGCAGCGTTTGCTGGCTGGCGGAAGTCGTGTACAACGTAGTAAGGACAGGCCGGTCGAGATCATCATACAGCTTTACCGTCCATTCACCCGGCGTCTTTTTACGCTGATTGCCATCCTGTCTGAAGACAACCCGGTCCCTGTTGTCATACACCATGTACATCTCCTTTGCGCCGGGTGATTTTTTCAACGTCATGCGTCCCCTTATGTCGTATTCATACCGGAAACACAATTGGTTGAGGATATCCGTCGATCCAAAGGACCAGCTATTTGCCGCCAGGTAGTTCACCGCCTCGGGCTGGAGCGTAAACCGCACCCGGCCGATGTCGTCATACACGGTGTAGGTACACATCCAACCATCATAGGGCGACACATGCGTCTTGCTGATCTCCACTTTTTTAAGGATCATCCGGCCCGCATTGTCGGTAAAGACGACGACGAGGTTCCCCTTGCTGTCCGTATGGGTCGTCTTGAAAAGGGTATTGGACGGATAGGCTCCCTGGTTAGATGGCACATCGCCCGGGTTATCGCCGGCCGACCAGATCTGTACGTTGTCGGCCGTCTGATCATTGAGATCGTACGCGATCGGATTTCCTGAACTGTTGTTCCAGGCCGATCCGGGTGCCTTGGTATTGGTCACCCTGTTGAGCGGGCTGTTATCGTAAATCGTCACGCCGTAGGCCGGGCTCTCGTTATAGTTGTTGGAATAATATTGCGCCTGATCGGTGACCGCCGAGGTCTTATACTGCCCGGTCTGACTCGTCGTCGTATACGGCAGATATCCCTGCGCCTTCCGGCTAAACGGATCATAGGCGGCGGGCGTCACGATATCCCCCCAACTGCCGTTGGGTGATGCGGGGTCGGGTGTGGCCATCTCCCGGTCGACGTGTTGTATCGGCCGGCCCAATCCGTCGTAATAGATGGTTGTCTCTGTTTTGTCGCCGACCACCGTGCTGCCGACGCCCTGCCATTCGGTGACGCCGGGCACCCGGATCTCATGAATACGGACATAGTTCAAATTCTCCCAATCATCCAGGTGGATTGGGTATTGCGCCGCGCTGCTCGCCGGCTTGATCGCACACCAGACGCTGGAGTTCATCGTCACGCTGAGATTCTGGTATTCGGACCCTGTAGTAAACGTCTTTGTATAGGTGCTCGAGGTTGCACCGGCGACATCTTGCCCGTTCAGTTTCCACTGGTAGGTGGCAAAATCGCCCGGATTGACCGGCGCCGCCGTAAACGTGACGGGAACCCCCACCAGGATATCGGCTGGACCCGCCGAAAAGCTCACCGACGTCGGCACGTTTGCACTGATATTAAAAGGGATATTCGCTGCCGTCGCCGTCGCCTGGGAATTGGCCAGACAGCCGCTGGAACTGGTCGTCACGTCCACGCTGATCGCCTGGAGATCGGCGACCGACGTCGCCTTCGCCTGGTAGGTAGGTCCATTGGCGCCGGAGATATTGTATCCATACTGTTTCCATTGATAGCTGTTCAGCGGCTGGCTGGCGGTGGCGGTCAACACTAGCGCCTGGTCCTGGCAAAGACTGATCGCCGGGATACTCATACCCGCCGTCCAGGTCTGCTTGTTGGTGACGGTGACCGTTATCCCACTCGAAGTAGCGGGAAGATAACAGGCCGCATCCGAGGTGAGCCGGCAGGTAAAGACATCGCCATTGCTCACCTCCTGATAGTTCAGCGCGTAGGGCGGTATATTGCCAGCCCCAGCCCCGTCCGAACTGATGGGACTTCCGTTCTTATACCACTGGAAGCTGAGGTTACCCGCGGTATTGCTCCAGGCAGCGCCAAAGCCGGCCGGACTGCCGATGCAGATCGACGACGACCCGCCGATGCTGACGCCCATCTGCTGGGATGCGGTGATGCTCATCGCAAGCACATTCGAGGTGACCGTCGTGGATGTCGCACAGGACGCATTGCTGGTCATCTGACAGCTCACCTGCTGGCCGTTGGTCAGGGCATTCGTCGTCCAGGTGGAGGCGTTGGCGCCCGAGACGGGACTGCCGTTGAGCAGCCATTGGTATTGAGGCGTTCCGCCATTCACGGGCGAAGCGGTAAAGGTCGTGGAGGTTCCGCCGCACAAACTCGTTCCCGCCGAAGAGCTGATCGAGATGGAAGGCGTGACGGTGGTATTGACGACGAACGGGATGTTCGCGGCTGTACCCGTGGCGCTGGTGTTGGCGACGCAACCGCCCGAAGTGGTGGCGTAGCAGCCGATGCCCTGCAGCTGCGAAAGCGAGGTGACCGTCGTCGTATAGCTGCTGCCGTTGGCGCCGGAAATAGGCGCGCCGTATTGCTGCCATTGATAGCTGGTGGCCGTCTGGCTGGGATAGGCGTTGAAGGTGACGCTTTGTCCCGTACAGAGATAGATCCCGGTGACGGGCGACACGCTTACCGTGAAGGTCGGCGGTGGAGTGACGTTGACCGTGATGGAATTGGAGGTCGCCGAAGCCGCGCAACTGTTAGAGGTCACGATACACCGGAAGACGTCGCCGTTGTTCACCGGGCCATAAGCCAGTGCATACGGTGGCGGGAAGCCCTGGTTGGAAGAGATGTTGCTGCCGTTGCGCTGCCACTGGTAGCTAAGCGTCCCCGCCCCATTTTGTACCGAAACCGAATAACCCACTGTCGAATTGCCGCACAGCGTCGTCGTCCCGCTGATGGTCGCCGTCATATTCGCCGGGTTATTGATCGCCATGGTAATGACGTTGGAATTGGCGGTGGTCGAAGTCACACAGGCATAACTGGAGACGAGCGTACAACTCACCTGATCGCCATTGTGCAAGGTATTCGTGGTAAAAGTGGGTGCGCTTGATCCTACATTGGTGCCGTTGACAAACCATTCGTAGTAGGGGCTGGAGCCGGTGTTGCCCCCGGTCGCCGTAAAGGTGACGTTCGTTCCCTGGCACACATTGTTGGTGTTGGCGCTGATGGAAACCGTCGGGGTTAATGAGGTGCCGACACTGATCCCCTGCAGGGTGGTATTACCCGATCCCGATGGCCCGCCAGAATAATACGCGGTCACGCTGGCGTTAGCAGCGGAATTCCACTTTAGGGTGATCATGTTGCTCCCCGTGGAAAGGATCGTGTAAGGACCGCTGATGCTCCACGACGTGACCGTTCCGGGCCCGGTAAAAGCAAACACATTTTGCAGGCCGACGCAATAATTTCCATAGACATGCAAGATGGTCTGGGTCCGCGCGGTACCCGGTCGCAGGATAAAGGCGCCGGTGATCAGCAGGAGAAGGACGGTATAGCGTTTGATGGTGGCGCGCATAGGTTAATGCTTATAGTTGTATTCGATCATTTTGATGATATTCGATTGCTCATCGCGGACGATATGCAGTCGCCCGGCGGGGTCATATTCGAAATAGTGGATGCGGTTATTCATATCGCATTCCGAGGTCTTGCCCAGCACGGGATCGTAGGTGTAGCTTGTCATCCGGGCCCGCGCGGGATAGAGCCGGAGCTCGTCGATAACCCCGCTGCCCGAGACCACCGGGCTGCCTGATGACAGGGAATACTCGTAATAGGTGAAATTCTTATACGTGGGGCCCGTCTTTACCAGCGTACCGCCGCTAACCGATACGGATGCACCGCTATAAGCCCAGAAAGAAAGGATATAAGGTTTGCCCACCGCGAAGGAGGCCGTGAGCGTCCGGCCGCCGAGATCGAATCCCGCGGCGCCGGTGATGGCATTGGTACTCTGCCAGGTATTGGTTCCTCCGAGGGTCCAGGCGCCCGTGCCTGTCGACTCGAAGCTACTATAGGCGGACTTGTCGACATTGGGGTCGGCATTATACACCTGCGCTACCACAAAACGGTCGTCGTAGTCATAGAGACTGGTGATCACCCTGCCTCCTTCATCGGCCTGTCTGACGAGGTTACCCGTTGTCGCATCATACCCCAATGCCTCGGTTTGCACCAGGTTGGGGTAGTTGAGGGGATTGGCCGCGTCGAAGCCGAAATTGCCCACACCGCTTAGCTGATTGGCCACCCTCGACCAGGACGTGTATCCCTTGTCCGCCTTGATATCGCCATTGCCCTGAACGCTGTAGTTATATACGGTCGCACCCAAATACACCGGTTGACTGGGCGGGCAGTCGTGACAAAGCTGATTCTTCACCACCGAATTATAGGTGGCCACGGGGGTGTTAACGAGATTGTTATTGGTCATCGTTTGGAACACGCCGCCGGCAGTATAATCGGGCGCGTAGTACATCTCCTTGATGCTCTGGTCGCCGTTGCTCTGCGTGGTGGTGACCTTCTGCGGCAGATAGTTCTTACTATCGTAGTCGTAATGCGTATGCGTCTCCAGTTTGTTGTTCGCGTCCCGGAACGTGCGTTCGTAGACATCCGTGACGGGCGCCCTGCCCGTATACAAAACGTAGGGCTGAATGGCCATATCGGCCGTAGTCTGCGTTTCATACGTATTGATATAGCCCGTGCTGGTCCAGGTGTCCGAACCCCTGGAGTGCATATTGTTCACCGCACAGGTACAGCCGCCCGCCGAGGTCGTTCCGGTGCCGTCATCGATCGTGCGCTGCGTCGTGGCAGCCGAAAGATCGTAATCCGTCTCTATTTGTTTTACCGTATTGCCCGCGGCATCGAGGAGAGTCGTCATCCTGGGCAGTCCATATACCCAGGACAGTGCGCGTTGACGCTGGGAATAGGATGCGGTATTATCCGCGACGAGAACCCCCGGAACGCCGGGCACGTCCGGACTCGTATACTCGTAGATCGTCTGCCCGTTTGGTGTTCCGCTGCTTCCCTGGGTCACCACCGCTCGCTTGAACTGAATGGGCAAGGAATTACCGGCATTGAGATCGCGGTTGTAATATAGCAGGTCCGTATTCGACTCGGTATGTTGATTGCAGGACGTGACAAAATTCGTCAGCACGTCCCAAACGAGTTCGACGATGGCGAAGACGGGATTGTCACCCGCGGTCGCGACCACCTGGAAGATATCCATGGCCAGCCCGGCATAACCGAGGATCTTGGAGAAGATGGCCATGGCCTGCTGCATGTCCGAGAGGCTGGTGGCCTGGTCGACGGAGAGGATACCCGGGTACTTATAATCGTAATCGCAGCCCAAAACAGTAACATATTGTGATTCCGGATAGAAACTCGAGGTAGATTGCCGGAGATTGATCGCCTTTTCCAGTCCCCAGATGGAGGAACTGTTGTTGGGCATCGTAAAGCTATAGTTGGTCACGATATCGGCCGCCGTCGCAGTGCCGCCGTCATGCGCGACGGTTTGCGCGACGTGGACACCCGCACAATTCGATTCGGCGGCATCTCCGGGGAACAGCCCGGTATTCTGCGCATAGGTATAGGTGAGGGTGCCGCCGCCGGGATAGGTGATGCCGGTCAACAGACCCAGCGCCGCATAGCCGGGCTTCACCATCGGGTCGGGGTTCGGTTTGGGATGGATATTCGCATACAGGTAGGCGAGCGTCTCGTATTCATAGAAGGTGCGGCCGCCGATATAGGCAAAGGGGGAAGGGATGGTCGTGTGTCCGTTGCTGTTGTCAAAGGAGGAATGCTTGTCCCCATTGTAATAACCCCAGATGTCTGTCACCTCGCAAAACGGCGGTGGCACGCAGTTCTCCGTTTCATCGGTGCCGGTATTGTAGGCGAAGCTATAGACGTTCTGCTGGCCGTTGTCATCGGCACCCCATCGCTTCACGCCGGTGAGACAGAGACGGGAAAGCCGGTACTCGGTATTGTCCGTGGGTAGCCGGATCTGGCTCTTGACCATATAGGACTGGACGAAGTCGAACCGGTAGGCCGTCCTCCCCTGAAAGGTCAGTTTCACCCCCGTGAGTTGTTTGTCCCCTTGCAGGTCGAACCGGGACGCGCCGTAGATCATGCTCGCCGTCACTCCGTCGGGATAGGTCACCTGGTCGAGCACCGGGGTTTGAGTGATGGAGAATTTGGCGGAAACGATGACATAAGGCCGGCTGGTCCCGCGGATACTGGTCCCCGCGAAATTATTCAGCGTCTCCGTATGATAGGTGTAGGTGATCGTCCGGGTGGTGAGCGGATCTTTTATCTCGCTGAGATACCAGCTGCCCACGATATAGGGATTGTCCGCATCCTGAAGCTCGTTGAAATCCGCTTCGTAATAGGTGGTCCAGGCGTCATAGGACGAGGGGGAACCTGCCTGGCTGGCGTAGGGATTGCCATAGTAGTCGGTAGACATCGAAGCCGAATGGGTCTTCAGGATACGGGTCAGTCCCTTATCCCGGAAGGTATAGATCAGCCCGTTCTCGTCCTGGATATGAAAGGCGCTGACCGTCGTTCGTAAATGTTGCGTCGCTGCTGCGGTTTCGTCGATATCATAGGTGGCCTTCAGCTTCACATCACCGAGGAAGACCGCCCTTCCGCCGCTGGGATTATTTGGATCGGAGCCTCTCTTTCCCAGCACCATGACGCCGTTTCGACCGTTGAAGCTGAATACAAAAAAGTCCTGCTCGCGATCGGCGTCCGTCACATTATCGTTCTTGTACACGACGTTGGATGAACCGAAGATGGGATAGTTATGCAATGCCGTGGGACACCCGCTGGAGATGGGCGCCGAGTTATACAGATATCCCGGTGGATACTTGGTGACATCGGTGTAAAGCCCGTCTTTCGGTTTCTGATCATCGGGTTGCCCGACCTGCATCCGGACGACGATCCCGCTGGCGGTAAGGTTCCAGCCCTGGCCGACATTGGAGGCCATCTCGTCGGTCTTCAGTCCGCTTTTCGAACTGTACTGCAGCTCAATGTTTGCACTCAAGCGGCTCTTGGTGTCTTGCCAGCTTTGGATGGGAATATTGACTATGGCGCTCCCGGTCGGGATGTTGACCTGTGCGGCTGCGCAAAGCGCGGACAACGCCAGGCAGGAAAAAAGAAATACCTTTCTCATAGTAGAAACAACTGTTTTGAAAAAATTATTTGAGATCGTAGCCCAGCCGGAAAAGGATGGGTTGGGTGTTGGGCAGATGTTGCCGGTAAAGGAAATCATACAAGACCTGGAAGTTGCCGCTTATCTTTCGGCTCACCCGGTATTGTTTGCTGATCCCCAGCAACGCCGAGGTCTGCCAGTTGGGCAGCGCCCGAAGCTGGGAGATGCTGTTGAAGGCCGTCAGGTAGTTGGATTCGGCGCCGCCCTGGATATTCCAGCCTTTTTTGATCTCCCATTTCGCAAAGCTGCGCAGGCCGACGCCCTGGTGGGAGAGGTGGATATCCTTCCAGCCCGTTCCCATTCCCATGAGGTAGTCGATGCCGATGCCGGCGGTGAAGCGATCGTTGAGCCGATAGCCCGCGGTTACGCCGATATTGGCGGTTGTCGGGAGATAGCTTACCGCCTTGCCGAATTGCAGATCGAGGCCCCAGACGATCCGTTGACCAAAGGATCTGGTGTGTTGGGTATTGGGAGTAAATGCGGACGCGCTGCCGGACGCGTGCAGCTGATTGCCGGCCGCGGTGAATTTGGGTTGCAGCTGCGACAGCGGGTCGGCGGTATCGCTCATCAGCGGCATATTCTTTTTGATGTATTGCTGCATGGTGGCCCTGCTTGCCAGTTCGCTGGCCGGGGTGGCTGCACCGGTGAGCGGCAGGCTCGAAAAGACCGACCGGGGAGCGAAGAGCCCCGCCAGCCGGCCTTTGTTTTGCATCAGATCTTGAAAAGCCGGAGACTGCTCTACGAGATCGAGCATCTTTCTTTCGATGGTAGCAGGGTTCTTCAACATTAGCCGGTATTGCGCCATTTGCGCCGAGTAGTAAAACGCCGTTTTATTAAGTTGTTGCAGGTTGCCGAGGCATTGCGAATATTTCGCCGCGACGCTGTTGAGCACCTGCATCCGTTGCTGGACAAAATTCTGTATCGTGGAGATCTGATTCAACCGCCCTTCCAGTGCGTCTACCTGGCCTGTCGATCTTTGCAGAAAGGCCAGGGTCTGCCGGAGGGTGTCGGCGTAAGCGAAATAACTTCCGTTGATCAGCCGGCCTGCTTTTGCCGCGGCAGCGGGCAGTCCTGCCTTCATTCGCTGAAGTGAATCGATTGCATAACCGAACAGCCGATCGGCTTGCGGGGCGTCGATAGCCGACAGTTTTGCCTGCATACGCTTTTCCGTTTGGATCATCCGATCCAGCGTATGGCGTGTGTAGGTTTCGGTCTGTTGATCGAATTTGGAGATCTTCCCGTCGACGGTCGCCGCATACTTCGAGGACAAAGCGGTGGGCTTCGCAGAGGACAAGGGAGCGGTCTTTTCGGGTGACAAAGCCGTTGGCTTGTCTGCGGCGACCTGAGCGTGTGCCGGGTGAAAGAAGAGGCATAGGTTAAGCAGCAGGCATGCGGATAGGCATGCGTTTTGGTGTGGCATATGGGCAAGGTTTATAGGCCAGGTGTTTTTTCAGTCAGTAAAAAGGGGGGAACGGAATTTCGACTACACTATACCGGTACATTCGTCGATTATTTAAAGTGACAACATTTTAAATAAATCTGCAATAGGTGCAACCACCTATTTATGCGCATCACGGATAAATAAGCGGAAATTTTTGATAAGTGTGTCGATTCTTCAATAACTGTGTCGAAATCGTATCTTTATAACAACCCCCGAAAAAGATCGTTATGGATAAAAGGACTTTTATAAAAGGCCTGGCCGTCGCCGGCTCGAGTCTCCCTTTCACGCTCTCCGCCGGGAGCCAGCCGCTCTCGGCGATGGCCGAATGGATCGCGCGTCACGAGTCCCGCTCGTCGGCCGCCGATGCTCCTACGGGTCTTCCCCCCGGCGCCGCACTTGCCGCAGACGAGGATTTCTGGGCCGGCATCCGCTCGGGCTACCGGCTGAAGCCGGACTATATCAATCTCGAGAACGGCTATTACAATATCCTCCCCGAGCAAACGCTGGAAGCCTTTATCCGCCATGTGCGCGAGGTCAACTATGAAGGCGCGTATTATATGCGCACCGTTCAGTATGAAAGAAAGCAGGCTGTCGCCGCCCGGCTCGCCATGATCGCCGGCTGCTCACCCGGGGAACTGGTTATCACCCGCAACACCACCGAATCTCTCGATATGATCATCGCCGGATATCCCTGGGCATCGGGCGACGAAGCGATTATAGCACTACAAGACTATGGCGCGATGTTACAGATGTTCCGCCAGGTGAGTCATCGGCATGGCGTCGTCTGCCGAACGGTCTCGCTGCCCAACCACCCCGCCGGTGATGAAGAACTGGTAACCCTGTATGAGAAAGCCATCACGCCACGCACGCGCCTGCTGATGGTCAGCCATATGGTCAACGTCACCGGCCAGATCCTGCCCGTGCGCAAGATCGCCGACATGGCCCACGCTCATGGTGTCGAGGTGATGGTCGACGGGGCGCATAGCTTCGCGCATATCCGCCACTCGATCCCCGGATTGGGCTGCGACTATTATGGCGCGAGCCTGCACAAATGGCTTAGCGTTCCGCTGGGTGCGGGTATTCTTTATGTAAGAAAGGAGCTGACGAATAAGATCTGGCCTTTGCTGGCGGAGGCCGATGGCGCAGAGGGTATCGCGAGACTGAATCACACGGGGACGTTACCCGTTCACACCGATCTGGCGATCAACGACGCCATCGACTACTACACGACGCTCGGTCCCGAGCGAAAGGAAGCGCGGCTGCGCTATCTGCAACAATACTGGACCGGGCAGGTCCGTCCTATGCCCAATGTCATCCTCAACACCCCCGCCGAACCCGGCCGCACCTGCGCCATCGCGAATGTGGGCATCAAAGGCATTATGCCGGGCGACCTGGCCGCGCGGCTGCTCCATCAGTATAAAATATATACCGTCGCCATCGATATGCCCGATGCCGGCGTCCAGGGTTGCCGCATCACGCCGAATATTTTCACCCTGCCTTCCGAACTCGACAGCTTCGTGGCCGCGTTGAAAGAAATGGCGACGGCATGAGCAGGGGCGCGGATAGTCGGGGCGGAAAGAAAGACCCGGGTCGTCCGCCAAAAAGAGACAAAACGGAGCGCTAAAAATGAATAATTGGTGACTGCAAAGTGCCGAATCGCACTAAGTAAGTGAATGTTTGTCCCATAAAAAGTGAAAAGATTGCAAATCCTGCCATCCGGCGCCGATAAATCCTTTCTTTGGGTATGCTACAGCCGGATAAGCGGTATGAGATCATTAAACCTATGCTGAACGAAGGGAAGATCCAACTGTTCCAGGACATTTTCCAGTATCAGAAAAAGACCGTCGTCGCCAGGGACCTGGGGAAACGCGGTCCGCGCTTCGACTATCTCATCCATCGCGCGGAAAAATTCACTGTCGAAGAACTGCTCATCATCGCCAGACTGTGTCATCTCACCTTCGACGAGATCATGCAGCTGGTAAAGGCCCAACTGGAAGCCCGCGCTCCGAAAAGCAAGGCTTCCCACAACAACCACTCCGAACCATGATGTCGCCCTGAATATCCATAGCCATGCCTGCCTATTTTTGATCGCTTGAATCTCGATGACCTTACCCGGACCTTTGACTTGAGAACCGTCTCCCGAGAGAGACGGTTTTTTTGTCCATCATACCGTACAAAAAACAAAAACCGTAGTTTTTGTCAATTATACCAGACAAATCATTATGCTCCACATCCAGCTCATAACTCTTTGCGTGTCAACTGCCTAAGCACCTCCCGATACGTCTCCCCCACCGGCAGCTCCAGCTCCCCGATAAACACACTATTCTTTCGCACCGCCGTGACGCTGCTGATGGCGACAATATACGATTTATGGATCCGCAGGAACTTATCCCCGGGCAGCTCCGCTTCCAACGCCTTCGCACTCATGCGCACCATCAGCGGCTTCGGGCTGCTGCGCAGATAGAACTTTACATAATCCCCGCCCGTCCCCTCGATGCGGATGATATCGGCGAAAAGCACTTTCACGAGACTATAATCGGCGTTGACAAATAGATAGTCGGGGGTTTGCGCCCCGGGGCCGGCGGCCGGCGAGGTCTGTGCGGCTCCCGTTCTCAACTGATACAACTCCTGCGCCTTATAGCAGGCCTTCATAAACCGGTCCAACCCCACGGGCTTGATCAGATAGTCCACTACCTCCAGATCAAAACCCTCCGGCGCAAACTTCTTATAGGCCGTCACCAGGATGAACATCGGCCGCTTCGCGAGACTCTGGATAAACTGCAGCCCCGTCAGTCCCGGCATCTGGATATCCGAAAACACGAGGTCCACCTCTTTCTCCTGTAACACCCGCGCCGCCTCGATCGCATCCTCACAGGAAGCCACCAGCTCCAGAAAGGGAACCTTGCCGATATAATCCGTCAGCAGGTGCAACGCCAACGGCTCGTCATCCACCGCAATACATCGAAGCATCAGTGTAGATTTAATTCGAGTGAAACCAAAAACCAACCCTCGCTCTGGCTCAGCAGCAATCGATGCTGCGAAGCATAGAGCAACTTCAACCTTCGCTTCACATTGCCCAGCCCGATCCCCGACCCCTTGTCCTTTGTCTCCTGCGAAGCCGGGTTATACCGGTTCCTCACGGCAAAGAACAACACCTTATCCTTCACCCGCAGCAGGATCTCGATCCCCGGATTCTCGATCAGTCCCACGCCGTGTTTGAAGGCGTTCTCCACAAAGGGGATCAGCAACATCGGTTCTATCTCGTAGTTACCCGCAGGCGCCTCCAGCGACACCGTGATGGGCACCTTCTGCCCAAACCGCTGCCGTTGAAGATCGATATAACTCTGCAGATACTCCACTTCGCGGGCGAGGGTCACACGTTCTTCATCGGTGTCATACAGCATGTACTGCATGAGGCCGGAGAGCTTCAGGATCGTAGGTCCCAGCTCCGGGGACTTCATCTGCTCCAACGCGACAAGATTATTCAGGATATTAAAGATAAAGTGCGGGTTTATCTGGCTTCGCAAAAAGCTAAGCTCGGTCTTCAGATTCTCCGCTTGCCGCTGTTGTGTCAACCGGTCCGCCTGCAACTTGTCACTCACCACCCGCATCGTCGTACTGATCGTCACCGTCAATATAAAGGCCGGTAACAGGAAGCCGATCGCCCCCACAAAGCTAAACCAGGACTGCGCGATGATCCACTCGAACAACTGCCAGTGGATCAGCAGCACCACGGCAAAGCTCAGCAGCAGACAGGCCGCGTAGAGCCCATACCGGCGCCGGTAGAAGAGTTTCGGCAGGAGTAGGTAGGCGTTGAGATAGAACGGCCCGACCCAAAGCAAATTGCTTAAAAAATTGAGCAGGAAGAACCGTTGATCCAATGCGTCCCGGACCCTGCGATGCCCCATCCCGCGATGAGTGTCCAGCAAAAAGGGCAGCGACAGCGCCACCGCCCAGACGCCCACATGCGCCAGCACCGTCATTACCCGGCGCTTATACCAACCTGGTTTCATACTTTAAATATAATTCTTTATTGTTCTTCCGTCTGGACATTGTTGTTCTTCCGTTTGAACAAGCTGGCGTCGATCTTCCCGAAATTATAAGTGATATTCAGCCGAAGCAGTTGCGGGTTCCGAAGCCGGGTATACTCCTGGGTCAGCAGGCTGCTATAGGTCACCTGATCCTGCTTGCGGCTGCGGAAGATATCGTTAAAGCTCAACATCAGGGACAACTTATTATTGAGCAGCGTCTTCTTCACCGCGACATCGGCCTCGTAGAAAGGCCTGATATATCCCTGAGAGGCGCTTTGGTTCATCATATTCGGCGGACCGGGTTGATTGCTGTTGCTGTTCACCGGCAGGTTGCTCTTCGACTGATACATCCCCGACACCTGAACGCTCCAGCTGGATGGCAGACGGAAACTCGTATTCAGCTTCCCAAACCAGCTCCACAACGCCTGCTGCGCCAGTGCATCGGCAGCGGCCACATTGATCTTCGAATGATATACGTTGATATTCGAGGAGAGGTCCCACCATTTGGTCAGCGGCAGCTGCGCCGTCAATTCCCCGCCCATCGAATAGCTGCTCTCCGCGTTTATATAGGTATTGACCAGCGTATTCGTCCCGCCGGTGCTATCCGTTTCGATATAGCCGGTGATCAAATGATCGGTATGTTTATAATAGACGGATGCCAACAGCGTGGTGTTCGTCCGCCAGCTCTTGAGATAGGAAAGCTCCAACGACTGCGTATACTCCGGAACCAGGTCCGGGTTACCCCGGGTGATGTTCAGCTTGTTCGAAGAATCCGTATACGGCACCAGCTGGAAAAAATTGGGCCGGTTGATCCGGCGGGTATAACTCAGCTGCAGCTCCTGGCCGTCGCCGAGTTTCTCGCCGAGGAACAGCGAGGGAAAAAGACTCAGCGGATATTGATTGCTGAAATGCTGACCCGAATTCAGCAGCGTGCCATTGTAATTCGAACTCTCCACCCGCAATCCGGCCTTGTAGCTGAAATTGCCGATGCTGCTCGCCAGGGTCGCGTAAGCCGCGTAGACGTTGCTGCGGCTCCGGTAGTTGCTGGCCGCGGAGGGCATGAGCAAATACGCGCCGGAATCGCTATCGAAATTATAGTTGTTGTTGATATTTAGCCGGCTTTGCAAAGCGGCGCGCAGCCCGGTTTCCAGCGTGGTATGGGGTGTCAGCGGATCGGAAAGATCGGTCTGCAGAATGATGTTGTGGTCGTTGCCGCCGCCGGCGATATTTTGCAGCTGGGAGCTCGAGAGGGTCGTCGGGTTACCGGCGAGATAATAGTTTGTCGTATACAGGGAGTTGTTGGTCGCGTTGCCCGAGAAATAGCTGGCATCCGCCGTCCATTCTTCTTTTTCCTTTGCAAACAGCTGTTTGAATCCAAATGTTCCGCCCCTACCGTTGAACTCACGCGCCCCGACGATCTCCTCCGAGCTATATTGGTTGATCTTCCCGCTGCTGTAGAGACTGTCGGTGCTCATCGCGAGATTCGATGTGCTCGTCATACTGTGGTGCATCATGAAACCGGTGAGGGAGAGGGTCGTCTTGTTGGTAACGAAGTAGTCGACACCGAGGCGACCGAAATACATGCTACCGCGGTTGGTATCCAATTGGTGCTCGTTGAGATAGGTGGCGGGGGTGGTGGTGTAATCGGTTCGGTCGATGGTACCCGTGGAGTGGTCGCGCATGGTGCGGGTGTTGATGTCGGCGGAGAGGTTGATCTTATTCTCCCGGGCGTTGAGGCCGGCGCCGCCGTTGACCCCGCCATAGCTGTCTGCGCCGCCCCGGATGCTTCCATTATAGCCCGTCTTACGGTTCTTTTTCAGGACGATATTCAGGATGCCCGCGCCGCCGCCCGAGGCGTCATATTTCGCGGAGGGGTTGGTGATGACTTCCACGCTTTCGATCGCATCGGAGGGGATCTCGTCGAGCGTCAGTGTCGTCGGCTTGCCGTCTACCATGATTTGCGGCGAGCTGCCGCGGAGGCTGATATTCCCGTCGATATCGACATTGATACTGGGGACGTTCCTCAGGACGTCAAGACCGGTACCTCCGGCGCTGACGATGTCTTTGGAGACGTTGAACACCTTCTTGTCCATGTCGACGGTCATCGCCGGCTTGGAGGCGGTGACCACCACCTGCTCGAGCTCCTTTGCCTTGGGGGACATCGGCAGGCTGCCCAGATCTTTTTCCGTGCCGGGTGGCCGGAGGGTGATCTCCCGGGTGAGCTCGGTATAGCCTACCGCCGAAGCCTTCACCTTTAATGCGACGTCTACAGGAAGGTCTTCCGCCGAAAAATCGCCGTTGCCCTGCGTCGTCAGACCTTTTGCGAGCATCTCTTTGCGTTTGCCCGCGGCGTCTGTCGATACTTTCAATATCAGCACACTGGCGCGGCCGATACCCTTCCCCGAGGAGTCGACCAGTTTCCCAAACAGGTGCCCCGAATTAGGGCCCCCACCCGTTACCCCCGGCATTCCACCCGGACGGCCGGCGCCGGGAGGGCCGCCACCCGGAGGCTGCGCAAGGATGCGGCCGATGAGAAACAGGGTTGTAACAACAGCGATTATCTTTTTCATCTTCCAAAACTAGTCCGGCGTTTCCGCCTATTTTGGCCGATGAGGGTAACCCCGAAAAGTCTGCGGTCAATCGGCAAAAGTCCGCGGGAGCCAGCACCAGACACGTTAGGAAGGAAACTAACCTTACCTTTGGCAACGAGAGAAAAGTAAAATGGAAAAATTCGAGATCCTGTTTTATGTCGTGCCAGAAGAGAAGGCGACGATCGAGGTCCTCTTTGAAGAGGAAACATTTTGGCTATCGCAGAAAAAGATGGCGGGGTTGTTTAATGTTGAGGTCAATACCATAAACTATCACCTTAAAGAAATCTTTAATTCGCTGGAACTCAATGAAAAGTCAACTATTCGAAATTTTCGAATAGTTCAGACAGAAGGCCAACGCAAAGTAGAACGTGAAGTGGCATTCTACAATCTCGATGCCATCATCGCCGTTGGCTACAGGGTAAACAGCAAGGAGGCCACTCGTTTTCGCATCTGGGCGACAAAAACGTTGCGAGAATTCATAATAAAAGGCTTTGTATTAGACAATAACCGACTGAAGCAAGGTGCAAATTTCGGCAAGGATTATGTCACTAAGCCGAATATGGGTTTGACCACCTGGAAGAATGCTCCGGATGGAAAAATTCTGAAGTCCGACGTGACTGTAGCCAAGAACTACCTCGAAGAAAAAGAAATTGCCGAACTAAATAGGGTAGTGACCATGTACCTCGATTATGCGGAGAACCAGGCCCGTCGAAATATTCCCATGAGCATGGCCGAGTGGGCTCAAAAGCTCGATGCTTTTTTACTATTCAACGACTACAACACGCTGAAAAATTCCGGCAGTATCAGTCATGAGATAGCGAAACGACTCGCGGAGGAACAGTATGAACAATACAGGATCATGCAGGACCGATTCTTTGAGAGCGACTTTGACAGACTGACCGCAAACCTTGGGTCGCCGCCAAAAAAAAGTAAGAAGAGCGAAAATTAAACGCCTACCAAGCATAAACAAGAGTAACGACGATCGGCGTTGTCGGAATATCCCCATATTCTGCCGCAAACCCACCTTTTTTTATCGGCTGAAGGCCGATAGATTTGTTGGATGATAACCCAGGCTCCAATCCCTGTTTCGGACAAAGCGGGCCGCCGCGAATGGCTGGGCCTCCTGCTGCTGGTACTTCCCACGCTCATCGTCTCGATGGACATGACGGTCACCTATCTTGCCTTGCCGGTGCTAAGCGCCGCACTCCGGCCAGGACCCACCGAACTGCTATGGATCACCGATATCTTCGGGTTTCTGGAAGCGGGTCTTTTGATCGTCATGGGTTCGCTTGGCGACCGCATCGGGCTTCGGAAGCTGCTGCTCACGGGCGCCACGGCGTTTACCCTGGCCTCGGTCCTCGCGGCTTTTTCCACCTCGGCAATCGGCCTCATCGTGGCCCGCGGGATCATGGGCATTGCCGGCGCCAGTCTGTTGCCCACCGTGTTGTCGCTGATCCGCAATCTGTTTCACGATGCCCGGCAGCGTACGTTTGCGATGGGTCTCTATACGACCTGCTTCTCCGCGGGGACGATGCTGGGCCCGATCTTCGGCGGACTTCTTCTCGATCGTTTCGGCTGGCCATCGGTGTTCCTGATGCCCGTTCCGCTGATCCTTCTGCTGCTCGGCTTCGCGCCCTTCCTGCTGCCGGAATTCAGGCAGCGCAACGCCAAACCGATCGACGGCATCAGCGCGATCCTCCTCATGGGGGCCATTCTTCCGATCGTGTATGGCGGCAAGCAGCTGGCGCAATCCGGTTCGCCGCTGGTGCCGGTGTTTTGTCTGTTGACGGGTGGCCTGCTGGCCTGGCAGTTTGTACGCCGGCAGCGGCGGATCGACAACCCGCTCATCCAGCTGGAGCTCTTCTCGGATGCGCGTTTCAACGCGGCGATCGCGGCGCTGTTTGTCGCGCTGTTCAGTTGGTCGGGGGTTTTTCTGTTTATCGGTCAGTACCTGCAATCCGTCGCCGGGGTCAATTCCTTTTCGGCGGGTTTATGGATGTTACCCGGTGCGGCAGGTAGTGTCCTGCTCTGTATGCTGGCTCCCGTGGCCGTCCGCTACATCAGCCGCGACCGGATGATCGCCATCGGCCTGCTCGTCATGTCGGCGGGTATTGCCGGGCTCTGTTTTCTAACCCCTACCTCGCTCGGACTTCTCGCGATAACCAGCTTCTTCCTCTCCGGCGGCTGCGGACTCACGGTCACCCTCGGCATCGACCTCGTCGTCGCCTCGGCGCCACCCGAAAAAGCGGGAGCCGCGGCCGGCCTCTCGGAGACCAGCACCGGCTTTGGCGGATCGTTTGGGGTCGCGGCACTCGGCAGCATCGGCACTGCGGTATACCGGCAGGCGATGACGGCACATCAGGCTTCGGCTGCTGCCCGGAGCACGATCGGCGCCGCGATCCAGGAGGCTCAGCACCGGCAGGATCCTGCGCTGCTTGACTTTGCGCGTAGTACCTTTCTTCATGGCGTACATATCACCGCACTTGTGGCTGCCCTCTTCATTTTTGCCACAGCCGTTCTGCAACTTATGCTTACATTTAGCAGGAATAAGCAAAGCCATGAATAACCCAAAACTACCCGGTTGCCTGCTCGCCACCATTCTCCTTCTCTCTCTGCAAACCAACGCCCAATTCAGCGTCGAAAAAGCGCACGCACTGGTCGACGCCTATGTCCGCGCGGAAAGAGTCAATGGCGCCGTGCTGGTCGCCCAAAAAGGCACTATTCTGTTGGAAGAGGGCTATGGCTACCAGGATGCCGCGGCAAAGAAGAAGAATGAGGGTCGCACGATCTTCCAGATCGGCTCTCTGACCAAGCAATTTACCTCGGCGGTGATCATGCAACTGCAACAGGAGAAAAAACTCTCGGTAAAAGATAAGCTCTCGAAATACTTTCCCGGCTTGCCGTTCGCCGATTCTGTCACGTTGGAAAACCTCCTGACCCATACCTCCGGCATCTACAACTATACACAGAATGCCGCTTTCATGAAGAATCAGGCCACCCTCCCTCATTCGCACGAGGAAATGCTGGCCCTTTTCAAGGATAAGCCGCTCGGCTTTGCACCCGGCTCGAAATATGAGTACAGCAACTCCAACTATGTACTGCTTGGGTATATCATCGAGAAGGTGACCGGAAAACCCTACCCGCAAGTCGTCAGGGAGAGGATACTCACGCCGTTGAAGATGACCAGCAGCGGATTCGACTTCACCCATCTCAGCAGTCCGTACAAAGCAGTGGGCTATTCCCGGCTGGGCAACGATCTGCAGCCCGCACCCATCGTCGATTCAACGGCTTCTTTCTCCGCCGGCGCGCTGTACTCCACCGTCGAAGATCTGTACAAATGGGATCGGGCGTTAAATACCACGGCGATCCTGA
>NZ_DASYCH010000095.1:0-28886 GCF_036500295.1 Puia sp. | reverse complement strand
ATAGGTATACCGAGAAGGACGATACCGAGACCTGGCCAGGTGAATTTCGGGATGTAGATAAACAACAGGATACAGATGGTGCCTGCCAGCAGGATATAGATGACCGGCAGTACGGGATAGCCGATCGCCTTATAAGGGCGGGGCAGGTCGGGTCTTGTCTTTCTCAACCGGAAGATACCGAGAATCGTGAGAATATAGAAGATAAGAACGACAAAGATGACGTATGAGAGCAGTTCGTTGTATTTTCCGCTAAGGCATAACACGGATGCCCAGATACATTGCATCCAGAGGCCGCGGCCGGGAACGGCGTTGCGGTTGAGCATGCCGACGCGCTTGAAGAAGAGGCCGTCCCTGGCCATCGTATAGTATACTCTGGCGCCGGAGAGAATGAGACCGTTGTCGCAGCCGAAGGTGGAGACCATCAGCAGGATGGCCATGACGATGGTTCCGCTGGCGCCGAAGATGCGGAGGGAGGCGGTGACCCCTACCCGATCGTTTTCGGCGTTGGCGATATCGTGCAGGGAGAGGACGTTGACGTACATCAGGTTAGTGGAGACGTAGATGGCCGTGACGATCAGGGTGCCCAGGAAGAGGCTGAGCCCGATATTGCGTTGTGGCCGTTTGATCTCACCGGCGATGAACGTGACGTTGTTCCATGAATCGCTGCTGAAGAGACTGCCGACCATGCTGCTGGCGATGGCGCCGAGTCCTGCCAGGCCGAGATAGGGGACGATGTTGTCGCCTTCACGGTGGCCCAGGACGAAGCCGGTATTCCAGTTAGCGTGGGCGATGCCCTTGCTGGCTGCGAGGATGAAGCCGAAGATCACGAGTCCGGCGAGGGCGATGATCTTGGCCAGGGTAAAGACGGTCTGGATGAACTTCCCTTCTTTTACGCCCAGCGTATTGATATAGGTGAGCGTAACGATCAGGGCTATCGCGAGCAGCTGTGCCGCGGTGATGCGAACAAACCCGAGATCGAACAGGACATGCTGTTCGCCGAGGCTGGGGAAGATGAAGGCGGTGAACTTTGCGAAGGCAACCGCTACCGCCGCGATGGACCCGGCCTGGATGACGGCGAAGAAGGCCCAGCCAAAGAGGAAACCGACCAGCGGGTTAAAGGCTTCCTTGAGGTAGACGTATTGTCCGCCGGCTCTTGGGAACATGCCGCTCAATTCTCCATAGCTGAGAGCGGCGATGAGGGTCAGCAGGCCGGTGATGGCCCAGATCAGAATGAGCCAGCCGGCAGAACCCACGTTTCGGGTGATATCCGCGCTCACGATGAAGATACCGCTGCCGATCATCGAGCCGACGACGATCATGGTGGCGTCGAGGAGGCCAAGCGATTGTTTAAAAGACGAGTCTCCGGGCATCAGGCGAAGGTATTTTCGAGCCGGATGGAGAGATAGTCGGGTAAGGCGGGGCGGATGGCCACGCATTGACCGATCACATTCAGGATCCTTTCTCTTTCTTTGCCTTCGAGGGCGAGACGGGGGGCCCGGACATATTCGCTGCCGATGCCGGTTTGCACCTCGGCGAGTTTTATATATTGGACCAGTTTGCTATGGATGTCCAGTTCCAGCACGGGCAGGAACCAGCGATAGATGGCCATTGCTTCTTCGATGCGCCCGGCTTTTACGAGGCGGTATATGGCGACGGTCTCGGCGGGGAAGGCACAGACCAGCCCGGCTACCCAGCCGTCGGCGCCCATGAGCAGCTCTTCCATTGCGAGGGTATCGACTCCGCAGAGGATCTTGATGCGATCGCCAAACCGGTTGATCATCCGCGTAACGTTAGAGATATCGCGGGTCGACTCTTTTACGGCCTGGATATTCGCGCATTCGATCAGTTCGTCGAACATGTCCAGGGTGACCTCCGTTTTATAATCGACGGGGTTGTTGTAGATCATGATCGGGAGGTCGGAGGAATCCGCGACGGCTTTGAAGTAGGTGACGGTCTCGCGATGATCGGCCGAATAGCGCATCGGGGGAAGGATCATCAATCCCTGTGCACCCCAAGCTTTTGCGTAGGCGGCCTGTTGAAGGGCGTCGCGGGTGGAGCCTTCGGCGATGTTAAGGATGACGGGCACTTTGCCGGCGACGGATTCGACGGCGAATTTTACGAGCCGTTCTTTTTCTTCGGTAGTGAGAACGCTGGCTTCACCGAGGCTACCGCCAAGGATGATCCCATCGACACCGGAGGCCAACTGGAATTTGAGATTCTTGTCGAAGAGTTTCAGATCCAGTTCGTCCTTTGCAGTGAATTTCGTTGTTAGCGCGGGCATGACGCCTTTCCAAACTATAGGCATAAGATGTTTTTTCAAATGTATTTATTAGAGGGTTGGTTTATATGTTCGTTTTTAATCAATCCTGCGCGAATTTTAACCACTTACAGATTGGCTTCCGGTCCGTTCCGGTGTGGCGGCTCGACGCCCAGCAGGTGTCTGACAAAGAAATCCCGCCGTTGGATGCGGCCGTAGGGGCCGCCGTCGGTGTGGTCAAACCCAGGCAGGGGAAGGAATTCGAAGGCCTTGCCTGCCTTTATCAGTGCGTCGGCCACGCGGTAGGTGGATTCGGGCGGGACGTTGTTGTCGGCCTCGCCAACCATCAGCAGGAGGGAGCCGCGGAGCCGCCAGGCGTTTGTGACGTTGGACTGTTCATCATAGTGTTTTCCAACGGGGTAGCCCATCCATTGTTCGTTCCACCATTGTTTGTCGATGCGGTTATCATGGCAGCCGCAGGAGGAAACGGCGGCTTTGTAGAACTCGCTGTGGAAGAGTAGGCCGCCCAGGGAGTTCTGGCCGCCGGCGGAGGTACCGTAGAGGCCCACGCGGGCCGTGTCCACATAGGAATATTTTGCGGCCAGGGCCTTTATCCACAGTATCCGATCGGGGAAGCCGGCGTCGGCGAGATTCTTCCAGCAGACGTCATGAAAAGCCTTCGAGCGATTGGCGGTGCCCATGCCGTCGATCTGGACGACGATGAAGCCCAGCTGTGCGATGCTTTGCATCTCTGCGTAGCGGCCGGTGAAATCCTTTGGTACAAAGGCGTCCTGCGGACCGGCGTAGATGTTCTCGACGACGGGATATTTTTTTGACGGATCGAAGTCGGCGGGGCGGACGATGATCCCCCAGATATCGGTCACGCCATCCCGGCCTTTTGCGTGGAAGGGCTCGGGGAAGTGGAGGCCGGCGGCGAGGTATTGGGAGGCATCGGCCGTTTCCAGCGGGAGGATCATCTTTCCATCAGCCGTGCGGTGCAGCTCGATGATGGTGGGAACATTGATCTCCGAGCGTGCGTCGAGATAGAACTTCCGGTCGGGAGAGAAGGTAAGGATGTGATTTGCTTTTTCGGGGGTGAGGTTGACCAGATGCTGGCCGTCGAACCCGATGCGATAATAATGAATATAGTAGGGATCCTCATCGGGGTTCATGCCGCAGGCTGAGAACCAGATCTCGCGTTTTTTCGCGTCGACGCTGTCAATCGTGTGCACGACGTAATGGCCGCGGGTGATCTCCTGCTTCTGGGCGCCGGTGGTGGCATCGAACAGATAGAGGTGCTGCCAGCCGTCTTTTTCGGAGGTGATGAGCATTTCGTTCGTTGCTGGCAGATAGTCCGTAAAGAGGCGGGATTCGTATATGAAGGTATTTGTCTTTTCGTCATAGACGGTGCGGGTTTCGGCCGTCGCGGCGTCGACCTCGATGATGCGAAAGCGTTGGTGGCCGCGTTCTACCCGTTCGAAGGTGAAGTAACGGTTATCGCCATGGCGCCAGTGCAGTTCGGGTGCGCCGAAGAAGTCGAGGATGGGCGTGTTGACCTTTTGGGTCTTGTGTCCTTCGATGCGGAAGAGGAACATCTCGTAGGTGGTGAAGGGGTCGCCGGGTTGTTTATATGGGCGCTGGCGGAGCTGACCGCGGGTGGTGCCGGCGACGGAGGAGAGGACGTAGTAGACGGCGGAGTCGCGGATGGGGTGGACGTGATAGCCGACGACATATTTGCTGTCCGGGGACCAGGCGAGGTGACCATAGGGTTTTGCGGTGTCGCCGTTGGCGGTATAGGGCGTTGCATTCTGGCGGGTTCCGTTTGCGGGCCGGATGAAGACGTTGCCGTCCTGGATATAGGCGACAAATTGTTTATCCGGGGAGAGGGAGTCGGTTGAGAACGATGCCCAGCGGCGGCCGGTGTAGGGTTTGAAGCGGGTGAAGCGGGTAGCGGTGTCGGTTGGTTCGGCGTCCAGCTTTTTGCGGGTGCCGTGGATCATGTCGACGGAGATATATTCTTTTACGCTGTCCTTTAAAATGTTCCGGTACCAGAAGCTGGCGCCGTCGGCGGACCAGTGCGGGCGGATGGTGGATTTGAAGATGGAGCGGGTGGCGATGCTGTCGAGGTGGCGGGCTTTGTGATAGCGGGCCATGATCTCGGTGCGAGACGGCTGATAAGGCGTGGTTTGTGCGTTGGCGACAAGCAGGGCAAAAAGGAGCCCTACCTGCAGGAGCAGGAATTTTCGAAGCATGTTATGTTGGTTTTTTGATCTTAGTCAAATCGCTCTACTGCGAAGGGAGTCAGATCGATGCTGGTGGGTTGTTCGTCCACGATCTCGCTTACCAGTTTTCCGGTGCCTGCACCCAGGCTTAGACCCAGCATCGAGTGGCCAGTCGCTATCACTACGTTGTTGTATTTTTTTATCCGGCCGATGTAGGGCAGGCCGTCTGCCGAACAGGGGCGATAGCCATACCACACTTTTTCGCGGGGCGGCATGGGGACGTCAAAATCGGGGAAGAAACGTTTCACTGCATTGAGAATGCCCTGTACCCGGTTGTAGCGGGGAGGGGTATTCGTGCTGGTGATCTCCATGGTCCCGCCGAAGCGGATCTTGTTACCGTCCATGGGTGTTATGGCGGCGCGGCCTTCGACGAGGATGGCCGGATAGTTTACGCGCCAGGGGGAGTCTTCGAGGGTCACCGAGTAGCCGCGACCGGGCACCAGCGGAACGTGGGTGTCCAGCAGGGCGGCGATCTCGCGGCTCCAGGAGCCGGTGGCGATGACCACGGCATCGGCTTCAAAAGTATGGAGCGGGGTAACCAGACGTTTCACGGCGCCGCCGGTGGTCTCGAAACGCCGGACCTCTTCATGGGGAAGGAGTTCGACCCCCGATGTCTGGAGGAGGCCGATGAGGCTTTTCATGAGTTTATCGGGATACAGGTGTGCGTCACATTTGAAGAAGATGGCGCCCAGTCCGTTGATGCGGGTGTGGGGTTCTTTTTCCTGCAGGCTTTTGGCGTCGAGGAGGTCGACATCCAGACCCAGTCGATGGGCCTTTTCGACGGTGTGATGGGCATGTTCGGCGGCGGCTTCCGTCTGAAATATTTCCAGCAATCCTTTATGCTGATAGGCGAATTCGAAGTGTGGGGTCGGGAGCCAGGTATTCTCGTATTCATACTGGCTGAGAACGGCAATGTCCTTCAGGGGAGCGGCTGAGCGTTCGACATGCTCGGGTGTGGCGCTTTTCATGAACTTCATTCCCCAGTCGATGAGCGAACGGCTGAGCCGGGGCTGAACATAAAAGGGGCTTTGAGAATTCAGCATCCATTTCAATCCCTGGCGGATGATGCCGGGTGTTGCGAGGGGGATAAAATGGCTGGGGCAAACGTAGCCGCAATTCCCATAAGAACAATTATCCCTGAAGTCCGATTTATCCAGAACTGTAACCTGATGACCAGCTTTTTGAAGATAATAAGCAGAACTCAAACCGATGATACCGCCGCCGACGACGACCACATTTTTTCTCATTGGACAAAAATAAGGGTTAATGAAACTGGCAATTTTGCCAATATAAGCCTAAATTCACCATATTTTAACCAGGTTTTACCCGATTTTGATAATTCGATGATAATATCTGCAAATTGCGTAAATTCATAAAAGCATCACACAAAGGACACTGTTTGATAACCATCCACACCAAAACTCTACAGCGATGAAAGTACTGCAATTCACCATCCCTGTGCCGCATGACAAGACCGTCATCGTACAGAAGGATGAGCTTCCGCACTTTTACCCGCACCTGCACCGGCACCAGGAGATCCAACTGACCTGGATCCAGCAGGGAGAGGGTACCCTTGTCGCCGAGAACAACATGTATGCGTTCCGGGCAGGGGATATCTATTGGCTGGGGGTCAACCTCCCGCACGTCTTCAAGAGCGATCCTTCCTATTTTGCTCCGTCGAGCCGGAAGAAGGTTCATACCCTCAATATCTTTTTTAACGTCAAAGGGCAGCTGGATGGCTTCTTCGAGCTTCCCGAGATCAAGAACCTGAAGGCCTTTCTGGCGAACCGGCAGACCGGCTTCAAGGTTCCGCCGACGCATGCGATGGATATATCGAGGAAGATGCTTCAGATCCAGAGCAGCATGGGTGTCGATCAACTGATCCATTTCATTGAACTGCTGAAGCAGCTGAGTACGTTCCAGGAGCTTGAGCCGCTGTCTTCCTGTTCCCAGCCCGCGGCCTACAGCGAGCATGAGGGCATCCGCATCGGGGCGATCTATAACTATATCATGCAGATGTATGATAAGCCGATCACCCTTGAGGATGTCGCCAGGCAGGCGCATATGACGCCGCAGGCTTTTTGCCGGTACTTTAAGAAGCACACTTTGCATACGTTTGTTTCGTTTCTCAACGAGGTGCGGATCAATGAAGCCTGCAAGAAGCTGACCGACGGTAATTATGATTCGATAGCGACGGTTGCTTACAATTGCGGGTTTAACAGTATCACGAATTTCAATAGGGTCTTCAAGAGTGTGACGCATAAATCGCCGAGCGAATACGTCGAGAGCTATTTTAAGTCAGTGGCGGTGGCCGAATAGCTCCGAGCCATCCGGATCGTGCCGGATATGGGTCCGACGCCGGTGCGCGGGCTATGCCGCATTTATCAACGGCCGCCGCCGGGGCAATGCTCCCGGAGATAGTCGGTAAATAAGTGAGACAAGTGAAGGCTGGTGCCGGGGCCTTCGTTGATGGCATGGGTCCGGTTCGGATAGACCATGATCTGGAATTTCCGATCGTTCTTAACCAGTTCGTTTATCAGTTCTTCGGTGCCTTTATAGTGAACGTTGTCGTCACCCGTACCATGGACGATCAGCAGGTTGCCCCGCAGGTTTTTCGCATAGTAGAGGGGGGAACCTTTTACAAAATCTTCGCGGTTCTCCTGGGGAAGACCCATATAGCGTTCCTGGTAGATGTTGTCGTAGAGCAGTTCGTCGGCTACGGGAGCGATGGAGATGCCGGTCTTGTAGAGTTCGGGATGCTGGAACATCAGGTTGAGGGTGGCCGAGCCGCCGCCGCTCCATCCCCAGACGGCGATGCGGCTGGAATCGACGAAGGGCCATTGGATGATCTTTTTGACGGCCATCGCCTGGTCGTGGATATTGATGATGCCGATCTTGCGGTAGATGCATTTGCGCCAGTTGCGACCCTTGGGTGCGGGTGTGCCGCGGTTGTCGAGGCTCATCTGGATATAGCCATCGGCGGCGATATCCCCGGCATAGAGGCGCGTGCCCTGGCCGCCGGCGACGTCCTTGACGGTCGTGGAAGCGGGTTCGGTATAGACGTTGAAGACGACGGGATATTTTTTTGTGCTGTCGAAGTCTTTCGGGAGGATCATCCAGCCGTCCATGGTGACGCCATCGTCGGTGGTCAGCTGGAACATTTTGACCGGGTATTGAGGCCGGCCATTCCCGCGGCGGGCGGATTGTTCGTTGGTTTTTATTGTGGTATGTTTCGGGAGGCTTACCCATTCGGACACCGACTCATAATTATGATTGGAGAAGTTGTGGGTCGCATAAAGGGCCGTCGGCGAGATGCTATAGTTATGGGTGCCTTTCTGGGCGGCGGGAGAAACGAGCTCCATGTTTCCCTTGCCGTCGAGGCGAATGCGATAGAGATATTGCTGCGTCGCGTTATCCGGCGAGGCCATAAAGTATGCGTAACCGCCTTTCTCGTCGATGGCTTTGAGGCTGATCAAATCGTAGTTCCCTTTTGTCAGCAGGGTTTCCTTTTTCCCATCGCGGCTGATGCGGTAAAGATGACGCCAGCCGTCCTTTTCGGAGACCCAGAGGAATTCCTTGCCGCCGTTCATCCATTCCCAGCCGGTGGGGTCGTCGCTGTAGCGATGTTTTACGTCGATCCAGGCGCTGTCGGTCTCTTCATAGACTTGTGTGGCGGCGCCGGTGGAGGCGTTGCAAAGGAAGACCTTTGCGTCCTGCTGTTTGCGGTCCAGCTGTTCGAGGACGATCTCGGAAGCGTTGTCGGCCCATTCCATCCGGGGAATATAATGTTGCCGGATATCGCCGGGAAGGTTCATCCAGGTCGTTTTTCCGGATGCGACGTCGACGATGCCGACGCGGCAGGGCGAGGGATCTTCGCCGGCCACGGGATATTCCACGGGTACCGTAAAGGGATAGAGGGAGTCGGTGTTGTTGATCATCAGGAAGTTCTTCACCTTGGTGGCGTCGAGCTGCCAGAAAGCGATGTTTTTACTGTCGGGGCTCCAGCGGAAGCCGTCGCGGCAGCTGAATTCCTCTTCGTAGGCCCAGTCGAAGGTACCGTTGATCAGGCGGAAGGACCCGTCGGTGGTGAGGGGTTTGATCGCGCCGGTGGCCAGGTCTTCCACATAAACATTATGTTCGCTGGTATAGGCGGCTTTTGTTCCGTCGGGAGAGATCTTGGCAAACATGAGCGAGGAGGCCGGCCGGCCGTGGCCCAGTTGTTTCGATTGATGGGTCGAAAGGTCCATTACCCAGTAGTCGCCGCGGGTGTTGAGCCGCCATACCTTTTTCGAATTGTTGAAGAGGAGCAGCTTTTTCCCATCGTCGGTGAAGGCGAAGCTTTGGACGCCTTGCGGCAACTGGCCGGATTCCACGAGGACGGAACGTTGAAAGCCCGGCAGATCGTACCGGACGAGCGCGTTTGCTTCCAGGGCGTAGTAGGAATTGCCTTCCTTTGCCCATTTAATGCCGCCACCGCCACGTTGGGCGGTGAGGGCGTTCGCAAACAAACAAGAAAGGAAGAATATGAAAAGAGAGCGGTTCAGGGTTCTCATGTTGTAGTTTGTTTTACGCCAATGTAGTACATTTTTTTAATCCCCTCTTCGGTGAAGAGGCCTGCTTCGCCGGTTTTTAGCGGGGTGGTCTTCCACTGGTCGGTGGGGAATATCTTCACTTTGGTGCTTCCGGACGACAGGGTCAGCGGCAGGTTGAAACCGGCGACGCAATTCGTATAACGATACTTCACCGTTTTTCCATCGGCGCCGACCGCGAACTCCAGGTCGGGGATCTGTACGGTCCGCAGGTATTGGTCGAATACTTTTGAGAAATCGAAGCCGCCGTGCGCGGAGACATAGTGTTCCACCTGGGCCGTGGTAACGGTCTGGTGATAGAAGGTCTTCTGAAGCCCGCGGAGGACCTGCCGCCATTGTTCATCATTGTCGATGCTGTGGCGGATGGCCTGGAGCATGTTCCCGCCTTTGGGATACATGTCGCCGCTGCCTTCTTCGTTGACGCCATAGCGGGGGATGATGGGGCGGTCGTTGCGGATGCCGCTGCGGGTGGCGACGTTGTATTCGTTGCCGGCCTCGGCTCCCCACATATAATCGGCGAACAGGGTTTCGCTGTAGTTGGTGAAGCCTTCATGCACCCACATATCGGCGAGGTCTTTTGTCGTCAGGTTGTTGCCGAACCATTCGTGACCGCTTTCATGGATAATGATGAAGTCGTACCGCTGGCCGTAGTTGGGTCCGCGGCCGCGATAGCCGAACGCGTAATGGTTACCGTAGGCGACGGCGCTTTGGTGTTCCATGCCGGTGTGTTCGACGTCGACGAGTTTATAGCTATCCTCGTAGAAGGGATAGGGCCCCATCCAGTGTTCGAAGGCGTGGAGCATATTGTGCACCTGTGTGGGCATGTAGTCCTTTGCGCGCTGGAGGTTATAGTCGAGGACCCAGTAATCGAGATCGAGATGTCCTTTCTCGCCCTGGAAGTCTTCGTGGAAGGTGACATACTTGCCGATGTAGGGGATGAGACAATAGTTGCTGATCGGGTTGACGACGGCCCATTTATAGGTCGTTGTTCCGTCGCCGTTGCTCTTTTTGAACTGGAGCCGGCCATTGGATACGCCGACGAGCGAGTCGGGGACGATCATCGTCATCGAGCCGCCTTTATCGGGTTCGTCGCCCTGGTAGTCCTTGCAGGGATACCAGACCGAGGCGCCCAGGCCCTGGCAGGTAACGGTCATCCAGGGACGGCCGAGGGAATCTTTTGTCCAGGTCCATCCGCCGTTCCACGGTGGGCGTTTTGCTTCGACGGGGGTGCCGGAGAAAGATATCTTCAGCGTGTTGATAGAGCCCATGGCCTGTTTGGGCGTCTTTATATGATAGACGTTGCCTTCCTTTGTGTAGGAGAGGGTTTCTTTTCCGTTGGCGACGACGCTTTCGATGTGAAGCGGGTCCATGAGGTCGATCTGCAGGGCAGGTTGGTTATTGCCGACGACCTTATAGGTGATGAGATTGCTGCCGACTGTGGACTTGGTGTTGTAGTCGGGTTTGACGGTGATGTCATAGCGTTGGATATCCCACCAGGCGCGTTCGGCGCCATTGGAGCCACGAAGGGTGTCGGCGTGGGTGAATACTTTGTGCGCGTAGGCTTCACGGGCCTGTGCGGCCATTCGGGCGCGGCGGGCGCGGACGCTGTCGGGATTGGCGTTGGGTTGCGTATTGGACTGAGCCACGCCGAGAAGCGGCGCCAGCAAGCAACATAGTAAGATGGGTCTCGTGATCATATTCTAAATTAAGGTATCCAAAACAATTTTGTGTTGACATCATCGGTTCCGCCCATTGCTTTGACCGCGGCAGCCCAATTGGTGGGGTTTGCCGTTTGTTCGGTTGGCGGATAGTAGAAGCGCATCGGCAGGTGGGAAGCAGCGCCGAGGGGTGCGCTGATGGCGTCGATGTTGGGTTGTTTCAGGCGCCGGATGAGGGTCCAGGCGTCCCAGCCCCGGTCGGCCATGGCAATCCACTCTTGCCAGGCGATCTTTTGTTTGTAGTCGCCGGTTGCGGTGGTATAGGCCACGGCAGTCTGGGCGAGATAGGTCTGGGCTTGCGTTGTTGTTCCACCCCAGTATTGGATCGAGGCCGTGATGCCGTTGTTATAATGCTGTTCGGCGCTTGCGCCGGTGATGAAACCTCTTTCGGTGGCTTCGGCTAGCAGGAATTCCGTCTCCGCGTAGTCCAGCATATCGGTTGGCCAGGTAGTTCCCGACCATTGGGCCGAGAAGGTCGAAAGGCTGCCGACGGAGTTGCCGCCGCCCGGCACGCCGCCCTTATAGGTGCTGTCGGAGGCCTTTGTAAAATACAATGGGAGACGGGGATCGTTCCAGTTCTTCAGCGTATTGAGCATGAGGTTGGCGGGCACGAAGTCGTGACGGCCGCTGTTGACGAGGGCCTGCCAGACGGGATTGGTATTGCCGGTGGGTGTGGTCTGATAGACGAAGCGGGCATTGTCCGCATTGGAGGTGAAGACCCCGGCGGAAACGGCTTCCTGGACTTTTTTGGAGGCAGTGGCCGGATCGGTATCGGCGAGGACCATGGCCATCTTCAGTTTGAGCGTGGCCGCGAACTTCTTCCAGGCGGCAGTATTTCCCGCGTATATCTGGTCGGACTTGCCCAGGGATGGCGCGCCGGTGTTGATGTTGGCGATGCAGCTATCGAGCCGGGTGAGGAGGTCCATATAGACCGTTTTGGCGTCGTCGTAGGCGGGAAAGGGCACCAGCCGGTTCTCCGCCTTGCTGTAGGGGATATTCCCGTACGTGGACACCAGCAGGTTGTAGGTATACACTTCGAGGATATCGGTAACGATCAGGTCATTGCGCAGCGTTGCGGGGTCTGTAACCGACACGGGGAACAGTGCTTTTGCGTTGCCGAGGTTGTTGAGCACGCTCGTATATAACTGGAGCCACCAGTTGTTGGGCGAGTTATAGGCCGAGAGAACGTAGCGTGCTTCGGTCGTATACGTTGATCCCGTCCAGCTTTGCGCAAACTGGCGGAAGACGTTATAGGAGCCGGACGGCTGTTCGTAGTAGTCGGAGAGGTTTTTCTCGCCGGCGAGGAAGAGGCTGGCAGCCGGAACGGTGGAGGCGGCCTTGTTGTTGGTATTATAGGCGCTAAGATCCTTTTTGCAGGCCGGCAGGGCCAGGAGAACCGGTGCGGCTATTATGAGTAGTTTTTTCATTGTTTGACGTTTTTGGTGGCTTAGAATCTTACGCGAACGTTTGCTCCGAAGGTCCTGAATACGGGATAGGCGCCGGACTGGAAGCCTTGCGAACCATTTTGAGCGGAGTTGCCGCTACCGACGGCGACACCCTGCTCGGGATCGGAGTCGGGCAGGTTTTTGTGAATGATCCACAGATTCTTGCCGGACAGTGAGAATTCCATTCCTTTTACGACACCCATTTTTGCGATCGTTTTTGCGGGTAAGGTATAGGTGATTGCCACTTCACGCAGCTTTACGAAGCTTGCGTCGTAGATGAAGGTCTTTGCCGCCTCGGCGAAAAGCGAGCTATAGAGGTATTTGCCGGTGTTGATATCAGAGCCGTCTGCCAGCTTGGTGTTCGGTTTTCCGTCGGCGGTCAGGCCGGTAAAAAGATAGCCGCCGCCTTGTGCAAGAGGGGCGCGAACGCCGACGTGATTGGAATTGAACCCGGCGGAGTGCGGGGTAAGACCGCCGGAGGCGCCATAGTCCTGGTCCAGTGAATAAACGTCACCACCGTGGCGAATATCTATCAGGAAGCTAAGTGCGAAACTCTTATAGCTAAGGCTGTTGTTGATGCCGCCCAGCCAGTCAGGGTTAATATTTCCGATGTCGGAAAGCTTGTTGGTCGATTTGACCGGCAGCCCGTTGTCATCGATCAGGCGTTTGCCGTTGAGATACTGATAGTCGGTGCCGCGAATGATGCCCACCGATTTACCCACTTCGGCCGCGACCTGTACCGCATTCTGATAGGTGGAGACGACATAGGACGGCTGTCCGGCGTAGAGGGAGATGGCCTTGTTCTTGTTGTGCGACCAGTTGATCGTCATATTCCAGGTGAAGTCGCGGGTCTTTACCGGCACCAGGTTGAGGGTTATTTCCTGGCCGATATTCTGGACGGTACCGCCGTTGACATAGAACGTGGAGTATCCGCTGCTGCTGGATACCGTGATCGGCAGGATCTCGTTGCTTTGTTTGGAGTTGTAGTAGACGAGGGTCAGGCCGATGCGGCTATGGAGGAAGGACAATTCTGCCCCGGCCTCGTAGGTGTGGTTCTGTTCGGGTACGAGAGTGGGGTTGAAGTTGGAAGAAGGGGTCGAGAAGACTGTCTGCCCGTTGAAGGGCGTACCCGCCGTATAGGTATTCTTTGTATAGTATACCGGCGCGTCGCCGCCGACGGCGGCGTAGTTGACCCATACCTTACCATAGTTGAGCACCTGTTGCGCTTCCGGGATGAGCTTCGAGAAGACCCAGTTGGCCGACACCGAAGGATAGTAGAAGGAACTGTTCGCATTAGGCAGGGTGCTGGACTTGTCCCGGCGGAGGGTTCCGTCGAGGGTGATCATGTCCTTATAAGAGAGCGTTGCGCCGGCGAAGATACCATCCACTTCCTTGAGGGAATAAGATTCCGAGGGGGCGTTGGGTGTATTGACGGAGTTGGTCAGGGCAAAGAAGCCGGGAACCACGAGGCCGCCGTTTGTCGAAGCGGAGATACTTTGGTTCACATCCTGCCGGATATTGCCGCCCAACAGGGCCTTGAGGTTGAAGTCCGGGGTAAGGTCTTTGTTAAAGTTGATCAACAGGTCGTAGTTGGTCTCGGTGAAGCTACCGTTGTACCGGCCGTAGCTTGGGGTGCCGTAGCTGCCGACATCGTAGCGAAATTCCTGCATCTGGTTCCAGCTGTCCAGCGATACGCGGGCCAGGACGTTGAGATACGAAGTGGGTTTATAATTGGCGAAGACGTTTCCGGTATACCGGGAGCGGCTGTCCGTCTCGAAATTCTTATAGCGGACCCACCAGGGGTTGTCGTGGAAATTGGGTTTTACCAGGCTGCCTGTGGTGTTTTGCAGATAGCTGGCTGTTTGCCAGTTCCAGGTCACGTTAGTGAGCGTGCGGAAGAAATCGGACTTCAGCGCGTTTAGGTCGGCGTTTGTTTGCCACCATTGCCGGAAGTCGGTCATCGGGTTTATCTGTGTACCGTTGCCGCCGCCATAGCCGTAGGCGTACCGGCCGACAGCTGCCTCATCGGAGTAGTTGATCTGGCCGCCGACCGATAATTTTTCGTTGAGGTTATAGGTAGCGGACATATTCAGCAGGGTCTTGCGCTGGTTGCTATTGGGAAGATAGCCTTTGTCATTGGTACGGGTATAACCGAGACGAAAAGTGCCCTTGTCGTCGCCGCCGTCTGCCGAGACGCTGAGGACATTGGAAAGCGGGGTATTAAAATAGTCGGTAGGCTTGTTGTGAGCGGCGGGCATCCAGGGGGTTGCCTTTCCGTAGTTGGGGTTACCGGGAGAGAAGGCATCCCAGTTATAAACCATGAGATTTTTATCATAGGCGGGTCCGGTGGCCTGATCGACGTCGGTCTGGACGATCTGCACCGGCTGGCCGTTGCTGAATGCAGTTTTCTGCCAGTAGAAATAGGGATTGGCATTGCCGGCGTCGGCGACGCCCTGGCTACCATAGCCCTGGCCGTACTGCAACTGGTAAGAAGGGAGAGTACTTTGATCGGGCGTACCCGTAGTGACGCCGGCATTAACCGTAACGCCGATACCTTTTCTTTTCGATCCCTTTTTTGTTGTAATGAGAATGACCCCATTGCTGCCGCGTGAACCGTACAAGGCGGAGGCCGCAGCGCCTTTCAGGACACTCATCGATTCGATATCATCCGGGTTGATGTCGGAGACGGAGTTGCCGAGATCGTACTGGTTACGGGACTGGTTGGTATTATCATAAGGAACGCCATCCACGACGAAGAGCGCCTGGTTGCTTTGCGTCAGGGATCTTACCCCGCGGAGGATAACGTTGTTGGAACCGCCCATGGTGTTACTCGAGGTAACCTGGAGGCCGGCGACTTTACCGGAAAGGTTGTCCACGAAATTGGAGCTGGGCGTTTTTGTGATCTCGCCGCCGGTGATCTGTTGCGTCGAATAGGGCAGTGAGTTGTGTGAACGCCGGATACCGAGTGCGGTGACCACCACTTCGTTCAGGGTGGTGTTGAGCCGGCCGAGGGTGATGGTGAGATTTTCCCGGTTGCCGATCCTCACCTCCTGCGGCTGGAAGCCGATGTTGGAGATGAGCAGGTCGTCGGTTGGCAGGGCTGAGATATGGAAGGTTCCGTCCTCACCGGTGGTTACCCCGCCGCGTGCGGACCGAAGGCGCACCGTTACATTGGGGATGGGGTTACCGATGGAGTCGACGACTTTGCCGGTGATGGCTCTTTTTTGAGCTTGGACGTTAGTGCATAGCAATAAGGCTATGAAACAGCTTAACACAGCGGTCAGCAGTTTTCTCATGGCAAGTTTTCGTATTAGTTTATAAGATGGATGGCGTCAAATCAAATGTAAGAAGCGCCTTTGCGAGGCGCTTCTTCGTTTTTGATCTATTCTATACGGAAATTACCTGATCTCGAATTCCTGTATCTGTTTAATGTCGGTTGAACTGCTGCCGATGAGGACTTTGAACTTACCGGGTTCCACGCGCCAGACGTTGTCTTTGTCGATGAGCGAGAGGTCGTCGGGGCGGAGGGTGAATTGAACCGTGCGTTTTTCGCCGGGTGCAAGCGTGATGCGTTGAAAGCCGCGAAGCTGCTGTTCATATACGGTGACGCTGCTGACCTCGTCGTTGACATAAAGCTGAACGACCTCGTCGCCTTTTCGGTTGCCCGTGTTAGTTATATCTACGGCAACCGTGATATCGCCCTGGGGGTGTTGGATGAGCGGGGTGACGGTGAGGTTGCTATAGGAGAAGCTGGTGTAGCTGAGGCCGTGGCCGAAGGGATAGATGGGACCGAAGACGCTGGTGTGATTCTCTTTCTTTTTGTCTGTGGGCTGCGAGCCGGGTTTGTAGGGGAAGTTCCATTCGATCTCGCCGGTGGTTTTGGGGAAGGTGACGGTCAGTTTTCCGCCGGGGTTGTTCTCGCCGAAGAGGGTTTCGGCGATGGCCTGGCCGCCGAAGGAATTTGGGAACCAGGCTTCCAGTATCGATGGGATATAGCGGTTGGCCCAGTTGATGGTGAGGGGCTGGCCATTTATCAGCACCAGGACGACGGGCCGGCCGGTGGCCTGCAGTGCCTGCAGCAGTTGTTTCTGCCGGCCGGGAAGATCGAGGCCTGTGCGGGACATCCCCTCTCCTACCCTTTTCTCGTCTTCGCCGAGGACGGCGATGATGACATCGGCGTTGCGCGCTTTTGTAACGGCTTCGTCGATCCCGGCCTGTTCGGTGGTGTTGAGGGGCGTCGGGATGAGTTCGGATTCGGGCCAGGCGCTGTCGACTATCTCGCAGCCTTTTGCATAGTCGATCGTGGCGGCGGTGCCGAGATAGTTGCGAAGGCCTGCTTCGACGGAGATCGGGGAAAGATGAGAGGGGCCATAGCGGCTGATGGCATAGGAAGTCTCTTTTGCCAGCGGGCCGGTGACCAGGATGTGACGGACCTTTTGTTTGTCGAGCGGGAGGAGGTTGTTCTCATTTTTAAGGAGGACGAGTGATTCCCGCGCCATTTTGACCATGAAATCTTTTGTGCGGCCGGGTGCGAGGACCTCGTCGGCTTTCTTAGGGTCTTTTACATAGGGTTGATCGAAGAGGCCGAGCCGGAATTTTACGCGGAGGACGTCGGCGACGCGTTTGTCGAGGGTATGGATGGAGAGATCGCCGTCGCGGACGAGTTGGCGCAGGGGTTCGATAAAGGTCGATGGCGAGGTGAAGTTGGTGCGGACGTCGAGGCCGGCCTCCATTACCTGGCGGACGGCGTCTTTATAGGTGGCGGCCACATGATGTTTTGTAAAGAGGTATTCGACGGCGTCGCTGTCGGAGACGACATAGCCGTCGAAGCCGAATTTCTCGCGGAGGAGTTCGGTGAGGAAGTAATAGCTGCCGGTGATGGGTACGCCGTCCCAGTCGTTGTAGCTGCTCATTACGCCCATGGGATGCGCTTCCTGGATGACCCGGCGGAAGGCATAGAGATAGAGTTGAACCAGTTCGCGGGGGGCGACATGGGGGTCGGTGCGGACGCTGCCGTCGCGGCCGCCTTTTGGAACGCTGTAAACGGCGAAGTGTTTCAGGGTGGATGCCACACCCTGGCTTTGGATGCCCAGGGTCATTTGTTTACCGAGTTCTGCGACGAGGAAGGGGTCTTCTCCATAGCATTCCAGGGTGCGGCCCCAGCGTGGGTCGCGGGCGAGGTCGAGGATGGGGGCATAGACGTTTGTATAGCCGAGGGCTTTTGCTTCGCGGCCGACGATCTCCCCCGCTTCGCGGACCAGGGCGGCGTCCCAGGTGGATCCGATGGCGATGGGTGCGGGCAGGGAGGTAGCCCGGTCGTGGTTGAGGCCGTGGATGCCTTCGTTTGTGAAATCGACGGGGATTCCGAGGCGGGTCTGTTCGACAAACCAGCGTTGGACGGTGTTTATCGCTTCGGCGTGGCGGCTGAAGGGATAGGAAAGAGTTGTTTGAGCCTTGGGGTTACCGACGAGGGAATTGAGATCTTCGTCGATGTTGGCGATGCCGTCTTTCCAGATCTCGTTCTTCCATCCAGGGGTAGGCAGGGAGTCTTTCAATACCCGGCCATAGCCATAGAGTGTGGCGGTCTGGCAAGTCTTTTCTTCGAGTGTCATCTGGCCGAGGAGATCGGCGATGCGGCGGTCGACGGGTTGTGCCGGGTCTTCGAAGATGTCTTTGACGCCGTTCTTGTTGAAGTCGATCCAGGTGTCGTGATAGATCGGGCGGTTCTGAGCCGAGACGATCGAGGCGGCGAGGCAGAAAGAGGCCGAGAGAATAATCGTGCGCATGCGCGAATATATGCCGGAAATGCGTTTTAGGAAAAATAACGCATTTCCAGCAAAGTATGATGTCTGACCTTCGGTCGAACCGCATCCAGCGGTTCCTGTCTTACCACGCTTCGTTCTTTTGATAGGCAAGGATTAAAATAATCCCGCTGATGAGTCCTGAGAGGCCGATGAACTGCTGGCTTTCGATATTCAGGTAGCTGTACATGAACAGCACCTGACCGACGACCAGGAAGAGGGAGAATCCGATGAGGACTAATTTACGGGTATTGCTTTTGGATTTGCCTTTGAGAAAACCGAGAATGGAGATGAGAGAAAAGAAGATGCCCACAAGCGTTGTCATAGTATTTGGATTTTCATAGTAAAGGATATTCCAAGATAAGCAACGCAAGCCCGTCCTGCAATAGGAAATTTGCGGCGAAAGGCACGGAAATCTACTCCCCGGGGAGCAATTCGCCGGGGGAAAGGCCGAGACCGTGGGCAAGGGCGAGTAAAGTGGTGAGCGGCGGGTCCGTTTCACCGGCTTCGATGGCGGCAATCTCCCGGGTGTCGAGGCCGGTGAGAGTGGAGAGCTGGTCCAGGGTGAGGTGCTTCTTCCGGCGGAAGGCGGTCAGGCGGAGGCCGAGTCTGCGGAGGGCATCTTGCTTTTTGTCCATGACTTATGTTGTTATAAGAGTGGCGGTTGGACAGCAAGATGGAATACAGGCAGGAACTCCCTGTCGGGAGGTCTACCTCTAATACGGGCTCAGCCCGATGGTAACCAATGTGATCTGGAGAATCAGATGACTTCCGGCTCGTATTCCAGCAGGATGGCGGGCTGGGCTTCGAGCGCAACGGCCAGTTGCAGGAGGGTAGTAAAGGTGATGTTGATCATCCCCTTTTCGATTTTTGCGATCTTACTATTGTCGATGCTGCAGGCATAGGACATTTCGCGGAGGCTAAGTCCTTTTTCTTTGCGGAGCTTCCTAAGGTTTTCGCCAAACCTTTTCAATACCTTTTTATCGGCTGGTGTTATCATTATTGTTCCTTCTAATGGAGTTCTAAGGTGGAAAGTTTTTTCAAAACCGCTGTGGTCCAAAAAGGCCGCACAAAACTGATTTAATAATTCGTTCATGCACGAACTCCATTATTCCCCCAACCGGGTCGCAACAGGAACCCTTATCCGCCCGGGTAAAAGAGAGCACTCGTTTCGTCATTCCCAAAGATAGGGAGACCGTTACTCATACCAGTCATAAATGTGATTGCCGATGACGTCGACCATGATCGCGCATTTTGGGGAATCGGTTTCCCAGTCCAACCCTTTTCTGCGGACCAGGCCATAGTAGACATTGTTGAGGAATACCTGAAAGGAAATGGGAATGCGGTGTTGAAGACCGGTTTGGAGGGGTTGGATCAATCCGCTGTAGCGTTTGCCGTCGTAGTTAAACTGGATGGGAAATGTATTGAACATAAAATAGGTTTTTTCTAACCTATTCCAGTGAATAAATCGTGCCAAATATCCTGTGGCCGGCGGGCTGTGCGAAGCGCGCGTCAGCGGATCTGCGGGAAGGTCATTCCGGTGATCTTCCGATAGAGATCGACGGCATAAAGGTCGGTCATTCCGGCAATGAAGTCGACGACGGATTGGATATCGTGGTAGAGGCGATCGGAGGTGCGGGCGATGACGAACTGTTTGGAGATAAGCTGGAGCAGTTTCTCCGATTTGACGTTGCGGGGATCGAGGATGGCGCCAAAGAACTCTTCCAGCATTCCGCCGATGACATTGTAGCCGGCGATCTCGATCTCGACGACGGAGCGGTGGTTGTAGATATGCTGGATGGAGAAGGCGTCGATCTCTTTTAGCAGGGCCAGTTCCCGGGGCGGCAGGTAATCGATGAGGGATTTGGTCAGGGTGCCGGCCAGGAGTTCGGCTTCTTTCTCCATAAAGGTGTCCCGAACGCGGAAAATGAGCAGGTTGATCAGTTTTGCCCGGAGGAACTGTACTTTTTGATTGTCATCGTTTATCTCCTGGAAGATCTTCTCTACCCTATCGCGGGCGTCGTAGCCGGTTTCTTCGTCGAAGAAGGACAGGAAGAGATTGGCGATGGTGTCGATCGAGATAATATTGAGCCGGTGGGCGTCTTCGAAATCGATGATCCGGTAGCAGATGTCATCTGCTGCTTCGACGAGATAGACGAAGGGGTGACGGGCGAAGACATTCTTTGCCGGATCGGGTTGGGGGATGCCGAGTTCCGTGGCGATGGTGCGCCAGGTTTCGATCTCCGAGTCGAAGAAGCCGGATTTCTTGGTGGCCAGCTGTTGTTTGTTGAAGCCGTTGAGCGAGTCGGACGGGTATTTGACGATGGAGGCCAGGGTTGCGTAGGTGAGGCGAAAGCCACCCGTGGAGGGTTCGTTGAAATGATGGGTGAGGGTGCGGAAGGCGTTTGCATTCCCTTCGAAGTAAAGAAAATCCCGTTGTTGGTTCTCCTTCAGGGTCTCGAAGCGGCCTTTTGCCTCTCCTTCCAGTCTGCGGAAGAAATTACGGATGGCATCTTCGCCGGAATGGCCGAAAGGCGGATTGCCGATATCGTGTGCCAGGCAGGCGGCGGCGATGACGGAGGGAAGTTCGTATTTGTAGAACTCCCGGAAGCTCTCACCCTCGCCGGCGTGTCTTTCGGCGATGGCGTCGCCGACGGCTTTGCCGAGGGAGCGGCCGACGGAGGCTACTTCGAGACTATGGGTAAGGCGGTTGTGGACAAATACGGGGCCGGGAAGCGGGAATACCTGGGTCTTGTTCTGGAGGCGCCGGAAGGCGGAGGAGAAGATGATCCGATCGTAATCCCGGAGAAAAGAGGTTCGGAGGCTGGCGTCGCTGACCCGGGTTTCGCCCGGGGCAGCAGGATTGGCTGCCGACCGGCCGGAGGAGCCGGTGCGGAGGGGAGAGTATAATTGTTGCCAGTTCATTATTTGTAACCTACGGTGTTGGCGAGCGTGCCGATATGATCGATGGTGATCTCCACTTTATCGCCTTTGGCGAGGGTGAATTCATTGTCCGGGACGAGACAGGTGCCGGTCATCAAAAAACAGCCTTCCGGGAAGTCCATGTCCCGATAGAGCCAGGAGGCCAGTTCGGGAAGCTTTCTTTTTATCTGGCTGATGGCGACCTCGCCGGAATAGACATCCTTGCCGTTGCGCCGGATGACCATGCTGATCTGCGTGGTCGGGGGAAGCGGTGCGGCGGGGACATACAGACAGGGGCCGAGTGCGGCGCTGCGCTGATATACCTTCGCCTGGGGCAGGTAGAGGGGGTTTTCCCCTTCTATGCTGCGGGAACTCATATCGTTGCCGATGGTATAGCCCTGGATACTGCCTTTCGAGTTGATGAACAGGGTCAGTTCGGGTTCGGGGACGTTCCAGGTGGAGTCGTGGCGGATATATACTTCTTCGCCCTGTGCGGCGACGCGGTGGGGCTGGGCCTTGAAGAAAAGTTCGGGGCGTTCGGCTTCATATACCTTATCATAGAAGGAGGCGCCGCCGGATCCTTTGGATTCTTCCATGCGGGCATCGCGGCTGCGGAGATAGGTGACCCCGGCGGCCCAGACCTCCTGGGTGCCGATGGGCGCCAGGAGCTGGCTGTTGAGCAGGGCGTCGGCTTCCGTGGGCGAAAGCAGGTCTGCCTGGCGCTGCAGCGATTGGAGGTGATCATGAAGCTGGTCGCGGTTTATCAGCTGATCCCAGGGTTGGGTGATCAGCCAGGAATTTTTATCCTGTTGAAGCAGGCTGCCTTTTCTTATGCGATAGAGTTTCATGGGCCAAATATAGACAATTCCCGATGGCACCACTCCAAAGATTAAGCGATTTTTAATCCCATACACTTGCAGAATTCATTGGATTTGTGTACTTTATTGCACCTTGAAAGACAACCGCGCTTACCAAACCCAACCATGAATCATCCTAAAACCACGAAACCGGGAAGAGTATCTTTTTCTCTTCCGGCCCTTTCCATTCGCCAACAGCTGCCCTTGCTGATCTGTTTGCTATTGGTCGTTCTGATCGCGTTGTTCGGGACCATCTCCTATCTGGGTGTCCGCAGGGCATCGATGGCGATTGGTGAACAGCGGTTGCGATCACTTACCGAGCAGCTTTCCTCGTTGTTCGAGCAATCCGGGCACAGCCTGGCGGCCGGCACGCATGCGCTGGCAAAACAAGAAGATATCGTCAATTATTTTACGGGGGATAAGCCTACCGAATTGTCTTCGGGCAGGGCTCGGGAGGCGCTGACAAAAATGCTGGCCGACTCCCAGACCGTCCGGGCAGACCTGCGGGATCTGGAGGGCAGGTTGCTGCTGGAAGCAGGAAGGGGCACAGCGCCGGGTAACGGGCATGGCCTTGGCAGCAGTGCAGAGACGGAGCGGCGATGGGTCGAGCCGGATGTCGCCAGGGAGTTTGGCAATGGCGCCCGGGACAGCAATTTTGTAGGACGGCTTTACTTTTCCGGCGACAGCATGTTCTACCCGATTGTTGCGCGGGTAAGCCGGGGAGATCAACCGCAAGGCTATCTTCTCCGATGGCGTCCGGTGCGGGCGACGCAGAAATCCATCGCCCAGTTGTCCCAGCTGTTGGGTGCGAAGGCGACGCTATACTTCGGCAATGCCGATGGGTCTTTGTGGACCGACCTGCTAAAGCGTGTGGACAATCATTCTCCTGCCGCGCATGATCTGCGGAAGACGGTGCATTATACCAGCCAGAACGGGAAGGTCATTGCTTATTCCATGCCGATACCGGGCACCCGCTGGGTGATCATGGTCGAGCTTTCGGAGGATCTGATCCTGGAGGCGGCCAATCGCTTTTTGTACTGGATGATCGGCATCGGGGTTGTGCTGGTGATCACCGGCAGCCTGGTGGCCTGGCTGATCAGCCGGAATGTAACCCGCCGACTGGACAGGCTTATGCGGGCTACGACGGTCATCGCGGATGGAGATTATTCTTCGCGTGTCCCTGTCGACCGGCAGGACGAGATCGGCAAACTCGCGGTATCCTTCAATGCCATGATCACACAGGTACGTCATACCCAGGAAGACCTGGAGGAAAAGGTGCAACGCAGAACGCAGGAACTCGAAGCCGTCAACAAGGAGCTGGAGGCTTTTTCTTATTCCGTCTCCCATGACCTGCGTGCGCCGCTGAGAGCGGTCAGCGGGTATACCATGATGCTGAAAGAAGACTATGAACATAGTTTTGATGACGAGGCGCGGCGGATCACCGGCAATATCCTGTCCAACGTGAAGATGATGGGAAGACTTATCGACGACCTGATCGAGTTTTCCCGGTTGGGCAAGCGCGATGTCCGCAAACAGGTAACCGATATGAAAGACCTGGCGGAGGTCTGTGTCGCCGAGCTTGCGCCGGCGTGGCCGGAGGGAAAATTCCAGATCGATATCGGAACATTGCCGTCCTGTATGGGCGACGGCGACCTGCTGAAGCAGGTGTGGTTGAATCTTATCAGCAATGCGATGAAGTATTCCTCGCGCCAGGAGGAGGCGTGCATCGCCATCGGCGCCATGGAGCATGCGGCGGGAACGGCCTATTTCGTCCGGGACAACGGTGCGGGGTTCGATATGCGGTATGCGGACAAACTTTTCAAAGTTTTCCAGCGGCTTCACAGCCAGGAGGAATTCGAGGGGACGGGAGTGGGGTTGGCGCTTGTGAAACGAATCGTGGATAAGCACCGGGGAGAGATCTGGTCTGAATCCTCGCCGGGTAACGGGGCCGTTTTCTATTTCAGGATACCGGCGTGACCGGAAACCGGCCTGATCCAATGAACCATCAACCATAACGATATGCTCAACCATGTAGAAGTACTGCTTGTAGAAGACAATGTTCATGATGCGGAAATGACGATCCGGGCATTGAAGAAAGTGAATCTCGCCAATAACCTGGTCCATGTGAAGGACGGAGAGGAGGCGCTGGAATTTATTTATGCGCGGGGGAGGTTTGCCGACCGGCCCTCCGGTCATCTGCCGAAGGTGATCCTGCTGGACATCAAGATGCCCAAAGTGGATGGCATCGAAGTGTTGAAGCAGCTGAAAGCGGGAGAGATCAGCAAATCCATTCCCGTGGTGATCATGACCTCTTCCAAAGAAGAGCAGGATATCATCAGCAGCTATGAGTTGGGAGTGAACAGTTATGTCGTGAAGCCCGTGGACTTCGAAGGATTTGCGCGGGCCGTAAGCCAACTGGGCATGTACTGGCTGTTGACCAACCAGGCGCCGCTGGCTCAAAAAAAAGAATAAAATGCATCTCTATATGACACGACCCTTAAAGATACTTCACCTCGAGGACCTTGCTTCCGACGCGGAACTGGTGGACCGCGTCCTGCGGAAAGCAAAATTCGATTTTGAAAAGAAAGTGGTGATCGACCGACCTGAATTCATCCGGGCCCTGCGTGAGTTCAAGCCGGATATTATCCTCTCCGACCATTCGCTTCCGGCCTTCAATTCCCTGGAAGCGCTGCGGATCACGAAGGAGGAGGGTATTCATGCGCCGGTGATCCTTGTGACGGCCACCGTATCGGAAGAGTATGCGGTCAACGTCATGCAGGAGGGGGCCAGCGACTATATCTTAAAGGACCGGCTGGAGCGGCTGCCCAATGCCGTCCAGAATGCCCTGGACAAACTGCGGATGGAAGAGGCACGCCGGCATGCCGATGAGGCCCTGCGATCCTCCGAGCAGCGATATAAGCTGCTGTTCGAAGCCAACCCCATGCCCATGTGGATGTTCTCCCGGCAAACGATGCGGATCATCGATGTGAACGAGGCGGCCATAGAGCATTACGGCTATGCCCGGGAGGAGTTTCTCACGCTGCCGGCGGAAAGCCTTTGGAACCGGGGCAGCGCGGGGATGTACCGAAGCGGGATCTGGAAGCAGCAAAAGAAGAACGGATCGATCATCGACGTGGAGATCATCGCGCACGAGCTGGTGCATGACAACGAGCCCGTGATCCTCGTACTGGCCATCGACATCACCGAGAAGTTGCGGGCGCAGGCGGACCTTGCACGGCAGGCGGACATTCAACGGAAGTTGATCACTCAAACCAGCATACAGGTACAGGAACGGGAACGGGAGCAGATCGGCAAGGAGTTGCACGACAATATCAATCAGATCCTGGCGGCAACCCGGATGCATCTGGACCTTGCCATCCAGGAGAGCTCCGAGGAGCCCGTGACGGAGATCCTGTTGGGCAGCTATAAGAACCTCAGTTGCGCCATGGAGGAGATCCGGCAGCTTTCGCAGTCGCTTGTCGCCCCTTCGCTGGGCGGGGTGAGCCTGGACAGGGCATTGGCCAAGCTGATCGAAGAGATGCCGGCCGCTTCATCGCTGCACGTCAGCCTGGACACTTCGGGGTATGCGAGCGATATCGACGACGAAGAATTGAAACTCACCTGTTACCGGATCGTACAGGTGCAATTGAGCAATATCATCAAACATTCACGGGCCAAAAGCGCGGCCATCCGGCTCGGGAAAACCGGCGGTCTGGAGTTGACCATCGTCGACGACGGCATCGGCTTTCAACCCGGTGCAAAGACTACGGGTATCGGGCTGCGCAATATCCGGAACCGGGTGAGCTATTATAATGGTGACGTCACGGTCGAGTCCAAACCGGGCAGCGGGTGCACGCTTACCGTTACGATCCCGGTCGTGAACAGCAAAATGCGATGACCGTTCGGATCAGCGGATAATGAGCAGCCAGCCTTTCCCTTTTTCCATTGGGATGGGATCGCCGGGTGCGAATTTTTTTGCCGGCTGGAAGTTTGCGATCGCCGGAGCTTCGATCGTGGCATGGGCCTTGTCGATGCCCAGCTTTTGCCAGTCGATATTCAGCGTGACCGTAGTATCTTTCTTTTCCCAGGATGCGATGGCGATCATCGCGGCACCGGGCTTTTTGTATACCGTCGCGGGGATCTCCGAGTTACCGGTGGTCACCGGGCATTCAGGGCTCCAGTAGCCCACCATCTTTGTCCCTTGCATCCCGAAATCGTCCCAGGCCTTCCAGATGGGCCGGGGGTCGGCGTTATCGGACCAGGGCATGCGGTTGGTCATCCCAAAGACCGTTCCCCGCCAGGGGTTACCACCGCCCTGGAGCATCTCCCCCATCAGACCGAAGGGGATGCCGCTTACCTCGATGAGGAAGAAATCGGGTGGGTTGTTCTCATAGTCGAAGTACTCCCCAAACCAAAGGCGATCGAGATAAGGGAAATGTTCCATGTAGAGATTGGCGCTGTTGTTGAACCCGTCACGCGGGTTATACTGGTTGGCGGAGTGGAGATCGATGATGCCCGGGTGGCCGTCCCGGGTGAGGACGCGTTTTATCCGTTTCATGGTGATCCTATCGAATGCGACGTCATCCAGATAGATGCCGTCGATGCCGACGTTTTGGGTAAGCCAGTTCATGCCTTCGACATAATAGTTGTGCCAGCGGCTCATGCCGCTGTTTACGATGGCGGCGTCTTTTATCTCCGGTACGAACCAGGCGGGGATATAATCCTCGTGCAGATGTTCCTGCAGCCAGGAGAAACCCTTGCCGGGGCCCGGGGAGTAGATCTCGTGGCCGAGGCTGCGAAGGGCGAAGGTTTCGCAGGCGTGGTCAGAGAGTTCGCGGATGGTGTTATAGATCTTCACTTTGAGCCCGCGTTGGTGGGCGGAATCGATATAGGCTTTTAGCTTTTTTGCTTCGATGAAGGGATAGTTGATCCAGGGGTTGATGGGAGTCGCGTGATGGATATTGACGACGGTGGCGCCGGTAGCTTTTATGCTGTCGAGGTTGGCATATTTATGATAAAAGCGGGTAGCCCACTGGAAGTCGGTGTTGAGGGGATGGAAGGGGGTGATCAGGAGATTGAAATTATAATAGAGGGTATCGCCTTTTTTTAGCCGGCGCTGGCCGCTGTAGTTATTGGCCAGCATCGACTTGCCTTTGATGCCGATATCGATCCCGCCTTTTTCGCCGTTGGCCCAGGAGGTTGGGGCGATGAGGGGCTTTTGCAGGTAGAAGTTGGTGTTCAGCGGCCGGACATAGTGTTCGTCGCGGAGGGAATATTGCAGCCCGCCGTTGACTGCGCCGATCCAGGCTCCGTCCTGGTTCTTGTGAGCGACATCCCATTTCCAGTGGTACATGCTATCGGGGCGACGGCCGCCTTTTTGTCCCAGGCCCATCAGGTAGGTGGCCATGGTTTTTTCGAAGGGGATATGCATGACGATATCCTTCAGATCGATATCCTGTAAGGCGGTAACTTTTACGGTATAAGACAGGAAACCGTCGAATTCGAGGGTGGCGCTGACGTCCATGCGAAGATCGCTCTCCGCCAGCGTTGTGGCCTGCCAGCGGATGGTACCGGGGCTTTTTTGCGTGAATTGCAGCCCCTGGGCTTTTAGGCGGATGTCTTTTCCGTCGGACTGTTTTGTAAAATGGAAGTGAATATTTTCGGCGAGGAGATTGTGAGGGGTAGTCGTGATCCCGGTGATCTCCGGGGTGAAGAAAGTCTGGATCTGCTGGGGGAATCCCTGCGGGCTGAGCAGGATATTCCGGCCGAGGAAACCGATCAGGGTGTCGCCGCTGACGGTGAGCGGGGTATAGGGGGCGATGACTGTGTTCTCCTGTGCGAGGGTGGAGTTGAGCCATTTGAGGTGGGTCATCTTTGCCGGGTTGTCTACGGCGATGCTATTGGTGATGACGAGACCCAGGCGGATGGTTTGCGATGGGGTATTCTTTGCTTTTACGGTGACGGTGATCGGATAGGTTCCCGGGGTAGCTTTTTCGGGGATATCGATTCCGCACCAGAGCGGTTGGATATGGTCTTTTGTTTCGTCGAGTTGTTTTGTGAAGGGATGGCCGTCGTAGGAGACACCCGTGGTATTGATACAGGTGGTGGTGAAGGGGGATTTAAAACTGAGTTGGATGTCTTCGAGATCTTTTAGCGCGAAGACGCCTATCTGGAAGGCGTAGTATTCGCCTTTGCCGGCGGTGAGGGTCAGCGGTCTGGCGGGGCCTTCTTTTATCCAGCGAAGCGGGAGATCGTTTTCCATGCGGATGGGATGCTCGCGGTCTTCGGTGAAGAGGAGGAAGGGTTTGCCGGGATATTTTGCTTTTAGGGCCGTCGTTTCTGCGGCGGTCGCGATCACTTCCATCGGGTAGAAACTGTTGAAACTGTCGATGGACTGGAAGCCGGTGACGGCGCCATTCAGCTTTATTGCGGCGTTGAGAGAAGCGAGGGTATCCGGCTTTTGATAGACACCCCTCGGGTAATTGCTGCGGCCTTCGTTACGGTAGGGCAGGTAATAGATATAGTAGACTCCTTTGCCGGAAGCGGGTTTGAAAAAGACCTCTCCTCTTTCGCGGTCGAGTTCACCGGTGGAAGAGGGAACGCGGGCCCCTGTTTTAGCGTCCACCACGATGATCCGGTGGACGAAGGGGTCGGCGACCGGAAGGCGCCAGAGTATCCGTACATGGGCGATGCCGCCGGGATCGTCGAAGCGGATGATGGCGCGGTGGTTGCCGAGGGAGTCGGGATTCCAGCATTTTGGGCAGGAGGAGTAGGAAGGTTGCTGGGTTCGACCGATGAGCGAGACGGCCAGCAGGATCAGCAGAATGCGCAGCTTTTGCATGAGCCGAAGGTAAGGGATGAAAATGATTTTTGTTAACTTGACGGTCTATGGCGAATAACAGGGTAATTTTTTATATCCATAATCGGGTGCATCTGCTGGACCTCGCGGGTGCGGTGCAGGCATTTTATGAGGCCGGGGAGTTTGGCCAGTCCTATGAGATATTTTATGTGGGGG
>NZ_DASYCH010000094.1:0-97560 GCF_036500295.1 Puia sp. | reverse complement strand
AAAGCATCCGTATTATGTAAAAGACGACGGGAAAAGGGGCGAAAGCTCTTTTAGCTATTTGTTTTGTTTACCGCAAGACAAGGGTAAGGTTGTCCATTTTGAGATTATGTCATTTCATTACGACAAATAGTTTAACGTTTTTTCTCCAACCTATTAAGGCCATTGTGTGGCGTTGACAGCCTTTTTTGACGAAAAAAGCGCTTATCTTGCCGCTTCGTTATGAGCAAGGTTATGCAGGAATTGAGGCAGGTGGCCGTCACACGGTATGTCACCCCGTTGCGGGAAGGCGGTTCGCTGCCGGCTATCGCGGAGGGTGATGACGGGTTTCTTTATGTGCTGAAGTTTCGCGGCGCGGGGCAGGGAGTGAAGTCGCTGATCGCGGAGCTGATCGGCGGGGAGATAGCGCGGCTACTGGGATTGCGGGTGCCGGAGATCGTGTTTGCGTCGCTGGACGCGGCCTTTGGCCGGAGTGAGCCGGATGAGGAGATACAGGATCTGCTGAAGGCCAGCGTGGGGTTGAACCTGGGGCTGCATTATCTGCAGGGGTCGATCACCTTCGATCCGGTGGTCAACCAGGTGGATTCGCTGACGGCTTCGCGGATCGTCTGGCTGGATGCGCTGCTGACGAATGTGGACCGGACGGTGCGCAATACGAATATGCTGGTCTGGAACAAAGAGCTATGGCTGATCGACCATGGTGCGGCGTTATATTTTCATCACAGCTGGGATGGATGGGAGGAGATGGCCGTTCGGCCGTTTGCACCGGTGAAAGATCATGTGTTGTTGCCGATGGCCTCGCGATTGGAGGAAGTGGATGCCGATTTTCGCGCGGTGCTGACGCCCGAGCTGATCAGGCAAGTGGTGGGAATGGTGCCGGATGCGTGGTTGACGACGCGGACGACGGGGACGACGACGGGGACCTGGACGGAGTCGCCGGAGGAAGTCCGGCGGGTGTACAGCGAGTTTTTGATAAGACGTTTACAGCATTCCGCTACATTTATAAACGAAGCCCTGCATGCAAGAAAAGCAATTGTTTGAGTATGCCATCATCCGGGTCATGCCGCGGGTGGACCGGGAGGAGTTCCTCAATGTAGGGGTGATCGTCTATTGCCACGCGTTGCGGTGGCTGGGGATGCGGTATGCGGTGGATGAAGACCGGCTGCGGGCCCTGGACCCCAAGCTGGATATTGCCGAGGTGCTGGCGCATTTGAAGGGGTTTGAGGAGATTGTCGCCGGTTCGAAGGCCGGGGGGCCGATTGGTCAACTGGACAAGGCTTCGCGGTTTCGCTGGCTGACGGCGACGAGGAGTACGATCATCCAGGCTTCGAAAGTGCATCCGGGGTTTTGCGGGGATATGGAAGGGGAGCTGCAGCGGCTTTATCAAACGATGGTATTATAGCCGGGAGGCGAGGATGCCATTGACGCGGGCTATGACGATTTTTGGAAGCTAAAGAGGAATCCGGCTTAGGGCTTGAGGCCGGGGATCTCGAAATAAGACGGAGGAACGGTCTTTACCTGGGCGCTGGTGAGGTTGACGATGACGTCGCCCTGTTTTGACCGGACCACGATGCCGTCGCCGCCGGCGGCTTTCAATTTATCATAGAGGATCGACCCGGCGGGATAATAATCGAATTGGGAGAGGATGATGACAGAGGACGCGCCGAGGTCTTTTGTGATCCAGAGATCGACATCGGTGTTCCTTATTTTTATCGTGAAGTGCTGGCAGCTCCAGGCGTCGATCTTTTCGGGGCCGACGAGGGTGACGGCGATATCTTCTTCCTTTGCTCTATCGTTGTGATCGTTTGTCACGGGGACGAGGTCGGAGGTGACCACTTCGTGATGTCTGGCGCCGACGCGGGTGGCTTTTTTCTTTTCAAAATCAAATAAGATGGGATCCTGTTCCTTTGCATCCTTGATGTTGGCGATGCCCGCCTTCATCGGGTAGATCTTTGCTTCCACCAGGACCCTGGATTTGGCTTCATAGAGCGTGGTGAGGGTCTTATTCTTGATGGTACAGTCATAGGTGAGTACTCCCTCGAATTGCGCGAAAGTTGCTGTAGCGATGCTTGTGATCAAGGCCAGAATGGTTAGCTTTTTCATATATTTGTTTGCCCCTATATTATTTAATGTCTGTGCGCTTTGCGCACGACCGGGCCCCGCCCGGTCCGGCAAGTTAAGGAGTTTCGTCCATCCACCGATAAAGAGTCGCTATTCGCCTGAAATGGCTGCCCGGGGTTAAACTTACGTTTACCTTCGTAGTCAATCCGGCCCCGGAGATAACGGCCATGTGGCCGTGTCCGATGGGGCAATCCTCCAGCTTATGGGCAAGCCAATTTTTTTGATGGCGCTTCTTTTTTTCGCTTATGCCTTTCCCGGATATTCTCAGGTCAGGGTTCGGGGAACGGTTCGCGGTATTGTTGCGGATACGGCCGGCAAATCGCCGATGAGCGATGCGACAGTGAGTATTGCGCCGGAGCGGGACACCTCCGATGCACAGTTTGCGATCACGGATAAACGAGGGGTGTTCTCCTTTAAAGGACTTGATCCGGGTCCGTATCACGTGATCATTACCTTTCAAGGCTACCGGCATATCCGCAAGGATCTTGTGCTCACCGCGGCGAACGCGAACCTGGACTTCGGGACGGTGCTGATGCAGCGGGCACCGGATATCCTGGCGGAGGTGGTGATCCAGCGGCCGCCGATGCAGATAAAAGGGGATTCGATCGAATACAATGCGGAGAGCTTTGCCACCAAGCCCAATGCCGTGGCGGAAGACCAACTGAAGAAACTACCCGGAGTGCAGGTGGATGCGAGCGGGAATATCACGGCGCAGGGTGAAAAGGTGCAGCGGGTGCTGGTGAACGGCAAACGGTTTTTTGGGAACGATCCGAAACTGGCGACCCGCAATATTCCGCCGGAGATCATCGAGAAGTACCAGATCTTCGATGACCTCGACGATCAGAGTAAATTCTCGGGTTTTGACGACGGCACCCGGATCAAGACGATCAATATCGTGACCCGGAGGGACCGGCGCCAGGGATACTTCGGGCGGGCGATCGCGGGAGCGGGTTCGGATCAAACGTATAATGAGAGTGTGGCGGTGCATCATTTCGACAACGAACGACAGGTGTCGTTGCTGGAGGAGGGGAATGATATCAATAAGCAAAATTTTACGGTTCAGGACGTGTTAGGGGGGAGCGGGAGCAGGCGGGGTAGCGGGGGCGGACCGTCGGCTGCGGCCAATCCCAGTGCGGCAGGGATTACGACGGTTTGGGCAGGTGGACTTAACTATAGAGACACCTGGGGGAAGTTTGATGGGTATGGGAGTTATTTTTACAATTTCATGCATGTGTCGACGAATACGTCCAGTCTGACGCAGAAGTTTTTCACCAATGCCGATGACACGTCCAATATCACCAGCCGGACGAGCCCGGCTATTTCCCGCAGCACCAACCAGCGGATCAATTTCAACTTCGAGAATAAGAGTGACAGCGGCAACTCGCTTGTCTTCCGGCCGAATTTCACCTGGCAGCATACGAGTCCGAACAGCAGCAGCGACGCGTCGACGGTGGATCAGGACGGGCGGAAGGTAAGCAGCAGCGTGGGAAATTCGAACAGCAGCAATGACGGGTTCAATATCAATGGGTCAAATCTGACGTTGCGGCATAAGTTCAAGAAACCGTACCGGACCATCTCCCTGGACGTGACCGGAACGGTGAATGTCAATGACGGGAGCGGCTACTATAATTCTGCGAATAATTTTTACAAGCTGGATTCCTTTCAGAACCTGAAACAGTATTATAACGACTCGCTGCATTCGGTGAACCTCTCCCCTACCCTCTCCTATACCGAGCCTTTGTCGAAGCATTCGATCATCGAACTCAACTATAGCCACACCTATAACCGGAGCCGGACGATCAACAACACGTATGATTACAATGCCACCGCGAAGGGGTATACGGCGTTTGACAGCCTGTTCAGCAATTCCTACCGGTTTGAAAGCAATAGCGACCGGTTTAGCTTAAGTTACCGGCTGCAGTATGCGAAGCTGAATGTGAATATCGGTAGCGGGCTGCAATTCATGAACTTCGACAGCAGGAATACGACGAAGGGCATCGAGGTGTCACACAATTTTGTCAATTTCACCCCGACCGTGAACTTCACCTATTCCTTCACCAACCGGCAGCGATTGCGCTTTTACTACACGGGACGGACGGGGACGCCGACGGCCAGTCAGTTGCAACCCCTTACCACGACCAACGACGATATCAACTATACGGTGGGGAATCCCGCGCTCAAGCCGCAGTTCACACACAGCATGCGGATGTTGTATTCCTCCTACAATCCGTCGACGCAGAATGTCGTCTTTGCCACCATCAATGCGAGTACGACGGTGAATGATATTCAAAGCGAGATCGTGCCGAACGACAAGGGCGGGCAGACGACAACCTACGTGAACCTCAACGGGACCTGGAGTGTGGCGGGGTATTTTGATTATGGGTTCTCGCTGAAGCGGCCCAAATCGAATTTGAACCTGATCTCCAATATCAATTATTCCCAGAGTCAGACGCTGGTGGATTCGACGCGGGTGCCGGGTAGTTTCCAGCACGACTATGCACGGAATACGGCGTTGTCGGAGACGGTGTCATGGACAACGAATATCAAGAAGAACTTCGATATGAACCTGAGTTCGGCGTTGAACTATACCATCGCGCGCAACTCGCTGCGGCCGAAATCGGATTTCGATTATTTCTCGGAGGTGGTGAATGCCGAGTTTACGGCTTATACGAACAGCGGCTGGCTGGCGGCGGCGGATTTTACCTATACGTATACCGATAACCATACTCCGGGGTATAATGCGAGTATCCCGTTGTTGAGCCCGTCGATTGCCAAGCAGTTATTTGCCAAGAAGCAGGGAGAGTTGCGACTGACGGTGTTTGATGTGTTGAATCAGAATACGATGGTGAGTAAGCAGGTTTCGTTGAACCAGGTGAGCGATAGCCGGACGACGACGCTGACGAGGTATGTGATGCTGACGTTTACGTATAACCTGAACAATTTCGGGCAGAACCGGCAGCGGCGCGGGCCGGGGATGATGCCGCAGGGCGGAAGGTTCCGGGGTGGCGGCGGAGGTGGTGGGTTTGGCGGAGGGCGCAGAGGGGGAGGGGGATAGAGGTGCGGGGGGGTGCGGGGGGGGTGCGATCAGCGCTTTGTGTTGTCGGTGGTTCGCGTGGGGTAAACGGGATAGCTGCCTCTTTCCATCCAGACGCTGCCGGAGATGGAGAAGGTATGCGCGTCATTTGTGTAGATGAGGCCGCCGCCTACCGCGGCATTGATGCCGAGGCCATAGCCGTTGGAAAAGTTGTTGGCGGGATTGAAGCGTGGCATGCCATAGAGGCTGTTGACACTAAAGATCAGGGGTGTTGCGGAGACGCCGGCAAAGGCGGTGACATTGTTTGTCAGGGGACGGTACAGGGTGAGGCCGAGTGGTGCGGACAGGTAGGAGATGCCGCCGTTGAGAAAGATATATCCCGCGGAGAGACCGGCATAGGGCCGCAGTTGCCATTTCTTGCCGAAGTTGAGGTTGCCCGGCTGGGTATTCAGGGGCAGGGTCTGCCATTGCGGAGAGCCCAACCCCCAGGTGCCGATCGGCAGGTGCGTCTGGGCGCTTGTACCAAGGCTTGCGCCAAGGAAGGTAATCGAGATCAATATCGCCAGGAGTGTCCGCATATCGCCGGGTTGTGTATTAAAGTTACGGATTCCCCGTCGCCGGGGGGCGTTTTTTATGGGTGCTCCGCCCATTTTAATGCCTTTTTTATACCAGTTTCCGGTCTTTTTCGGCGATGGGAAGGTCGTTGATGCTGGCGAAGCGTCTGCGCATGAGTCCGTGCTCATCGAATTCCCACATTTCGTTACCATAACTGCGGTACCACTGGCCGGCCTGATCATGCCATTCGTATTCGAAGCGGACGGCCATGCGGTTCTCGCGAAAGCCCCAGAGTTCTTTCTTTAACCGGTAGTCGAGTTCGGTGGCCCATTTCCTGCGAAGGAAGGCTTTTACTTCCTCCCGGCCATTGATAAACTCGGTTCGGTTGCGCCATTCGGTATCCACGGTATAGGCCAGACAGACCTTTTCGGGGTCGCGGCTATTCCAGGCATCTTCGGCTTTCTGTACTTTTTCGAGGGCCGTTTCGAGTGTGAACGGCGGGAAGGGTGGGCGTTGTTCCATACGAGGATAAACATTAAAGCCAGAGGTATTGTTGACCGCCGGCGCTATGATTTTTGTTAGCGACGGCGGGAACGCCCGATTGATCATAGATTAATTATCTTTAGATGAACCAAGAATACTGCTATGCGGCGATATCTTCTTCTTTGCCTGTTGCCGGTGACGGCGTTTGCACAACATTTTACGGCGGATGTACAAAAGTATATCGATTATCCCGGCGGGACGATCGCGATCACGGATGTGACGGTGATCGACGGGACGGGGGCGGCGCCGAGGGGGCATCAGACGATCGTGATGGAGGGGGGACGGATCAGCGCGGTGGGCGCGGCGGCGAACGTGCGTGTGCCGGCGGGGGCGACGATGATCGCGGGGAGCGGGAAGACGGTGATCCCGGGGCTGGTGATGCTGCACGAACACCTTTACTACACCATACCGATCGACGGATTTTTTAATGTGGCGGAGATGCCGGGGTCGTTTCCGCGGATGTACCTGGCGGGCGGGGTGACGACATCGCGCACGGGGGGCAGCATCGAGCCGCAGACGGATCTGGCGCTGCGCCGGATGATCGGCGAGGGGAAGATGATCGGCCCGGACATGGACATCACGGCGCCGTATATCGAGCGGCCGGGTTTTGATATTCCCTCCATCAATATGATCCGGGATTCGGCGCAGGCCGCGCGGGAAGTGGCGCACTGGGCGGACAAAGGCTGCACTTCCATCAAAATGTATATGCACATCACGCGGGGCGATATGATGGCCACGGTACGCGAGGCGCACCAGCGCGGCATGAAGGTGACCGGGCATCTTTGTACGGTGACCTATCGCGAAGCCGCGGAGATCGGCATCGACGACCTTGAACACGGATTCATGGCCTCCTCCGATTTTGACGAGGGTCGCGTGGCCGATTCCTTTGACTATCCGAAAGCCCACCAGGCGTTGCAGCAGCTGCCGGTGAACAGCCCGAAGATGAAGGAGCTGATCGGGTTGCTGATCCGGAAGAAAGTGGCGGTGACCTCCACCTTGCCGGTATTCGAGCCGTACACGGGACATGAAGTCATCCTCGGCGGCGGCGGCGACGCGGTGCTGCCCGTCGTGTACGACAGGGTGAAAGCGGGTTGGGACCGGGCGCAGGGACATGATTCGCTGTCGGCCGACCTTTTCCGGCGGGAGCAGGCGTGGGAGAAACAGTTTTTCGACGGCGGCGGTCTGCTTGTCGCGGGCACGGATCCGACAGGCGCCGGCCGGACGATCGCGGGATATTCGGACTGGCGCGAGATCGAGTTGCTGGTGGAAGGCGGGTTTTCGATCCCGCAGGCGATACAGGTCTGTACGCTTAATGGCGCCCGTTACCTGGGCCGGGACAAAGAGATCGGGACCGTCGCCGCGGGGAAGCGGGCGGATCTCGTGCTGATCGACGGAGATCTTGGCGCGGATGTGAAGACGATTCGCAAGATGGCGGTGGTGTTCAAGGGCGGGGTCGGGTTCGATACGCAAAAGATCCTGGCGAGCGTAAAAGGGCGCGTAGGGCTGAATTAGCGGGGCTGCGACGACGGGGCACGCGATGAGGCTGCGACGGCGGGGCACGCGATGAGGCTGCGACGGCGGGGGGAGAGACGGCGAATAAATTTTCCTACATATGAGATTGTTTTTTTTGTGGCTGCTGGCAGCGCCGGCGGCGGTGTTTGCGCAGACGAAAGACGTTGCGGACGTACATACCTATGTGATCGGGAATTTCCGAACGGAGAGCGGCGTGGTGCTGCCGAAGGCGATGGTCGTATACGGCACCTATGGACGGCTGAACGCGGCGCACGACAATGCGGTGTTGCTACCTTCGCATTATATGGCGACCCATCGGGGATATGAATGGCTGATCGGCCCGGGTAAGGCGCTGGACACGACGAAGCTGTTCCTGGTGGCCACCGAACTTTTCGGCAATGGCCATTCGTCTTCGCCGAGCAATACGCCGGAGCCTTTCCATGGGCCGCGGTTTCCGGTGATGACGATCCGCGACAATGTGAACGCTGTGGAAGACTTGCTGGTGCGGGGCCTCGGGATACGGCACCTGAAAGCCATTATCGGGTTCAGCATGGGTGCGGAGCAGGCTTTTCAGTGGGCGGTGAGCTATCCCGATTTCGCGGATAAGATCGTGGCGACGTCGGGCACGGCGAAGTGCTGGCCGCATGGCTGGGTAAGACTGGAGGGGCAGATCACGGCGATCACCAACGACCCGGCATTCGCCGGTGGTGATTATACGGCGGAGCCGGAAAAGGGTTTGGAGACGTTTGGGATGGTGTGGGCCGGATGGTTGTATTCGCAGGAGTGGTGGCGGAAAGAGTTGTGGAAGACGACGGCGCCGGCGGGAACGACCTTTGAGATGGTGATGGCGCGGTTTCATCATTTTATCCCGGGGGCGGATGCGAATGATCTGATCCTGCAATGCCGGACGTGGGAGAGACATGATGTGGGCGGGACGCCGGGGTTTGGAGGGGATGTGGTGAAGGCATTGAAGTCGGTACGAGTTCCTTTTTTGTACATGCCGTCGGAGACTGACCTTTATTTTCCGCTAGAAGATGCCCGTTATGAGGCGGGGTTTATGTCAACGGTGGTGTTCAAGCCGATTCCTTCCCTGTGGGGGCATACGGCGGGTGCCGCGAGTAACCCGGCGGATGCGAAATTTCTGAATGAGACGATCGGAAGCTTTTTAAAATAATGGGGGCACGACTTGCGGAGGAGTGGGCGGCTATTGCAGTTTTGCGCCGTGGATGGGGCAGTAGTTCCAGTTGCCTTGCATGGGTTCGTTGTCGACGGGGCAGTATTTGGGCGGCAGGACGGAGGTCAGCGGGAGGGCCCATTTTGCGGTGGCGCCATCCCAGGTAAGCAGGAAGCGGTTGGGTTTGTCGACGTCGAAGGCGGGTTTGCCGTTGCCCGCGGTGCCATCGAAGAGGAATACATGCATGCCGTCACCAAACTGCCCGAGGAGTTTGGCCATGATGGGTTGGAACTGATTGACCATCTTCAGCGCAAGGGGCGAGATGTCCTTGTCGGCAAGCGGCAGATAGACATGCTTCGAGGAGTCGACGAGTTTTAGTGTGGGCCGGATGTCTTCGGCGGATTTGAAGGTCATCCGGGAACCTTCCATCGTATAGTCCACTACACAAAACATCATATAGGGAGACATTTCCCGAACGATGGAGTTGACCTGATCGGGAGCGATCTTCATCTGCTGGCCGACGATCTCCCAGAAACGGGCCGGGATCCAGAGAGACATTTCCTTGTGAGGGACCTCGCCGGTGGATTTCATGCAATCCATGATAAAGTCGTGTGTGGAAGGGATCACGGGAAAGTTGGTGGCTGTGGAGTGAGCAGGCTGCGCCATTGCGGTCATGAGCATGACCAGGCAAAGCAAGGTTGTTAAAAGGGGTTTCATATTCTATTGGTATTGGTCAGGTGGTACGCTAATGTAGGTGAATTCCCTGACAATGCCATGCAGAATAGGACTGTGGCAAATATTGCTCAATTCCGCAGTGGCACAATATTTACCCCTATTCCTATATGCCCATCCGAAAAAGAACCAGATTGCTCCTGCTGTCCGGGCTGGCCGTCCTCGTGCTGCTTGTCGTTGGCTGGCAGGTGTACAAATACTATTTCGTTCAGCGGAAATTAGCCCAGGTCGTGGCCGAAAAGACGAAGGGCCTTTATATTCTACATTACGATCAGCTGGCGTTCGACGAGGTCGCCGGCATGCTCCATGTAAAGAATATCGATATCGAACCCGACACCGCGGTTTATCAACAAATGGTCAGGGAAAACAAGGACCCGCCGCTACTCCTGCGAATACAGGTCGATGCCCTCGATATCGCCCGGGTCAAGACGCCAAAGGCCCTTCTCACCAAAGAGCTGGAAGGGGGAAAGGTGGAAGTGACCCGTGCACGGATCAGGATCATGGTCCAACACTTCAAAAAGGACTCCGCCGTCTACAACCCTACGCCGGACCTGACGAAACAATTGCTGGGCCGGTTGCTGAAAATAGCCATCGACAGCGTAGAGATAAAGGATGCATCGATCGTCGTCGGAAGCCTGGACAGCAGCGAAAACTATTTTCGCGGAAATAATGTATCGCTGTTGCTGGCGCATTTTTTCATCGACAGCAGCGCCCTAAAGGACAGCACTACCCTTCTTTTCTCCCGCGGGCTGACGCTTACCTGTAAAGAGCTCGATCTGCCCTCCGGCAACAAAAAATATACGATCGGAACAGATAGTCTTCGGTTTACCAGCACGGACAACACCCTACGCGTGGCACAGGTAAAGATCAGGCCCCGGCTTTCGGAGACGGCTTTTGCCGCCTCTTTTCCGATCCAAAAGGACAGATATGATTTTTCACTGAAAGACATCGTGCTCCACCATATCGACCGAAAGGCATTATGGCAAAAGGGCATCCGGGCCGATAGCCTCGTCATCGGCGAAAGTGCGTTCCGGATATACCGGGATATCTCGCGCCCACCCGACACTACCAGCAAGGTCGGAAAATATCCACAACAGCTATTGATGCATGTGCCCTTCCCGCTTTCCATCGGTAAGATCATCTTCGCCCACTCCTTCATCGAATACAAAGAAAAGAACGGCAAGAGTAACCGCAGCGGCAGGGTTCAATTCCATGACGCGCGGGCCAGCATTCAAAATGTCACCAACAGACGGGAAGATGTGAAAAACGATCATCGCTGCATTGTGGACTTTCATGCCCGATTCCTGAACAAGGCTCCGATCAACGCAAGGCTCGACCTGCTTCTGAAGGACCCAAAGGGCAGGTTTACCATCGAAGGCGACATCGGCAGCCTCGACGCCCCATCCCTTAATCCACTGACCGAGCCGATGGCGTTGACGAGGCTGGAACGAGGGAAGATAAACCATCTGCGATTCGCCATTCGCGGCACCGATTCCGCCGGCTACGGTCAGGTCACTTTATCCTACGAGGACATCAAGGTCTCGCTATTAAAAAAAGACGAGGGCGACGCCGGATTCGATAAAAAGGACCTTGCCAGCTTTCTCGCTAACCTGGTGGTTAAGAATTCCAGCAAGTCGGGCAAGCCGGCTATGAAAGAAGTTGATTTTCAGCGTATCCTGAACAAGTCGTTCTTCAATCTTATCTGGAAGACCCTGTTCACCGGGATCAAAGAATCGGTAGGAATGAAATAGATCAATGGATATCAAGAAAAACAAATTGACGATCGCGACCTCCGCGTGGCAGGTGCTACCGGCGGCGTGGCAGGTGATACGGGCAGCCTATCAGCTGTTCCGGCAAAACGATCCGCTCCGCATGGCGGCGGCCACTTCTTTTTTCGTCAGTTTTGCCCTGCCGCCCATTCTTTACATCCTCATTGTCGTATTTGGATTTTTGGGCGACGCGCAGACCATCCGTCATGATCTCTTTCAGCAATTGAGCGTCGGGGTGGACAAGAACATCGCATTACAGATACGCGATATCGTTAGGAATATCCACCGGCTGCCTCTAAATTCCGGTATGCGCATAGCAGGATTTATTTTTCTGCTGTTCGTAGCCACCACTCTTTTCGAGATTATCAAGAATTCGATAAACCAGCTGTGGAAGATCCGGCTAAAAGCGCATCAGGGACCCGGCTTCGTCCTCGTCGACCGGCTGCGCTCGGTCGGGATCATTCTCATGGCAGGTATCCTGTTCTCCATCGGCCTGTTGGGCGATGTAGGTGGCTGGCTCCTGCCCTTGCAGGTCAATACCTTTTGGTACCGGCTCATCATGCTGCTGGCCGTGACCATTTGGTTCTTCGTGATCCTGAAATATCTTTCCTATGGCCGGCCCAGCGCAAAAATAGCCTGGGCCGGCGCATCTTTTACAGGTGTCTGCTTTATTGCCGGGCAACTGTTGCTGCAACGCCTTTTGAACTATGACGCCATGAGGGTGATCTATGGCACATCGACCGCCCTGGCGCTGCTGCTGCTGTTCGTATTCTACTGCTCCTTCCTGTTCTATTTCGGAGCCTGCTTCACCTGGGCCCTGGGGCAACATACCGGACGTCCTATCCTACCTTCCCGTCGCGCGGAAACATTGGACTGAGGCCGGCGACCGTTGGAATACACGACTATGAATGACCGAGCACGGGGTGCGGCTGATAGGGTGACTCGAGTTCTTTCACTTCTTCGGGGGTGAGGTGGATGTCGAGGGCGGCGACGGCGTCTTCGAGATGGCCGGGTTTGCTGGCGCCGATGATGGGCGCGGTGATGACCGGTTTGCCGAGGAGCCAGGCGAGCGCGACCTGCGCGTTGGGAATGCCGCGTTTTTCGGCGACGCCGGTCACCTTATTGACAATCTCGAAATCAGCATCCGATTTATAGATACTTTTTGCGAAGGCGTCGGTGGCCGCGCGGTGGGTCTCGTTGCCGCCCATGACGCGCCGGGCGGTGAGCAGGCCGCGGGCGAGCGGTGACCAGGGGATGACGCCGATCTTCTGATCTTCACAGAAGGGCAGCATCTCGCGTTCTTCCTCCCGATAGATCAGATTGTAATGCGGCTGCATGGAGACGAAGCGGGTCCAGCCATGAAGGTCGGCGGTGTATTGCGCCTTTGCGAACTGCCAGGAGTACATCGACGAAGCGCCGATGTAGCGGGCCTTGCCGGCCTTAACAACATCGTGGAGCGCCTCCATCGTCTCTTCGATGGGGGTATTGTAGTCCCAGCGATGGATCTGGTAGAGGTCGACATAGTCTGTACCGAGGCGACGGAGGCTCGCATCGATGGCGCTTAGGATATGCTTGCGCGAGAGGCCTTTGTCATTGGGGCCGGCGCCCATGGGGTTGAAGACCTTGGTAGCGAGGACGACCTCATCGCGGCGGGCGAAGTCTTTGAGGGCGCGGCCGACGACCTCTTCCGAGGCGCCGTCGGCATAGACATCCGCGGTGTCGTAGAAGTTGATGCCGAGTTGGAGCGCTTCTTTTATAAAAGGACGGGATTGTTCTTCGTTGAGGGCCCAGGGCCAGCGTTCTGTAGGTTTGCCGTAGGTCATTGTGCCGAGACAGATGCGGGAAACAGTGAGGCCGGTGTTTCCGAGACGGATGTATTGCATGTGCGTTTTTTTGCAAGGTACGAAGAAGGGGAAAACAGGGGGGACTAAGGAATTTTTGAGCGGGATTTCAGCGGGCGGCTCACATGAAGTATATTTCCTCTCAAATCTTTTGCTTATGGATGCCGTTGATGTGCGGGGGCAGGCACCCCTGCTGAAGGTATACGATATGGGCGTGTCGATCCGCTGGTATTGCGAGGTGCTGGGCTTCGCGCTTGTGGCGACGGGTGGGCCGGAGTCTTTTTTGCATTGGGCGATGGTCCGGCTGAATGACGTCGAGATCATGCTGGAGCCGTACTATCCGGAGGCGGTGCGGCCGCCGGCGCCGGACCCGGTGCGGGTGGATTGTCATGGGGATACGGTGATCTATTTTGGCTGCCGGGAGCTGGACGCGGCGTATGAACGGGTGAAGGCTCATGGGGTTTTGGTTGAGCCGCCGGTGATCACGGGGTATGGGTTTCGGGCTTTGTATCTAAAGGATCCCGATGGGTTTGCGTTGGCGTTTCACTGGCCGTTGGAGGGGAAATCGTTTTTATAGGGCTTATTCACTTCGCAGGGCATGGACCGGATTGGCGAGGGCGGCCTTTACCGCCTGGAAGCTGACAGTGAGCAGGGTGATCAGCAGGGCGCCGAGGCCGGTGGCAGCGAAGATCCACGGCGCGAGGGCGGCATGATAGGTATAGTTCTGAAGCCATCCATGCATGAACCATGCGGCGACAGGGATGGCGATGAGCAGGGAGATGCCGACGAGGACGACGAATTCGCGGGAGAGGAGCTGCCAGAGATTGAGCACGGAGGCGCCGAGGACCTTGCGGACACCGATCTCCTTTGTGCGCTGCTCGGCGACGAAAGAGGCCATGCCGAAGAGGCCGAGACAGGAGATGAAGATGGCGAGGGCGGCGAAGAAGCCGGCGAGCTTGCCGATTCGTTGTTCGTCACCAAATTTCTTTGCGTATTCTTCGTCGGCGAAATGGTAGTTGAAGGGTTGCGTGGGATCATATTGCCTGTAGACTTTGGCGATTGTCGCCAGGGATTGTTTTGCGCCGGCGTTGGGATTGAGCCGGAGGATGGTGGTGCCGCGGGAATAATCATAGATGTAATAGAAAAAAGGCTGGATCGACTGGTAGGGAGATTCGATGACCATATCCTTCACGACGCCGACGACATGATAGGGCCGGTTGAACCAGCGGATGGTTTGGCCGATGGGGTTTTTGAGGCCCATGAAGCGCACGGCGGCTTCGTTGATAATAAAAGCGGCGGTGTCGGTGGGATAGTCGCGGGAGAAGTCGCGGCCCTGCGTCAGTTGCCAGCCGATGGTCTTGCCGTAATCATATGCTACGGCGGAGGTGGGAAAGCTTGTTGTCAACGCGGGGTCCTTGCCTTCCCAGACAAAATCGCTGCTGCCGGCGCCATAGCCGGTAGTAAAACTTTCGCCTTCGGTCATGCCCGTGATGGCCCCAGCCTTTATCAGGTCGTTGCGTACGGCGTCGAGGTGGTCATGAATGCCATCGGAGATCATGGGGATCATGACGAGACCGTTGCTATTATAACCAAGGGGGCGATCCTGTGCATATTGGATCTGTCGAAAGACGACGATCGTGCCGATAATGAGGACTATAGAGACGGTGAATTGCAGTACGGTGAGTACACGGCGGGGAATGGCCGCGGCGGGCCCCGCTTTGAAAACGCCTTTCAACACTTTTACGGGTCGGAAAGAAGAGAGATAGAGCGCGGGGTAACTACCGGCGATCAGGCCGGTGAGGATCGTGAACCCCAGGGATGCAGCCCAGAAAAAAGGTTGGGTCCAGGGCATGATCATCTGCTTGCTCGCTATCTCGTTGAAGAAGGGCAGCAATACACTGACGAGGAGGATGGCGGCCAAAAAGGCTATGCCCGCGGTGAGCAGGGATTCGCTGAGAAATTGGACGATCAACTGACGGCGCAGGGAACCGACTGCTTTGCGGATGCCGACTTCGCGGGCGCGCTTCTCGCTGCGGGCCGTGCTGAGATTCATAAAATTGATACAGGCCAGGAGGAGGACGAAGATGCCAATGATGGTGAAGAGATAAACAAATCTTATGGTTCCACCGACGGTGACGCCATTTTTGAAATCGGAATGAAGCCGCCAGGCGTTCATCGGATGGAGCCAGAACTGCGGATGAGCCAGCGCGTCGGGTCCCGACACGTGTTTTAGTTTAGCGTCTTTGATGCGGGCGGATGCCGTGTGGATATCGACGTTATCATTGAGTACTACGATCGTATTGAAAGCATTCATGCGCCAGGGATTCGGGCGGTGTTCGAAATGCCAGGCGTTATAGAGCAGCTGCCAGGCAGCGATATAGGTAAGATCGGCATAGCTGGTGTTGGCCGGCAGGTCCGCGTATACCCCGGCGACGCGAACCAGCATGTCCTTGTCGATGTGCATGGCCTTGCCTACCGGATCGGCGTCACCGAAGTAAACTTTTGCCACCGAGGCGGAGAGCAGGATGGCGTCGGGGTCTTTCAGGGCGTCGCGGGTGCCATGGATCATCTGCAGGCTGAGAAGATCGGGCAGCCCCGGCTCCCACCAGGCACCGGATTGGATGATGACCTTGTTGTCGATGCTCAGCACGTGACGGCTGGTTCGGGAACCCATGACGACCTGTTTGAAGTTATTGGAATAACGGGTACGAAGTTCGTTAGCGGTGGGGAAGGGAGTCCCTCCGCCGGTGAAGATGGTGCCGTTGCCTGCCATATTCTGCATGACCTGGGCGATGCGGTCGTGCTGGGGGATGGAGTGATCGAAGGAAAGCTCATCCCAGATCCAGAGACCGATAAGCATGGCGACGGCCATCCCGACGGCGAGGCCGGAGATATTGATGATGCCGTGGGCTTTGTTGGCGGTGAGGTTGCGGACGGCAATCCTGAAATAGTTTTTTATCATATGGTTGGGTTGTTCGGTTGGCGTCTTATGGCTGAGCCAGCTACTCGCTGCGGAGCGATTCGATCGGGTTGGAGACTGCGGCTTTTATGGATTGAAAACTGATGGTTATTATGGTGCAGAGAAAGAGGCCGGCGCCGGCGATGAGGAAGGTGCCGATGCCGAGCGGTTGACGATAGGCGAAGTTGTCCAGCCAGCGGCTCATCAGCCAGGCGGAGAGGGGGAAGGCGATGAGGAGAGCGATGCCGATGAGCTTGAGGAAATCGGCCGAGAGGAGGACGACGAGGTTTTGCAAGGAAGCGCCGATCACTTTGCGGATGCCGATCTCTTTGCGCCGGCGTTCGGCGGAGAAGGCGGTGAGGCCGAAGAGTCCCAAACAGGAGATGCCGATCGCAATAGCAGCGAAGTAGCGGGAGAGCAGGGAGAGGCGCTGTTCGTCCTTGTAGAGGGCTTGATAGTCCTCGCTGACGAAACTGTATTCGAAGGGAAGGCCGGGATTGTATTTCTTGTAAAGCGCCGTGATGCCGGCGAGCGTGGCTGTTGTCGCGTTTGCCCGGATGCGGACAACCAGGTTGGCGGGGTTTCTTTCAAACGCGATGAAGAAGGGGCCGATGGGTTTATACAGGGACTCGTAATGAAAATCTTTTACGATGCCGATGATCCGTTTTTTGGCACCCCACATCGTTACGGTCTTGCCGATAGGGTCTTTCAGATGCATGGCGGCGATGGCCGTTTCGTTGAAGATAACCGAGCCTGCGAAGGTTACGGGCGAGGAGGAGCGAGGCGAAGCAGCTCCGACGAATGCACTGGCGGCGGTATCGGCGCCGTAGTCTCTTGACATGCCGCGGCCTTCTTTTAACTGGAGGCCCATGGTCTCCAAAAAGTCATAGCCGGTATATGCGCCGCTGAATTCGACGCGGCCGGTTTTGCCGGGCCAGTCGATGCCGCCGCCCCCACTGTGATTGCCGAGGAGATCGCCTTCCATTTCCGTGGCGCGAACGACGCCGGGAATGGTTCGGAGTTCGGCGAGGAAGGCCTGCTGGGAGCCACCGATGGCGCCTTCATTGGGAAAGTGGATGAGATGATCGCGGTCGTAGCCGAGGTTGTGGGTTTGGATCAGCGACATTTGATTATAGATGACGAGCACCGAAACGATGAAACCCGCGGCGATGGTAAATTGGAAGACAACGAGGCCTTTGCGGATGAGCGAGGAGCGGTTGTTGCCGGGTAAAGTGTTTTTAAAGATGGACATGGGGCTGAATCGGGAGAGGAAGAGCGCGGGATAACTGCCGGCGAGCAGACCGGTGAACAACGTGATCCCGATGATGGCGGCGACCGTTGCAGGAGTTAACCGGAAGGCCAGGGTTTTCCCGGTGATGGCTTCTATTCCGGGGCGAAGGAATGCGATGAGCAGGATGGCGAGCCCCAGGGCCAGTATCGTCATGAGCAACGCCTCCCCGAGGTATTGGAGGATGAGCGTGGTGCGGCGGGCGCCCACGACTTTTTGGATGCCGACCTCTTTTATCCGGGTCAGGGCTTTTGCCGTGCTGAGGTTCATGAAATTGATGCAGGCGATGACCAATACGAAAATGGCGATGAGGGAGAAGAGGCGGACATATTCGATGCGGCCGCCAGCGGGGCGACCATTCTCATACCGGTTGTAGAGATAACGATCTTTTACGCGTTGGGCGATAAGCTGGCCGACCCATTTCCATTCCTGTGAACCGGATTTGAATTTGTTGCGGATGAAGTCTTTTATCTTGTTGTTAAAGGCGTCGGGGTCGACGTCGGGCTTGAGGAGGACGAAGGTAGCGGGGTTGCTGCTGAACCAGCTGATGTCATGGCCGGGCTTTGCTGCATAGATCGAGTGCGGGAAGATACAATCGAAGGATTGGGAGGCGTTATCCGGGGCGTCGGCATAGACCGCGGCGACGGTGAACGTTCCATTCCAGTTCCCGGAGGCACCGCGATCCCAGCTGATCGGTTGACCGAGAGGGTTATTGTCGTGAAAAAGTTTTTTTGCGAGTGTGGCGGAGAGAAGGATATGGTTACCGGGGGCAAAAGCCTGGTCGAGATTGCCCTGGACGAGCCGGCCGCCGAACAGGGAGAAAAAATTCTTTGTGACATAGCCCTCGCGGGCCTTGAGACTGTTGGCTGCCGCGGTGACGATGCCTGTGGCGTTGCCATCGAGGTCGGGGGACTTTACCACGGCAACATCGGCTATCTCCGGAAATTCCGCTTTCAGAGCCGGTGCGAGGAGGTCGGGGGTGTATCCCGTTGTCCATATTTTGCCGTCGTCCTGAGTGCCATTTTGGAGTACCTGATAGAGGCGTGGGTTGAGAAAGGCGTCGACCCTTCTCTCCTCGCCCGTCCACCAGAAGATGGTGATGGCGCTGCCGAGGCCGATGGCGAGACCGGCGAGATTCAAGAGCGTGAACTGACGGTTTTTTACCAGATGACGCCAGGCGATGTTCCAGCAATGTTTCAACATGGACGCGGGTAGTTTTGTTGGGTTTGTTGTTCATAATCGATGCCGGGTTTGCAGCGGGCTGGTTATCAGTCGATTTTCACGCCGGGAGGAACGGATTACTGTTCGGTTCCGAACAGTTTTTGTATCGAATGCGGACCGGCGGTAGCGGTGCGGCCGTTTTGGGTGTTAGCAACTGAGGGCCGGAGATTTGCGTTTGTAACTCTTTATTACAATAAACAGTTATCATTACCACAAACATTTATCATGGTCAAATTTGCACTCCTGGCCCGGCTGGAAGCCAAGGCTGGAAAAGAAAAAGAATTAGCGGATTTTTTGAAGAGCGCATTGCCGTTGGCTGAGGCCGAAACCGGCACGGTCCATTGGTTCGCACTGCAGATCGGCCCTTCGACCTTTGGCATTTTCGATACGTTTGAAACGGAAGAGGGTCGAAAGGCGCATTTGGCGGGGCAGATCGCCGCGGCATTGATGGCCAAGGCGCCGGAGTTGTTGGCGACGCAGCCGGTGATCGAACAGGTTGATCTGCTGGCGGTGAAATAAAAGGCGGGAAGGTTCCCGCCTTGTTGATTATTTGACTAACGCCTTTTGCCTGACTTTTTTTGGGGCTTTTCGAGACTGTCTTATCACTTCTCCGTGCACGGCTATCCGAATCTGAAGCAGGTCTCTACCCAGATCGTGAATAGCATCTTCTATTGCGAGCGCCCGTTCGTGAGAGGGGAACTTATTGCCGGAAGCATATTGCGCCATCAGCGAACGATTAATTCCCAATTTCTGAGCGACAACGGAAAGATTCAGATAGGGTTTTTCGCTAAATACCGCGGTAAGATCGTGTGCCAGTTCAAATTCTATCGTTGCCGGATTCATACCGTGAAAATCCTGCAGGTTTTTTCTGAATTTCTTTTGCAGGGATTCCAGGGATTTGGCGGAATCGACGAGCAGGTCGTCGTTGAGGGTTACGCGCCCCCAGAGGTGCTTGTCGGCGCCTTTTTCGACTATCAACGGGATCTTTTCCATAGACATTTTTTAATTGCTTGTGACTTCCTTTTTGCGTCTTCAAAACCCAGCCATGTTTTTGCAAAAGGCGAATGACCTGGAAGGCATTCATATTTTACATGATTGGATGATGGGGGGAAATGGGAAAAAAATTGGGAGTTTTTTTTAGATTGAGCGCACATAAGAGCGGCTCGCGGGCGAAATCAGGTTGGACTTTGCGGGAGCTATCAGGCCGGAATGGGCTTTTCGAGGACGGCGAGTTCGAGTTTTTGCTTTTGGATGCCGAATTTTTCGCCGGCGTGGAAGGGTTCGATCTCGCCGGTGCGGCGGTAGCCGTGGCGTTCGTACCAGGTGAGGAGTTCGGTGCGGGCGGAGATGACGGTGATGTGAATGTGGGTGCAGCGGTGTTGGCGGGCGTAGTCATCGGCGGCGGCGAGGAATTGTTTGCCGATGCCGGCGTTTTGGTGCGAGGGGAGGACGCTGAGGAGGCCCAGGTATAATCTTTCTTCCTGAGTCTGGAGATAGACACAGCCAAGGAGGGTTCCGTCGGAGCCGGTATATTTGAGAATAAGCGCGCCGGGGTTTTGCAGCAGTTCTTCGATGCCGGCGGCGGTTGTCCGGGCGCCGGACAGGAGATGGGATTCGTTGGTCCAGCCTTGCTCGCCGGCTTCGCCGCGATAGGCGCGGTTGACGAGGGGAACGAGGGCCGCGATGTCGGCGGGGGTTGCGGAAGAAATAATGGGGGATGCGGAAGATTGCGAGCCCGATGCGGAGGCGTTGTTGAGCGAAGAAGCAGAACCGGTGCTGGACATAGATGCGATTTTGGTAAAGATAGAGGGATCGGGCGATTGTTGGTGCCTGGGGATTCGCTGCGGATCGGGCGATCGTTGGCGGACGGGCGATTGTTGGTGATCGGGCGGGTTTTCGTATTTTTGCGGCCACAAAACAGATGAACCCATGGATTCTTCCTTTCTGACCTTTCAACGATTTAATGATCCCGCCGAGGCAGAGGCTATTGCCGAAAAGTTAAAAGAGAACGGTATCGAGTGCCGGATCCTGGACGATTCCGGGCCGGTTTCCGACTCTATCATGCCGGTCAATGCGGTGCCGAGTGTGAGTTTGCTATTGCCGGAGAATGAGTTTGCACGGGCAGAGGGGATCCTCGAAACCTATTTCCAGACTCAGCTGACCGATATCGATCCGGAATACTTCCTTTTTTCTTTTACGGATGCGGAGTTGACGGATGTCGTCGCTAAACCGGATGAATGGGGACCGTTTAATCATGCGCTGGCTAAAAAGATACTTGCCGACCGGGGGAAATGAAAAGTTTCCGGGGACATAAAATCCGGGGGACATAAAAGAAAGGGAGACATTACTGGCTCCCTTTTTTATTCTAGAGAAGGGGCTTTCCGTTATGGTGACCGATTTGAGTAAATAGGATAGCCTTCGGCGGCATCCGTATGTTAGGATCGAAAGTTTGGGGACCCTGTCACAAACAACCTGTGTATTTTGTCTTAATAGAGTATGGAACCCAATGCCAAATTATTTCTCGAGTACAAGGGACTTTTGTTCTCCATCGCATATAATATGCTGGGGAATATCGATGCCGCGGAGGATATCGTCCAGGATGTCTTCCTTAAATGGATAGAAGCCGGTGGCGAATCGGTCCGAAACCGTAAGGCTTTTCTCGTACGGATGGTGACTAATGCCAGTATCAATCAACTGAGCAGCGCGCGGGCCAGGCGAGAGCAATATGTCGGGATCTGGTTGCCCGAACCGCTGGCCGATGCCGGGGCACCGACGGCGATCCCCCGTATCGAGAGCTATCATGCGCTGTCGATCGGGTTGCTGGTCCTGCTGGAGAAGTTAACACCGCAGGAACGGGCTATTTTCCTGCTGAAGGAGGTGTTTTCTTATGACTATGATGAGTTGGCCGAGATCTTCGATAAGACGACCGCGAGCTGCCGGCAGCTTTTTAAGCGGGCAAAGGAGCATCTGGGTAAGGATACACGCCGGTTCACCGCGGATATGCGGGTACACGAGCGGATCCTGCATAATTTCCTGGAAGCCATTTCAGCCGGCAGCATGGATGGGTTGATCCACCTGCTCAAGGAGGATATCCGGTTGTTCGCCGATGGCGCCGGTGCGGTGTTTGTGATCCAACGGCAACGGATCACGGCCTTCCCGAAACCGATCGAAGGCCGGGAGAATATCGGCCGGCTATTACTCACGCTTGTCCCTAAATTTCGCCAGTCCGTCCCGGACTACAATCAACACACCACGCTTGTCAACGGCATGCCTACCCTGCTTGTCTACTCGGGCGACCGGCCCATGAGCCTCGTGGCGCTCGAGACCGAGGGAGACCTGGTGAGAAACATCTACGTACAGACGAATCCCGACAAATTGAAGCATTTCCAGAAATAAAGACCGGAACAAAACCATTCAATCATGAATACTGAGACTTTTATCCAGGTGGACCTTGTTTTGCATATCACAGGTTTTACGATGATGGCCGGGATCATCCTCGCGGAATTGGCCGTTAACCAAAGGGTGAACCGGTATTTGCTTACCGATAAGGCCCGGGCTGCCGGCATCCTGGACAGTGCAGCCGGATTTCCGCGGTTGATCGGGATCGGCGCAGCCTTACTGATCGTGACGGGCATTGCGATGCTTTCCGTGTTCAAGGAGTCCGTTGCGGGCATGCTCTGGTTCAAGATCAAGATGGTGATCGTGTTGCTGATCCTTATCAATGGAGTCGTGGTCCTGCGGCGGAACAGCAATCGCCTGCAAGCGCTTTTGGAGAAGGCCGATCCGCGGGAAGATGCCACCCTCCTGCTGGTCAAACGGCGGCTGGGTGTCGCGCTTGGGATCGAACTGTTGCTGTTCCTCATCGTTTTTTTTCTTAGCATTTTTAGATTTTAGTCTATGGAGGGTACATTTTTAGTCATTGGCGCGGCCGGCGGGATCGGCCAACAGGTTGTGGAGACGGCGTTGTCGCAGGGGTGGCGGGTGATCGCGGTGTTACGGACCCCGGCGAAACTATCGCTTACCCATCCTTTGCTGACGGTTGTAAAAGGCGATGTTCTGCAGCCTGCCACCTATGAAACGTATTTGACCGAGAGCACGGTTGTCCTCTCGGCGATCGGGATCACCCGGGGGGTTTTCCGGGATGAAGCGACCACGCTTTATTCCGAGGGCGCCCGGCAGATCCTTGGAGCCATGCAGCGGCGCGGGGCAAGGAGGGCTTACTTTATTTCGGCTTCGGCCGTGGAGATCAGTCCGGTATTACCCGCGTTTGTGCGATGGGTGGCGAAGCATATCGTGCAAAAGCTGTTGCGACAGATGTATGCCGATCTGCGAATCATGGAAGGCCTTGTAAAAGAGAGCGGCCTTGACTGGACGATCGTGCGCCCGCCGCGGCTGACCGATAAGAAACTAACGGGGAAGTACCGGTATGCGGTGAACAGTTTCCTGCGTAATGCGCTGAGTATCTCGAGGGCGGATGTCGCGCATTTTATGGTTCATCATGCCAGCGACAGGGGGACCTACCAAGGGGTCGTGGAATTGGGTTATTGAGAAATTACGCACGCTATTATTGCAGTGTTGGAAAGAGGTCGCGCCACAAAAGCTTGTGGACGAATACAATGGGCGAACGTCAAATTGACATCGTAATTCTCCCAGGACGAATCCCTGGCTTTTCCGAAGGGCAATGGCTATATTTGCGTCGTCTGTTGCAGTCTTCCGCAAATGAAAAACCCTAATCGTACCGTACCCACGGAAAGACTGCAATTCTTGCCAATATTCTATGTCTCACTATTAAATTGATCCATTCCTGGGGCCGGCATTGTTTTACCCAAAAATTAAAACGATGTTGAAGTCACCAATGCCTGTGTGTTTTTACAGTCTTGCCCTGATCGTAGCAACCCCTACCGCGGCAAACCCTGACCGGCACTCCCATACGGAGTCGTCTACGACGGTGCATTACAATAGCACCAAAAATTCCCATTCTCCAAAGATGGCTTTTGCCGCCCCTGACAAGAAGGGGCTGAAGTTCGTCAATCGTTATATCCGAAACAACGACGAATGCCTGACCGTCGTCAGGGAGCGGAGCGAGCTGCCTTTCAGGTCGATCGATTCCGTGCTGACGCGTTACCGGTTGCCGTTGGAATTGAAATATCTGGCGGTGATCGAGTCGGAGCTCAAGCCGACGGCCGTCTCCCGGGTGGGCGCCAAAGGCACCTGGCAGCTGATGCGGGGCACGGCCCATGAATTGGGGCTGAAGGTAAATCGCCAAACGGATGAACGCAAGGACCTTGTCAAGAGTACGCGGGCTGCCGCCAAATATCTGCGCGATCTGCATCATCAATTCGGGGACTGGCTGCTGGTGCTTGCCGCTTACAATGGCGGACCGGTGCCTGTGATCCGGGCCATGCATAAGGCACACAGCCGGAATTTTTGGGCGCTGCAGCAATATCTGCCCGCCGAATCGCGGATGCATGTGAAGAAATTTATCGCTACCGTCTGGTATTTCGAGCGCGATAACGTGAAGCCACAGGCGCAGGTGACTGCGCTGGTGATTGCCCGCCCGGCAGCGAATGAATCGGCCGACCAAAAGTTCAGCCGACTGATGAGGGAATCGGCCAGTGCGTTGAATTCGTCGAATTCGCTGTTGGAGCCTGCCCATCCGGCAAGTGAAAAATAGTCCGGCGGTTGCCGACGGCGATCAAAAAGTCGGGTCTGCCGGCGTATTGGCATTTCCATTTCGTTCCACAAAGGGAAAGGGCAGGAAGCTGCGTTTGCGTTCGGTGACCGGCCTGCTAAAGCGGCGCTGATCGGCCAGCCGCAGTCCACCCATAAACAGCTCGATACATCTGTGTTTGTAGATCTGGTTCAGCAGGTCGTTCTGCCCGGTATAGGTGACCGGGGTGGAAAGGCCAGCGCCTACTCCGAAGGGATCTTTCGCAGGTTGTTTCAACACGACGCTGTCCAGCCAATTCGCGCCGCTGACCAGGTTGCCCTGCCGGGTATAGCACTCGGCCATGATCAGCATCATTTCTCCCGGAAGATAGACGGGGATCGGGGCATTGGTGGCGTTGAAGAAGCCGCTGATGCGATAGCGTGGGTTGGCACCGATCGCAATATAGAAGGGCTCCCGTTTGTCGCCCGCATCGGGTTGCAACCCGGCGGGCAGACCCATCGCAGAGTCGACGGGCTGATAGATATTGTTCGTCGAGGTAGCCAGGGTGAAGATGGGGTTGGTCACGACGGTGTTGTAGCCAAAAACCGATTTTACCGTTAGATTCACCTGTTGGGCTGCGGCAAGTGCATCCGCATAATTACCGGCGAAGAGGGAATACCGGGCCTTCAACGCGTAGAGCGTGTTGGGGATATCGATGCTGTTGGGGGTATTCACCAGGAAAGAACTGCCGATAGGATTGGCGCCGATCGTTGTCAGTGCGTCGTTGATGACCGTGAGGGCGTTCAAGTAACCCTGGGGTGCAGTTTCGAAGCCGACATTCGACGCACCGAGGGTGTCCGCTATGCCGGTGGGCACCTGATCCCAGAAGGTCGCCAGATCCCCGATGGCCATCGCCTTGAAGACCGAGGCGTAGGCGATGAGTCCGCTGGCATAGTTTTTATCGGTGACGATCTTCGGGGTCTGGGCGAGGACAAGATTCGCGTCATAGATGATCTTGTTGGAGACGCCCCAGAGTCCGGTGACAACGCCGTTTGTATTTTGTACGGCGCCGCCGCCGGTGCCGAGTTGAGCCTCGTCGGTGTTACCGGCGTTAACCACATAGAGCTGGTTGGTCAGGATGCCATCCGCCGTGATGGTATTGTAAACAAGGCCACCCCGGCCGGCCGTATACCAGTTCTGGAGGCCGACGGCCACATCGGTGAGGGCGTTTGGCGAATTGAAAGCCTGGGAGGAGGAAGGGCCCGAGGTGTCCGTATAGTCTTTTTTACAGGAAGCAAGGGCGACCCCGAGCAGGATGGCGATATATGAAAGAGTTCGCTTGTTCATGATTGTTGTTATTTGAGGATTTTAGAATTTGGCACGAAGGGTAGCGCTAAAGGTCCTGGGAATGGGGATGGCGCCGAAATCGATGCCCCTGAGCAGGGTACTCTGGCCAGCGGAATTGATCTCCGGGTCATATCCGTTATAGCTATCCCAGGAAACCAGGTTCCTTCCGCCGAGGCTGAAGCTAAGGTCCTTCAGGCCCTTGATCCCAGTGCCGAAGTCATAACTGAGCGACACTTCCCTAAGCTTTACATAGGAGCCATTGTCTACCCGCCATTGCTGGATGGCATAGATCCCGGCGATATAGCCCCGGGGCAGTTGGCCCAGGTCTTCCTGCTGGGCTACGGTGCCGTTGTCTACCCCCTGGCGTGTCCTGAAGTCCGCGTTGAACACGTCGACCCCGTGGACAGCATCCACCTGTATATGGAGCCCGAGTTTTTTGTACGAGAGATCGGTGGTGATGGTGGAGGTGTATTTTGGGTTCGGATTGCCGATGATCTTTTGCAGGGCGGTGCCGGTGGGCAAGCCGGTAGCCTGGCTGCGTTGGGGGGTATAGCTCAGCGGGCTGTTCTGGATGCCGGATTCCGTCTGGGGGATGCCGGCGGGATTCTTCACTTGCTTACCATCTGCACCGGTGGCGAAGAAGGTGCCGTAGAAGATACCGATCGGCTGTCCGCCGATGATCGCGACGGGGGCGCCGCTGGTGGTGTTGAACAGCAGGAGGGACTGGCCGATGTCGAGCGCCTTGTTCTCGTTGTGGTTATAGATGGCGGTGATATCCCAGGTAAAGTCCTTTGTCTTTACAGGCTCGAAGTTGAGCACGATCTCATAGCCTTTGTTCTCCAGGGCGCCGATATTGTCCGTGAGGCTGGAATAGCCATTGGTCGGGGCGATGAGGCGGCTGATCAGGAGATCATTTACACGTTTACGATAATAGTTAAAGCTCAGGCCGATGCGGTTGCCGAGGAAGGACATGTCCGTACCGAATTCAAGTTCCTTTTGCCTTTCCGGTTTGATGTCGGGGTTTGTGTAGGTGGTCTGGCCTGTGAAAGACGAGGCGCCGATGAAGGCGGAGGCGATGTAGGTATTGAAGCGGCCATAGGCGGGAATGCCCGTCAGGTTACCCGATTCGCCATAGGCTGCCCGAAGTTTGAACAAATCCCACCATTTGGCGATACCCAGGCTTCCCCAGTAGTCGGTGCCGGAAAGAATATAACTGCCGCTGAGTTTTGAATACACCTGGTTTCGCTGGCTGGACCCGAAGACGGAGGAGCCGTCGTTGCGCAGGGCGCCGGTGATAAAGAGCTGATTCCTGTATTTGAAATTCTGCTGGATGAATTCCCCGGAGATGGACAGTTCGGTCCGTTGATCGACGCCGGGGATGGCGGTGCTGGCGCCGCTGACGGTCTGCACATAGGGCGGCAGTCCGCGTCCCTGCTGGAGGGAGTAGTGCATTTTTTGATACTGTTGGGAATAGCCCACCTGGGTAACGGAGCTAAGATTATCGGAGATCTTCCAGTTATAGGTAAGATTGAGATCGTGGTTGATGAGGAAGGACGTGTTTGTGCCGGTGCTCGCGTAGCCATTCTGCGTCGGGTCGAGGCTGGGGCCGCCTCCGAAGAAGGCCAGGCTGACATTGTAGGCGTAGGGCGGGATGAAGGTGGTGCCGTCCTGGTTGTAGTTGTCGATCCCCATGTGGTAATCCACCGTGAGGTTCTTTATCGGGGTGAGGGTGACTCCGGCGCCGGAGATGATCCGATTTGTCTGTTGTTGTTGTCGGAAGTCTTCGATAACGGAGGCGGGGTTTGCACGGCCGCGTTCGCCGACAGCCAGCAGGTTGCCCAAGGCATCCCGTTGCCGAATATTGTAATAGTTGCCGATGATGGTGACGGAATTGGTGGGCGAGAAGAAGCTGTTGCCGTCCGGCTTTTCGTTTGTCTTGTCGTAGATGTAATTCATGGTGACGTTGAAGCTGGCCCAATTGTTCAGCACCTGATCCAGATTTAGGCGGAAGCTATAGCGGGAGAAATTGGTATTGCGGACGATCCCGCCATTGTAGAGATAGGATGCAGAGGTATAGTATTTCGTCTTATCCCTGCCGCCGCTTACGGAAACGGTATTATCGGTGCCCATGGCGGTGCGGAAGATATAGTCCTGGTAATTGTAGCGGGTGACGGGGCTGGTGTTGGTGATCGTGGGCGTAAGGATGGTTTGCGTCTGGGTAGCTGGGGAGCCGCCGAATTTCACGGGGGCGGTGTTGACGGGGAGTTTTTTTCGAAGCTGGTTGAGGTTGGCCGAGGTGGTGAAGTTGACTATGGGGGCTCCGGTGCTGCCTTTTTTTGTGAAGATCTGGACGACGCCGGCGTTTGCGCGGGAGCCGTAGATGGCCGCGGCGGCGGCCCCGTTGAGAACTTCGATGCGTTCGATATCGTTGGGGTTGATGTCCACCAGCCTGTTTTGACCGATGCTGCCCACGAAATTACCGCCGGCATAGGTGGCATCGGTGTTGGTCACGCGCGTGGTGGAATTGTCGACGATGACCCCGTCGATGATATAGAGGGGGTCGGAGGAACCGGAGATGGTGCTGATCCCGCGCAGTTTGACGGAGATGCCGCCCGCGGGGTCGCCGGAATTTTGGGTTACCTGCGCACCGGCGGTCTTGCCTTGCAGGGCGGCGAGGACATTGCCGGTGGAGCCCTTTGTAAGATCGTCCGCCTTTACGCTGCTGATATAGCTTCCGAGTTGTCGCCGGGTGGTTCCGGCGGAGGTGCCGGTGACGACCACTTCATCGAGGCTAAGGGAGGAGGATTCGAGTTGGGCGTCGATGGTGTAGCTGGAGGCATTGCCGACAGTGACCAGCCGATCCAGAGTTTTGTATCCTACGCCGGAGAAGACGAGGACATAACTGCCCGGGTTGAGGGTGGGGCTGAGGGTATATACTCCGTTGTCGCCGGTGGAAGTGCCGGTGTTGGTGCCTTTGACCTGGACGGTAACGGAAGGAAGCGGTTTACCGGCGCCGTCGGTGACGGTTCCGGTGAACCTGACCTGGGCGCCGGCGCTGAGCGCGGCCAGGCAGGTCAGCCCGAAGACACATAGTGTTAGCTGAATTTTCTTCATAAGTCAATGAGTTGAGTTACGTGAATGATAACATGACCTTGATCCCTTTTTTCACATAGAGCCGCAGAGGTTCTGCGTTGGGGATGGGCTCGGAGATAAGGACGTCGGTGGCGTTGACGCGGAGCCCGGTGATAAGGATGTCGATGGGGAATGGACTTGTAAGCTAAAAATAGGCATAAAAACGCATATAATTTATTTATATACTGTTATATTTAGCCTATAGGAGGGCCTGCCCGGAGATTGGGTGGAGAGGGGACTTTCCTTGCTGTATTGTCTTTTGAACGGGTGGATATGCGCGCGCTAGTACGGCCGGATATGCGCAACCCATCCTCCGCCGGGGGCGAGCCGGATACTTAGCTTGTCGCCGCGCTTGAGGCGGATGGTTTCCTTTTTATAGTCGGTTGCGTCGCGACCCGCGTTGACCCCGTCCCGGAAGATCTCGGCCTCGTATGTTCCTTCGGGTAAAAAGGAGCAGTCGATGGTCATTTCGCGGGGTGTCCAGTCGGTCATTGCCCCTACGAACCAGTCCTTCCCTTTCCGCCGGGCGAGCGCGAGATATGCGCCGACCTTTCCATCGAGTGGCACCGTTTCATCAAAGGTGGTGGGGATCTGTGTGATGAAGTCGGTGCATTCCTGTTCCTTTTTATAGATGGTGGGATTGTCCGCGAGCATCTGCAGCGGGGCGTCGAAAACGATGTATTCCGCGAGCTGCTGGCAGCGGGTACCCTTTGCCATGGGGTCGTTGTTGACGGCGCGGAAGGTGGCTTTTGTCGCATTGCGCATGGCGCCGGGGGTATAGTCCATCGGACCGGCCAGCATGCGGATAAACGGGATGCTGACGACATAATGCGGCTGGTCTTCGTCGGCCCATTTGAAGTTTTCGAGGCCGCGTACCCCTTCGTAGCCTATGACGTTGGGCCAGGTGCGGGGGAGGCCGGTGGGTTTGGAGGTACCGTGGTAGTCTACCAGGAGTTTGTATTGCGCCGCTTTTTGCGCGATGGCATAGGTGGAGGCGATGGCGACCTGGTCGTCGCGGTCGATGAAGTCAATTTTGAATCCTTTGACGCCCATGCCTGCATATTTCGGGAAGACCGTATCCATTTGTTTATTGACGGCATACCAGGTGGCCCAGAGGATGACGCCGACGTCCTTTTGTTTGCCGTAGTCGATGATCTGCTGCAGGTCGATAACGGGTCTTATTTTGAGCAGATCGAGATCGTTGGACCAGCCTTCATCCATGATGATATATTGGAGGTGATTGGCGGCGGCGAAGTCGATATAGTATTTGTATGTTTCTGTGTTGATGCCGGCCTTGAAGTCGACGTGGGTGATGTTCCAGTTGTTCCACCAGTCCCAGGCCACCTGGCCGGGTTTGATCCAGGAGATGTCGGTGAGTTTTGACGGCATGGAAAGCTTCTGGACGATATCCTGGTCTAGCAGTTGTTTATCCTGTCGGCTGATAGCGATGACGCGCCAGGGGAAACTGCGGGTGCCGGTGGTCTTTGCGATATAATCGGCGCGGTTGCCGGGAATATAGTTGATGCTTGCGAGCGAGGCGTCGAGGGGATAAGGGGCGTAGACACCGCTGAGACCCCATCGGCCGGAGTCCGATCCCTGCATGCCCCCATGGGTTTCGTTGCCGTGGAGATACATTCCCGGGTAGTCATCGAGGTCGGCTTCGGTGATCACGACCTTTTTATTCTGACCGATATCGACGAGGAGGGGCAGGAAGGCCAGCGAGTCTTTTGGGAACCGGCTTAACGTTATCTCGTGATAGAGGGCTTCGAAGGAGGAGTTGAAATTCTTATCGCGGCGATATTCATGCTGGATCGGAACAAAGGCGTTGTCGTCAGCGGCGAAGTTGAAGTTGGCGTCTTCGTTCTTTACGATCAGCTCGCCTTTTCTTTTTGTGACGAAGCGATAGGCGGCCGCGTCGTTGTAGACGCGAAAGACGAGGCTATAGTCGCCCTTGCAGTTGAGCGTGAGTTCGGTGCATTGGTCGGTTATCGTGGATCGTTTGTAGTTGACGGGGTTAAATTGGGTATTGATGTGCTGGGTTTGGGCCGAGCTGATCTTTGCGTTGGCGCCGAGGGTTTCGCCGGTTTCGAGGTGGAGGGCGATGGTGGAGGGAAGGATGACGGGCTGGCCGTCCTGTTCGGCTGACCATTGGATCTGGCCGGTGGTGGTGATGTGGACGATGAGGGTGCCGTCGGGGGATTTGATGTCATAGACGACGGGGACGGGTTTGTTGGCGAGGAGGGTGCTGGTGAGGAAACAGGCGATCGTCAGGAGAGCTGTGCGCATGGTAGCGAATTATTTAAGGTGCAGCAAAGATAAATCTTTTCGCCACTAGTGTTACGTTGCTGTAATTACCGGGACCGGGGATGATCCCGGGAGGATAGCCCTGGAATCCCGCCAATACGGGCAAGCCGATGGAGCGGCTGAGGGCGTCGACCGAAAACGGTGATCTGGCATTCACGCGGAGTTGGAAGTCGACCCCTTCTTCGGGGATCCCTTTATAATCGAGCCAGTAGTACCCCATTTGGCGGTTATTGTCCGGCGGGGTGTTGGAATGGATATCCTTTTCGAAGACGATATCAACGGGTCGGTTATCGCTTCCGAAGGTAAGGCGGACGGAGTTTGCGCCCGGCGCCTCATAGTGCAGGGTCAGCAGGCGTTGCCCATTGATGCTGGTGTCTTTCCGGATGGTGAGGGTTGGGGCCAGAGTGTTCTCAAGAGGCGCTTCGTTTGTCAGTATCGAGGAGAGCCCGTAAAGGCCACCGGGGAATACGGTAGGGGTAGGCAGGTATTGGGGGTTGGGGAAGAGTTTTTTGTTCCAATGATCGGGTTTTGGCGCCAGGGAGACCCAGCGGGCTTTCCCTTCATCGGCGTTGATGGCGTATAGCAGATTCGTTTTAAACGGTTGTTCCAGGGTGTAGCGGTTGTCCAACAAACCGAGGGTCAGCAGGAGGAGAAAGACGGCGAAGGCGCTGCCCGGAAGAAGCCAGCGGGATTCGCGGAAAACGGCGGCCAGCAAGGGAAGGGCCATTCCCAGCAGAAGGCCGGTAAGGGCAGGGACGGCGGCGGAGGTGGGTTGCAGGTCGAAGGCCACGTAGAACATATAGTAGATAGGGGTCAGCAGGAGGAGGGCGGGGAGCAGCAGGATGAGGGTGAGGAAGGGGGATGGGTTGGTAGGACGGGAGCCGGATTCGGGAGCGCGGCGGAAGAAGGTGAAGGGTGCGGCGCCGAGGAGGACGAGGAGGGGAAGGCAAAGAAAATAGATGGCGGTGGGCATAATGGTGTAGACGCCGTCAAGCAGGGCCACCAGGAAGAACAGCGTTCCCGCGTAAAGGGAGGGCAGTGAAAAGCGACCGAGCAGCCAGCGATAGCCGATTGTAAATAGGGCGATGCCGAGACCCGTGAGGGCGAGGAAAAAACTGCCGGGGTGGTAGGCATTCGAGTAATAGTCTTCATACAAGGGCACGGCCTTACGGATCCCGGCGAGGGTCCAGTCGCTGATAAAATACAGGAGGACGAGCATCAATGGGAAGGCGAGGAAGCCGGAGGCCATGCCGGGAAGACGAATTTGTTTCCCGGTGAAACCGATGCCGAGGCTAACCAGCAACAGCACGTTGACGAGGACGAGAAAGACGAGATTCAGCGATGCGGGGTAATGGACGAACCAGCCGCCGATGATATTGAAAAAGGTGAGATCGGGGGCTTTCGTGTTGCGGATGTCCTGGTTACCGAAATACCGGGCCAGGGCCAGCATGTTGTCGCCTTCTTCCTGGAGGGTGTTGGGATCGAGGTTACGGGGGATATCGGTCATGCTATGATAATGGACGAAGCCATCGATAAAGGCGTTGTTGAGGCCGGCGATGCCGATTGCCTTGAAGGGTGTATAGTCGGTATTGTTGGGGAGGCGTTTGTAGACCTCGTAGTTGAGGGAGGAAGCGTTGTGATGGGCGCCGCTGCGAGCGTAGCCGTCGATGACCCAGCCGTTTTCGGGGTTTGTCTCGGAGAGGAGGTTGGCGCCGGCGGCGCCGCGGGCGTCGAAGTTGAGCATGATGCCGATATCCTTTACGAGGGGGTTTTCCCGGACAAAGGCTTCGGCGCCGAGCAGGCCATCTTCTTCGCTATCGGTGAAGAGGAAGAGGACATCGTTCCTGAGGGGGCGGCCAGCTTTGAGGGCGCGGGCCGTTTCGAGCATGGCGGCGCAACCGGAGCCGTCGTCACCAGAGCCGCCGGCGTTGGGCTGGGAGTCGTAGTGGGCGGTGATGAGTACGGTCCTGCCGCCGGGCGTGCCTTTCAGCCGGGCGATGACATTATAGATATTGGACGCCACTACCCCACCCCGTTGCCTGCTGATGCCGGTAGTATGCTGGATGGAAGTGTCGAGGCCGAGGGCGGCGCAGGTGCTGAGGATATAGTTGCGTGCGGCGAAATTCGCGGCGGTGCCGGTGCTATGGGGAACCGCGATGCGAGAACCATTGTGAGCTCTTGTTATTTCCTGCAGATGAAAATTCGCGTAGGCCTCGGAGAACTCGCTTTCGGTGGGGCTGAGAACCACGCGGGTGGGCGTGGTATCGAGATGGATGCAGAGCCATGCGATGATCAAAAACAAGAGGAGGCAAGTGACCGCAGATAAACGGGTTCTTTTCATAAAATAAGCGTTTTTATTTAAGGCTGCCGCCCGATGACGCCGGTTTCCAGATCGTTTTGGGGGTTGGAGGGTTGACTGACAAATTAGGATATTCCGGCGGGAAATACAAGGGGGCCGGGTCGATGGCCGATAGCTTGTTGTTTTTCTTTGCGTAGCTTTATATCATGAGAATTGCTACCTATAACGTGAATGGCATCGGCGCACGGCTGCCGGTGCTGCTGCGCTGGCTCGGCGAGACGAAGCCGGATATCGTTTGTCTGCAGGAGCTGAAAGCGCCACAGGAGAAATTTCCCGAGCCGGCCATCACGGAGGCCGGTTATCATGCCATCTGGCATGGGCAGAAAAGCTGGAATGGGGTGGCCATCCTTGCGCGCAGTGGGAAACCGCTGGAGGTGCGGCGGGGATTGCCGGGGGATGATGAAGATACTCATAGCCGGTATATCGAAGCCACGGTTGATGGGATCGTCGTCGGATGTTTATATCTGCCGAACGGGAATCCGGCGCCCGGACCCAAGTTTGATTATAAGCTACGCTGGTTCGAACGGCTGACGCTGCATGCGGCTTCGCTGTTTGATTCGGGGAAACCTGTAGTGCTGACCGGCGATTACAATGTGATGCCGACCGAGAAGGATGTCTATAAACCGGAGAGATGGGTCGACGATGCCCTGTTCCGGCCCGAAGTTCGTGCGGCTTTTCACAAGCTGGCGGCGCAGGGATGGACGGATGCGGTGCGGCATTTGCATCCGAACGAGACGATCTATACGTTTTGGGATTACTTCCGGAATGCGTATGCCCGGAATGCGGGGCTGCGGATAGATCATTTTTTGCTGTCGCCGTCCGTGGCGAAGCGGCTGAGGGCTGTGGGCGTGGATAAGGATGTCCGCGGATGGGAGAAATCGAGCGATCATGCGCCCGTTTGGGTGGAGCTTGCGGGTTAGGCCTTGTGGATATTGGGCTTAGCGGGGCAGAACTTGCGGGTTAGGCCTTGCGCTTTAGGGTGATGACGGTGACCTCGGGCCAGATGCCGAGGCGGCCGGAGAAGGCAAGGAAGCCGAAGCCGCGGTTGACGTAGAGATAACGGCCGTGTTGCTCGGCGAGGCCTGCCCAGTCGAGATAACGGTATTGGACCGGGCTCCAGCGCCATTTGTCGGATTCTACGCCGAACTGGGCACCATGGGTGTGGCCGGCGAGCGTAAGATGGATACGGGTGGGATGATAGCGGACCTTTTCTTCCCAGTGGGTGGGATCGTGAGACAGCAGTATCTTGAAGCTGTCGGGGTCAGTCCCTTCGAGGGCTTTGTCGAGATCGCCGATCTGAATAAAACCGCGTCCCCAGTTCTGCACGCCGATGAGGCTGATCTTCTGACCTTCTTTTTCGACGGCAATATTCTCATCCAGCAGGAGACGATAGCCCAGCGTCTGGTGATGCTTCTTCAGCTTTTCGAGGTTGGCGGCTTTTTCTTGTTTGGAGTCCCATTCAATGTAATCTCCGTAATCATGATTGCCGAAGATCGAGTATTGGCCGTAGGGTGCTTTTATGCTGCCGAAGCGGTCGAGCCAGGGTTCTATTTCCCAGGCGGCGTTGTTGACGAGATCGCCGGTGAAGACGAACAGATCGCTGTTTTGCGCCTTTGCCAGGTCGATGCCACGCTGGACGGCGGAGGTATTGTCGAAGCTGCCGGAATGGATATCCGAAAGCTGGGTGATGGTGAAGCCGTCGAAGGCGGGTGGAAGATCGTCGAAATAAAGTGTTTGACGGTGGACCCGGTAGTCATACTTCCCCTTGAGCATGGCATAAAGAAACCCGGTGAAGGGGATGGCGGCGAAGAGGGTTGCCGTTTCGCTGATGAAGTGGCGGCGGGAAGGGATGGCGGGACCGGTGTGATGTTTATTGACCTTGTTGACGATACCAGCGATGCCCCGGCCGAGATCACCCAATAGCAGGATGATGCAGAAGAAGAGTTTGGTGATGATATTGGTGATGAAGAGACTGAGCATCCATTCATGGAACGGTGTCATGCCTTTTGCGCCGCGGAAGCTGGGTATCCCGACGACGAAGGTGAGGGTGACGCCGAGTGAGAGGAAGAGAAAGCCCCATTTGACCCCTTGCCGCAAACGGCGGGATCGCCAGCCTTTTGTCAGCGTCTTTAGGCCGGCAAAGACGTAGGCGTCCATCAGGAAGGTGAGAGCGAGTAAGATGAGCAGGATGTTGATCGGGGCGCGGTGCATTGTTGATGCTTGATCGTCGAAGTTACGGCTTATTGCGCTTCAACATTAAAGCCGACGCCGATGCCGCCGGCCTTTTTCCAATGGGCCTGGCTTGTCGGGCGGCGCCAGGTGGCTGAGTGGAGGAACGATGCCGAGAAGAAGAGCGCGCCGGGTTGGGCGGAAGCCGATGCAGCGGGACCGGGTGCGCCCGGCGCTGCGGCAGGCGGTGCACCCCGGATCAATTCCAGCGAAACAAGAATGTCGCCTTTCAGCACGAGGTTTTGGCGGTTGAGGTCGACGGTATAGTCACCCGTGCGTTTGCCGATGGGTAAAAAAATATTTTGATGCAGGACATTTTGCGGCGTTCCTTTTTCGAGGCTGTAGATATTAAGCCGGAAGAGGGCCGTGTCGACGCGGCTGTCGGAGACGTTGCAGTGAAAGCTTTTTAGTTTTACGGGTTGGCGACCCAGTTTGATCCGGACACCGATCTCGGCGCCGAGGAAGCGAAGCGGGAAGCCGACGCTCATAAACCGGGAGGTGGTGGTATTGCCTAGTTTTCGAGGCTTTCGGGTCCTGCCGATGACGACTACATCGGTGAGCATGGTATTGGTGCGATGCAGTTGGATAATCCCCGGGAGCGCTTTTAGCGGAATGTTTTGCGGCTGATAGCCTACCATCGAGAGGGTCAGGCTGTCGTTTGCCAGGCCGGGATCTATGGGGAGGGTAAAGAGGCCCTGGTCTCCAGTGACCGTGCCGAGATTTTTTCCGGGGATGCCGACATTGACAAAGGCCAGAGGTGCTTTGTCTTCACCGTCGATGATCTTCGCGCTTATAACGGTGCCGTTCTTTGGGGCGGTCCTTACAACGGGGTACGTAGAGTCTGCCGGCAGTTGGAAAGAACGGCCTTTCAGGTAGTGGTCGAACCAGCCGATTGCGAAGGGCAGCCAGGGTTGTTTGCTTTTGGGGGTGAGTACGCGCAAACCGGAAAAGTCCTCGTGGGTCGTGTTGGGATAGCGCAGGTACTTCGTCGGGTGGGGGTTGAAGATGGAGTCGGCCGGGTGGTCGCTCTGTTTGTTATCGCTTTCGAGATAGGCATAGGGGATGTGGAAGTCTTCCCGATGAAAATAAGGGGCGGCTCTTAGCCGGTCGAAATCGCGATCTTCTTCCCTGGAGTCGCCATAGTAGTGCCATTCGGAGCCGTCGAGCGATAGGATGGCGGTCACAGGCATGTGCATGGCGAGGGTTACCGCGGCGGGGCCACCCCAGCTATAGCCGATGATGCCGGTGTGGGTGGTATCGGTGAGCCCGGTTTGCCGGAAATACCGAAGCGCGAATGCTGCATCCGCGACCTGTTCGAGGAGGTCGCCCGGGTCTGTGGTCATATTTCCCGGGTAGCGGCCGACGGAGGTAATGCAGGCGACGATATAGCCGTGTGCGGCGAGGGATTCGAAAAGCGGGATGTCCTCGTAGCTCATGCCGTTATAGGAGCAGAGATAGAGGATGAGCGGAAAAGGTTTGCGGATGGGTTCCGCGCCGTCATAGCTTTGGGTTGGTAGTTGAGTGAGGATGGCGGTATCGGGGATTTTCAAACCTGCGCATAGATATTGGGCCGTTTCGGCTGCCAGGCCGTTATAGGCGGTATCTTTCTGGAAGCGATTTGCCCGTTGTTCCAGCAGTTGGAGAAAGGCTCCGTAGCGGATAGGGGTTGTCGTGACAGCGGCCGCCGGGTACCAACAATCGAGCTCGAGGGGTCGATAATAGAGTCGGTCGCCGGGATGGGCGCCGGGACAGTAGCGGCGGGTGGAATCGGTGAGTGCAATACTGCGATAGCCGACCTGCTGGGCAGAGGAAACCCCGGTTGTCAACAGCAATAAGCCGAAAAAGGCGCCTTTCATTGTCTCCTGAATGCGGCAATGCGGCGAAAGGTTGCCCCGGCCGAACGCCAATTTTGACGAAATTTTGCGTTCCTGTTTTTTTTATGTATATTAGTTTATTATTATTTGTATCGGTCAAGCTCCCCCGGTTGCCTGGCATCTTTGCTGGTGGCTTATGAAAAGTAAAACAATATATTGGATCCCCATTGTCGGCATCTTTGTCAGTCTCGTGAGATATGATCGCGATAATGGCATGGGTGCAGGCTGGGGTTATTATCAAGCAGCTATGCTTGTTATATTTATTTGGATCATGGCGTATCTGCAAACCGCCTAATAATTTTACGATCGGTGGATAATATCTATCTGCTTTCCCTTAATTTCACTCAGCAAGAAAAAATGTTGCATCATGGGACTATTTGATAAGATCAGAAATGAGTTCATCGATATCATCGAGTGGGTGGATACGACCAGCGACACCATTGTTTGGAAATTTCCGCGGTATCAGAATGAGATCAAGATGAACAGCAAGCTTACCGTGCGGGAGTCGCAGTGGGCCGTGTTTTTGAATGAGGGGGCGATTGCGGATGTCTTCCAGCCGGGGATGTATACGTTGTCGACGCAAAATATGCCGATACTGACCACGCTGAAAGGCTGGAAATATGGATTTAACAGTCCTTTTAAGGCGGATGTATTCTTTGTCAGCAGCCGGCAGTTCATCAACCAGAAATGGGGGACGAAGAACCCGATCATGTTGCGGGATGCGGAGTTTGGGCCGATCCGGCTGCGCGCTTTTGGGAGCTTCGCCTTCCGGGTGAAGGACCCGGCGGTGTTCCTGAAAGAGGTGGCGGCCACCAACCCCGAATTCTCGGTGGATAGTATCAATGAGCAGTTGCGGAACCTGGCGGTTTCGCGGGGGATGGATGCGATTGCCGAGGTGAAGATACCGGTGCTTGATCTTGCCGCCAACTACGATGAGGTGAGTGCAAAGATCACCGACAAGATCAAGGGCGAATTCACCGAGTTGGGGCTCGAACTAACGAAATTCCTGATCGAGAATATTTCGCTTCCGCCCGAAGTGGAAGCGGCGCTGGACAAGCGCAGCAGCATGGGGATCGTTGGCAACCTGGGCGCCTATGCGCAGTTCCAGGCGGCCAATGCGATGGAGGAAGCGGCCAAGAACCCCAATGGGGGCGGGCTTGCCGGTGCGGGTATCGGGGCGGGTCTTGGACTGGCTGTGGGCGGACAGATGGGGAATGTGTTTGCCAATAATTCCGTACAGGGGAACGACGGTCCTCCGCCCCTGCCGGGTGCAACGCCGTTCTTTGCGGCGATAGACGGGAAGCAGGCAGGTCCGTATACGATCGAGCAGTTGTCGCAGCTGGCTGGAGCGGGTACGATCAATCCTCAAAGCCAGGTATGGAAGAAAGGAATGGCGGCCTGGGCGGCTGCGAATACTGTTCCCGAGCTGGCTTCTATCTTTAGTAATATGCCTCCGCCATTGCCTAATGCATAAATAACAACTTATTAATGGAACAAACCGTTGCTACGGTAAATACGTTGCAGTGCAGCAGCTGCGGCGCCACTCTTCAGTTTGCCCCCGGCACGCATCATCTGACCTGTCAGTATTGCGGGGCCTCGAACGAGATAAAAGACACGGCAGCCGGCCCGATCGTCCCGATCGATTACCAGGAGTTTGTGGCCGCGATCAACGGCGGCTCGGCGGTGCAGACGGCGCGGGTCGTTGCCTGTAAGAACTGTGGCGCCTCCACTACCCTACCTCCGGAGGTCAACAGCGACAATTGTGTTTTTTGCGCCAGTCCGCTGGTGCTCAGCGAGGCCCAGAATAAGGCCATCGTCCGGCCGCATTATATCCTGCCGTTTCTCGTTCCGCAGAACAAGGCGCTGGAGGATTTCCGCGCCTGGCTCAAGCGGCTTTGGTGGGCGCCATCCGATCTGACCAAGCTGGTGAGCGGCGAGGCAAATCAATTCAAGGGCATCTATATCCCGCACTGGAGCTATGATGCTTCCACGATCTCCGATTATGTGGGCGCGCGTGGAGACTACTACTATATTACCGAGACCTATACGGAACAGGATGACGACGGCAATTCGGTGGAGCGGACGCGGGAGGTGCGCCAGACGGCGTGGACGCAGGTGAGCGGAACGGTGGGTTATGAATTTAACGACGTGCTCATCTCGGCGAGTCATTCGCTGCCGCAGGATGTGGCCAACCGCCTGGAGCCGTGGAAGCTCGGGGAACTGGTTCATTACAACGAGCAATATGTGAGCGGATTCCGGAGCGAACTCTTCCAGGTAGATCCCGAGAAGGGACTCGAAGAAGCCAAGCGGCGGATGGGGCCGGTTATCCGCAAGAGGGTGTGCGCCGATATCGGCGGCGACGAGCAGACGATCGACGGGGTCAATACCACCTACAATAATCTCGGGTTGAAATACCTGATGCTGCCCGCCTGGATCAGCACTTATAAATACAATAACAAGGTCTACCATTTTACGGTTAACGCCTGTACGGGCGAGGTCGTCGGCGAACGGCCCTACAGTGCGGCGAAGATCGCGCTGGCGGTGATCGCGGGGATCGTGTTGCTGATCTTCGTTATTATGATGTACAAGAACTAGTTCCCAAAAGAGCTATGCCTTGCGTCTTCTCCCCCTTATAATGTGGAGGAAGCTGCGGCTGCGGATCTCATCGATGGTGAGGCCCGTGGCCAGGGCTTCTTTTTCTTCGATGGCGCCGCAATTCATCGCTTTGAGGAAGAAATTGAGCAGTCCCTGTCCGGTGGCTGCGTCGTCGAAGATATCGCCGGTGAGGGTCGAGACGGCGCTGCGTTCGACAAAGGCCCGGAGACGATGGATCGCATCTTCGAGGCTGCTCAGGAAGAACGTGTAGGTGGCCGCGTAGCGCATGGGGAGTTGGGCGGGGTTGAGGTCCCAGCCCTGGTAGAAGCCGTTGATCAGCGAATGCATGGTGTGGCCGAAGCCGGTGCGCCAGGCTTTGTGTACGGAGGCGCGGTTTTCCTGTTGTTGTTCGAAGCTGAGATTGTCGCCACGATGTGGCCCGATGGGCATGACATTGGTGGCGCCGTCTGAGAACCAGATGCCGGTGCCGGCCAGGGCCACTTTTGTCATATGGTGGGCGAAGTCGCATACGGGATGTGCCATCGTCTGATAGCGGGCCGTGATCCCGCAGGAGGCGGTATAGTCATAGGTGCCAAAGTGCGCCGCGATGCAGCGGCCTTCGGAAGCCTTGATGATGCGGTAGAGTGGGTTGCGTCCCTCTTCGTCCATGATGATCTGGGTCGCTTCGACCATCGTCTCCATTTTCAGGGTGTTGTCGGGCAGGCTATGGGTTTTTTCCAGCAGGCGAAAGAAGCGGACCAGCGAACTCACCTGTTGCGGGATCGTCACCTTTGGCAGCATGACGATGAAGTTGGGTGGGAGCCTGCCGCCGGTGTGCCGGACCAATTCGGTGAGGAAGAGATCGAGCGTGCGGACGCCGCGGACCTTGAGGTCTTCGGTGAAGGGTTTTATGCGGATGCCGATGAACGGCGAGAGGGTGTTGTCATGGAGTCCCGTGGCGAGTTGTTTTGCCGCGGCGATGGCCGTGGCGTCTTCTTCGTCGTCGGGGCGGTTGCCGAAGCCGTCTTCGAAGTCGATGCGGAAATCCTCTACGGGTTCCGTTTCGAGTTTTTTGATGACCTTATGATAGACCGCCCAGGGCAGCCAGGCTTTTTCTTTGCGGCGCTGGTCTTCGGGCAGGCTTTCGAGTTTCCTGTCGAGGGCGAGCGTCTCTGCCTCGGTATGGGGAAGGAGTTCTGATCCGTCGAGGGAGAGCGCCCGGGCGAATACCGCGAAGTTGGGCGCGTAGGTGTGGAGGCTTTTCAGCGCTGTCTCGCCCATGCGGGGGCAGGTGTCGCTTTTGAACAGGTTGGCGCCGCCATAGACTGTGTGGACCGGCTGGCGGTCGGGCCTGTCGCCGGGATACGACTGCTGGAAGGCGAGGTTGGCGGTGCCGAGGGTGGCGAGGATGCTTTCTTTTTCTTTTTCGTCGATAGACAGCTTCATGGTATTTCGTTTTATGATCCCCGGTAGGTGGAATAGCCGAAGGGGCTTAGCAAGAGGGGGATATGATAGTGGCCGGCGGCGCCGACCTCGAACCGGATCTCGATGAAGGGATAGAGGGTCGGGGTGGATGTGGCGGTGAACCAGGGTTTTGTCTCGAAGCGAAGGCAGTAGATACCGGGGGTAAGATCGAGGGGGGCAGACGCAACGGCGGGTGCTGCGGATGCAGCGGGTGTGGCGGCGGGCCAGTCGCCGATGCGGCCGTCGGGATTTGTGCGGGCGCGGGCGAGTTCGTGGTCGTCGCGGGAGAGGATCACGAGGATGCCCGGGGCGGGGCGGCCGAGGGCGATGTCGAGGATATGGGTGCTGAGGGTGCTCATGCGAGTAGTTTTTGGAGGCGGAGGAGGGTGATCTTTTCCTGTTCGGTCATGGCTATGCGCAGTTCCTCATCGGTCGGGTTGTCCAGCCGGGTGTTGAGGATGCCCAACATTTCGTAGGCGGACTTGCCGGTGGCGCAGACGATAAAAATATAACCGAAGCGTTCTTCGTATCGCTGGTTGTCCGTGGCGAGACGTTGGAGGATATCGGTTGGGGCAGAGGAGGCGCCTGACTGTTCGGCGGCGGCCGTCGCATCCGTTGTCCGGGCGCCGATCTTCGGGTGATGGTGGAAGGCTTCGAGCCAGTCGGCAGGACTGCATTGACGCCAGTTGCGGGCCGCGGCGGCCAGGAGCGACGGCTGGTCTGAGTAGGGAAAACCCGCGAGCATCCGGTCCACCCAGACCTGGCTGCCGCAGCAGTGGCGCAGGGCTGTGGTCTTTGCCGTGGCATCGAGTATATTGAGATTTTCCAGCGTCATCAATACGGGAAGCGGTTGACGTTCTTGTAATAGATATATACGGCAGGTTCTTTGCCCATGGCGGTAAACCACTGCTGGCAGTAGGGAGCCATCCAGATACAATCCCCTTTCTTTACGGGATACCAATCCTGGTCGAGGCGATAGACTCCCTGACCCCGGAGGTAGAGGAGCCCGTGTTCCATGATATGTGTTTCGACCAGCGGCAGGTGGCCGCCGGGGTCGTAGGTGAAGACATTGACCGCCATGTCGAAGCCCAGGTCGTCCGGCAGGAGCACTTGCAGGCGGAGGGCAGGGTCGCCGAGATATTCATTGGCGGGGATGGTCGCTGCGTCGCCGAAGAGCGTATTTGGGACCGGGGCGTCTTCGAGCGGTTCGTAAACCTTGTGGAAGCTGAGCAGTTGCGTCCCGTCGGCGGCGGTGGAGAGATGGTATTCCTGCCATTCGGGGATATAGACATAGTGTCCTGTTGTCAGGTTTTTTTCGATACCGTGGAGAGTTGCCTTTATGGAGCCGCTGACGACATAGAAAAAGGTCTGGTCTTGCCGGGTCTGACCGGTGAGGGTCGCGCCGGGCTGGCAGGTGATGAGCGTTTGGGAGAAGCGGGCGCCCATTTCCTTGCTGATGATGACGTTGACCGTGCAATGCTTCCAGCCCGGGACGTTGCTGTTTATGTAGCCGTCCGGACTGATGAGGGCATGGTTTTTCTTAACGACGGATCGGGTTTGTGCGGAGATCTCCATGGTTGACTATTTCTTCCAAGTTACAAATAAATTTTTCGGCGACGGCGAGGGCTGCCGCGAGGTCTTCGGCTTCGACGTGTTCGGCGGGGTTATGACTGATGCCTTTATAGCAGCGGACGAAGAGCATGGACACCGGGGCCAGGGCCGAGATGGGGACGGCGTCGTGGCCTGCGCCGCTGACCAGGGGCAGGGATTCGATCCCCGCAGCGCGGATCGCCGTGGCGAGAAGGGTGGTCAGCGATGGATCACAGGTGACGGGCGCAGCCGATTGGATGGGGTTCCAGTGCAGCGTCAGGCTACGGTGTTCCGCGATGGTCGTGGCGGCGGCGCGAAGGTGTTTGTGGGCGGATTCCAGGGACGCCTCGTCGGCGCTGCGGATGTCGAGGCTGAGTGTCGTCTCGCCGGGGATCACGTTGGACGCGGCATTGGGGATGGAGAGCTTTCCGACGGTGGCCAGGACGGGAGGACCGGCGTCGGCCGCGGAGTTCCGGGCGAAGTTTTCGACCGTGAGGATGAATTCGGCGGCAGCGCAGAGGGCGTCGTGGCGCATGGATGGGGGTACGGTGCCGGCATGACCGGCTTCCCCGGTGAAGCGAAGTTCCGCGCGGACCTGCCCTGCGATGGCCGTGACGGGGGCGACGGGAATCTTCTTTTCCCAGAGGATGGGTCCCTGTTCGATATGCAGTTCAAAATAGCCGAGCCACTGCTCGGGGGGCAGGGCCTCCGCGGCGAGGCGTGTGGGGTCGCCGCCGATGGCAGTGATAGCCGCGGCGAGGGTCATGCCCTGGTCGTCCCGGCGTTGGAGCGTCGCCGGGTCGAGACTGCCCGCGAGCGTTTTGCTGCCGAGATAGGTTGTATGAAAGCGGGCGCCTTCTTCGTCGCAGAAGGCGATGAGTTCGAGATGGAAGGGGAAGGTCCGGTTTTCGCGGATGAAATGTTCGAGGATGTCGAGTCCTGCGAGGACGCCGAGGGGGCCGTCCCATCGGCCGGCGTTGACCACCGTGTCGAGATGTGAGGCGATGACGAAGGTCTTTGCATTGGGGGTGGCTGAGGGCCAGCGGCCGCGGATATTGCCGATGGCGTCGACGCGGGTGTGCAGACCGGCGTTCTGCATCCATTGCCGGAGGCGGCGGCCCGCTTCGAGGGCGGCAGGGGTGCCATAGCGGCGGGTGATCCCTTTTTCATCCTCGCTGATGGCGGCGAGCTGGTTAATGCGGCTGATGATATGGTTGGCGCGATGGATCATGGCTGGATGGTGGCGGGTGTTTGACGGATGATCTTTCCCTGGACCGGTGAGAAAACACCTTTGTCAAAGACCTGCTCGCCGTGAAGCCAGGTGTGTTCGATCGTTCCGAAGAGGGTTTCGCCGGAGTAGGGTGTTGCTTTATGTTTATGTTGCAAGGTGGATGGGTCGACGGTGAAGGACGTGTCGGGGTTCCAGATGGTGAGGTCGGCGCGGTAGCCGGGCGCGAGTTTGCCGCGGCAGGCCGACTGATGGGTGAGCCGGGCGGGCGCAGCGCTTAGCCAGCAGGCGATGTCCTTTGGGCTGAAGCCGCGTTCGCGGGCTGCGGTCCAGACCACGGGGAGGGATAGTTGCAGGGACGCGATGCCGCCCCAGGCAGCGGGGAGATTACCGGTAGTTAAGTGCTTCAGCTCCGGGGGCGCCGGGCTGTGGTCGGTGGCGATAAAATCGATGACGCCTTCACGGAGGGCTTCCCAGAGCTGGTGGTTGTTGGCGCGATCGCGAATGGGCGGTGCGCATTTGAAGAGGGGATTGCCATCGGGGATGGTCTCCGCAGCGAAATAGAGATAATGCGGCGCGGTCTCCACGGTCAGGGGGAGGCCTTTTTCTTTTGCTTCGCGGATGGGGGCGATGGAAGCCGCCGAGGAGAGATGGACGATATGGACGGGGCAGCGGGTCTCGGCGCAGAGGCGGATCATGAGGGCGATGGCTGCGTCTTCCCATTGATGAGGGCGGGAGGCGAGGTATTGGCGGTAGGACCGCGGGTCGCAGGGGCCGCCCGGATTCGCGGGGGAGTTTGCGGCGGAGGGAGCCGCGGGGGAGTCGAGTTCGCAGTGGACGAGCAGGGGGAGGCCATGCGCGGCGAGGATGGGCATTACTTTTCGTAGCTGTATCTCCGCTACCTTCTGGAATTCATCGATGCCGGAATCGGTGAGAAAAGCTTTGAAGCCGAGGACGCCGCGGGCGATGAGGGGTTCGATCTCCTTTTCGTTGCCGGGCACTACCCCACCCCAATAGCCGCAATCGCAATGCAGCCGACCGGTGGCGGCCGTCATTTTTTGATCGAAGGCTGTGGCCGTCGTGGTGACGGGCGAGGAATTGAGGGGCATGTCCACCAGCAGGGTGAAGCCTCCGGCGACCGCGGAACGGGTGGCGGTGTCGAAGCCTTCCCAATCGGTGCGGCCCGGTTCGTTGATATGCACGTGCGGATCGATGAGCCCGGGCATGACGAGGTTGCCGCCGACATCGACGAGATCGAGGCCCGCGGCCATGGCGAGACCGGGAACGACGCCGGTGATCTGGCCGTCGTCGATGAAAAGCGTGGCTTCCCTGATACCCTCGGGCAGGAGCATGGACTTGCTATGTATGGCGACGCTTCTTGCCGGCATTATCCCTAATTTACCGAAAATATTTTTTATATTGAAGTATGGGAATCCGCCTGGACCAAAATGCATACGGAAAGAATGCGATCCGGCTGTCGAAGATCATCCGGCATCCCGGCCGGCATGAGATCCGCCAGATCGGCGTGGATATATCGTTGCAGGGGGATTTCGATGCGGTACATGTGGAGGGCGACAACAGCAAGGTGTTGCCGACGGATACGATGAAGAATACGGTGTATGCACTTGCAAAATACCGGTTGACGGATTCGATAGAGGAGTTTGGGCTGGTGCTGGCGGATCATTTTCTTGTCCATAACCCGCAGTTGTCGGCCGTGACGATCGATCTGGCGGAAGAATGCTGGGTCCGGATGCATTTCGATGGGACGGCGCATCCGCATGCTTTTGTCAACGGCGGATCGGAGAAACATCTGGCCAGGGTCAGCCGGGATCGGAAGGGGCTTGTCCTTTCGGCGGGGATCGGGGACCTGCTGATCCTGAAGACGACCGATTCGGGTTTTGAAGGATATATCAAAGACGCCTATACGACCTTGAAGGAGACGCCGGACCGGATCCTTTCCACCTTGTGCGAGGTGTATTGGGTCTATGCCGGTGTTCCGGAGGGACCGGCAGCCCTATATCCGGCCATCCGCGAGCAGCTGCTACGGAGCTTTGCCTATCACCAAAGTCTCTCAGTGCAGCACACGCTTTATGCGATGGGAGAAGCCGTGCTGAAGGAATTTTCCATGGTGAAAGAGATCACGCTGAAAATGCCGAACAGGCATCATATCCTTTGCAATTTCCAGCCTTTCGGGCTGGAGAACAACAATGAGGTCTTTATTGCGACCGAAGAGCCGTTCGGGTATATCACGGGAACGGTAGTAAGGGATTAGGGCGCATGGCGGTGGCATCGGTTCACACCGGGTCATGGCGGTGGCGGATGATCTCCGCGGCGATGCTTATGGCGATCTCTTCGGGTGTCTGGCTATGGATATCCAGTCCCGCCGGCGCTCGCATCTTTTGGATCCTTTCTTCGGGGATCCCCTCCAAGCGATAGCCGGTGAGAAGCTTTTCAATTTTTGCCCTGCTGCCGAGGACACCGAAATACCGGAAGTCCTTTTCCCAGAGCGCCCGGATGGCGAGATCATCGGTTCGATAGCCCCGGGTCATTACGACGACGAAACTTCCCGGGCCACCGGGGATGAGTTGGGCAAGCCGGCTGTAGTCGTCGAGCGCGATTTTTTCCTGCACATATTGATTACGTTCGAAAGAGTCGAGCGAATTGCGGTCATCGTAGAGGGTGATATGAAAATCCATCGTTTGCATAAGGCGGGAGAAGGCGAGCGCCACATGGCCGCCGCCGATAATATAGAGGCGATGGGTATAGCCGGTCTTTTCACGATAGACCCAGCTGGTGTCGCTGTTTCTTTGAAAGAAAGTGTTTTGATCGGGCGGCTGGGTGTCGAAGCGCATGCCATCGGGCGAGAATTCGAGGCAGCCGTTTTGTGGATGCGTAAGCAGGCGTTCGATGACGGACCGGTCCTTTTGCTGCAGAACATAGAGCCAGATGGTCTGTTCGCCCGAGCAGATCATGCCGCTTTGATCTTTTGGCGAGTCCTTGTCGTGGACCTGGCGGCGAAGGAGGTTGAGTGGGGTATTTTGGCGGAGATAGTCTTTTGCCAGTTCGATAAATTTATGTTCCATGATGCCGCCGCCGATGGACCCTTCCTTATATCCGGCAAAATCGATCACCAGGAAGAAGCCCTGGCGTCCCGGGCTGCTGCCGATACTTTCCACCACATATAGGATCATTGCCGGAATCTCCTGATTCAGGCAGGCGAGTGCAAAATGCCAGAGGGCCGCTTGCTTAGCCGGCAACATGGGTCGGCTGCTTTTGGTACAGGCCCATCAACGCTTTTTCGGGCGTCAGCGGGGCGTCGAAGGGGATTTGGGCGGTGGGGTTGAAGGCGAGGATCGCGTTGCGGAGGGCGAAATAAGCGCCGATGCCATACATGAGTGGCGGTTCGCCCACGGCTTTACTCCGGAAGACGGCGAGGTTGTCGTGATCCGTGTGGAGAAATTCGAGGGCGATCTCCGCAGGGGCGGAATAGATGTCCGGGACCTTGTAAGCGGAAAGGGTGTTGGAGCGGAGGCGGCCTTTTTCATCGTACACCACTTCTTCCATCGTCATCCAGCCGATGCCCTGGACGACGCCGCCTTCGATCTGGCCGCGATCGATCGTAGGGTTCATGCTGGCGCCTGCGTCGTGGACGAGCTTAACGGCGTCGACAGTATAACGCCCGCGCAGACAGTCCAGCGTGACGATGACGATGGCCGTACCGTATACATGATAGGCGAAGGGATGGCCTTTTTCTTTTGTATAGTCGAAATGGATCTGCGGGGTGGCGTAGTGCGAATGTTCAGACAGGCTGACGCGGCGGATATAGGCCGCCATGATCAGTTGCTTCCAGTGGAGAACTGTCGGTATGCCGTCGATGTGAACGAGCCCGTCGAGGAAGGTAATGGATTCGGGATTGGCTTGCAGTTCGGCGGCGGCGACCGACCGGAGGCGCTGGAGGATCGCAGTGCAGGCCATTTCCACTGCTTTGCCGTTGAGATCCGCGGTGGCGCTGGCGGCGGAGGGCGAGGTGTTGGCGATGCGTTGGGTGCTGGTGGCCTGGATCCGGACGAGCGTGGGGTCGATGGAGAAAACCGTTGCGGCCACCTGGATCATCTTCGAGTTTACTCCCTGGCCCATCTCCACGGCGCCTGTGCTGAGTGAGACGCTGCCGTCTGTGTAGACATGGACCAGCGCCCTGGCCTGGTTGAGGAGCGTCTTTGTAAAAGAGATGCCGAAACAGATGGGCATAAACGCGAGACCTTTTTTGGAGAGCCGGTGCTTGGCGTTGAACTCGCCGATCTCCTCTTGCAGGGTGTCGATGTCGTAGAGCGTTTCGGCCTTTTGCCAGCAGGCGTGGGCTTCGCTGACGGCTTTCTGGCCATAGGGGAACTCATCGCCGGAGCAGATAAGGTTCGCCCGCTGGATCTCTATGGCGGGGATATCCAGCGTCTCGGCTGCCTTTGCGATGGCGGCTTCGATGACGAACATCCCCTGGGGGCCGCCGAAGCCGCGAAAGGCCGTATTGGGAGGCAGATGAGTCCGGCAGCTGTAGGCTGTAGCCCTGACGTTGGGGATATAGTAGGTATTCGTGCAATGGAAGAGCGTCCGTTCGAGCACGGCCGGGGAGAGGTCGGCCGCGGCGCCGGCATTTTGATAGAAGGTGACCTCGTAGGCCCGGATCTTTTGGTCGGCGTCGAGGCCGAGTTTGAAATCGGCGGAATAGGGATGTCGTTTGCCGGTGAACACCATGTCATCGGTGCGCGGTAACGAGTATTTAACCGGTGCCCGCAGGTGGCGGCATGCCAGTGCGCACATAGCGGCCCAGGCGTTGGCCTGGTCTTCCTTGCCGCCGAAGCCGCCTCCGAGGCGGGTCACTTCGACATCGATGGCGTGCATGGCCAGGCCGGTGATCTTGCTGATCACCCGTTGCGTGGCGGTGGGGGCCTGGGTGGAGGAGTAAACCCGGATGGCCTGGTTTTCCTGGGGCAGGGCATAGGAGCCCTGGGTTTCGATGTAAAGATGTTCCTGGCCGTTGGTTTCGGTAGTTGCTTCGATGATATGGACGCAGTCTTGCCAGGCGGCGGTGGTATCGCCGAGGCGGAAGGTCCGTGGGGGGACGATCAGGTCGTTGTTGGCCTGGGCTTCGCGGGGATCGGTGACCACCGGCAAGGGATCGATATCGACTTTTATTTTCGACACGGCATGACGGGCTGCGGCCTCCGATGTGGCGACGACGAAGGCGATGGGCATGCCGCAATAGTGAACATGAGTTTCGGCGAAGAGCGGTTCGTCGGGGATGATGCCGCCGATCTGGTTCTCGCCCGGAATATCTTTATAGGTGAAGATGCGGATGACGTCCGGGCATTGGATCGCTTCATTCAAATGCAATTCCCGGATATTACCGTGGGCGATGGGAGAGCCGAAGGCGACGCCGAACAGCGTTCCGCTGATGAGGGGAATGTCGTCGAGGTAGATGGATTCGCCACGCGTGTGCGCCGGGGCGTCGAGGTGTTTCGTATCGCGTGTCATAGCCATTCCTCCTCCGGCAGATGATGAAACAGGGTGATAAAATGCGCTTTGATGAGCTGGCCGAGCAGGAGTCGTTTGTATTCCGCGGTGCCGCGCACATCGCTGATGGGGCTGATCTCGGTGAGGGCCGAATCGATCGCCGCGTCGACAAGTGCGGCCGAGATCTGATGGCCGGCGAGGAACTGCGAGGTCTTTTGCAGGTAGAGAGGGATGGGCCCTACTCCGCCGGCGGAGCAATGGGCCTGGCGGATCGTGTCGCCGTCGACGGTCAGTTGGATGGCGGTGTTTACGCTTGCGATGTCGAGGCAGGTTCGTTTGCTGACCTTTTCGAAGTTGAACCGCGTGTTGGGTTGAGGAGTTGCGAGGTGCACGGATTCGACGTATTCGCCGGGGCCTTTGTCGAGAGTTTTATAGCTTTTGAAGAATTTATTCAGCGGCAGGACACGGCGGGTCGAGCCATCGCTAAGCGTTATGCGGGCATCGAGGGCGAGGAAGAAGACAGAAAGATCGCCGATGGGTGAGGCGTTGACGAAGTTACCGGCGACGGTAGCAATGTTGCGGATCGGGGTGGAGGAAATGAGTCGGGCATAATGCGGAAAATGCGGAAAGGCCCGGTGGATCAGCGGCGATTCGAGCAGTTGGGTAACGGTGACGCCGCCGCCGATGCGGAGCTCGCCGGCCGACTCGGTTATCTGTTGCAGTGAAGGGTCGATGTTCAGGAATGCGGGGTGAGAACGGACCATTCGCTCGGGTTGCTGAACGTAGAGGTCGGTACCCCCACCGAGGAAGATTGGATTGGATGTGGCACTATCGCGGGCGTCTGTTGCCGGGACGCCGTGGAGGACGCCATTGGGTTCGAGGGCGAGTTGGGCGAGGCGACGGGGAATGCTTGTAAAATAGCCGGGGAGTATTTTTTGGGAGATAGCGAACTCCAGGACGTCGGAGGAAGTCCGGGTCGCTAGCAAGGTGGTCAGCTTTGCGAGCGCACGCTCGATGGATTTGTAGCCGGTGCACCGGCAGATATTGCCGTCGACGGCGGCGATGGCCGCGGCCCGGGTAGGTTCGTTCTCGTTCAGACAGAAGCCGGTCATGGAGACGAGGAAGCCAGGGGTGCAGAAGCCACACTGGCTGGCGCCTTCCTCACAGATGGCCTGCTGGAGGAAATTGAGGTCGCCGCCGTCTTCGCGATTGATCCCTTCGATGGTGACAACGTGTTTGTTGTGAACATTGCCGATGGCGGTGAGACAGGAGGTAGCCGAGCGATAGACGACGCGATCGCCCTTTAATTCGCCAATGAGAACAGTACACGCTCCACAGTCCCCTTCGCGACAACCGATCTTGGTCCCGGTGAGGTGTTCGCGGTAGCGGATGAGATCGAGTAAAAGAGTTGCCGGCGGATCATCCGAACGAATGAATTTATTATTGAGGACGAATTTGACCATGCATGGTTGTTGTATCTGATGCAGCCTCGTATATACAATTTACAAAATATTGACCGCAAAAAGAACAACTGTCGTGTTTTTGGGTTAAATTGAAGTTACACCACATATATAACCAAAACCTTTTCTCGATGAGAAACACCAATCATCTGCAGGGCCGTTTATTGCCCCTACTCCTCCTCATTTTCTTCCACTTTTCTTCGATTGCCCAGGTGACGACCTCCAGTGTCGGCGGAACCGTGACCGATGCATCCGGCAAGCCGCTTCCAGGCGCCACGGTGGAGATCGATTTTCCCGATGCGGGGATCAGACGGCATATCGTATCCGGCAGCGCCGGCAATTTCTTTGTGCCGAACCTTCGGGTGGGCGGGCCGTATACGGTAACGGTAAGTTATACGGGTTTTACTCCTCAGACGGAAAGCAATATCCTTCTCGAGCTGGGTCAGACCCGGACCGTCGATTTCAAACTGGAGTTGTCCACCGCGAATCTCAATGCGGTGACGGTCACCGGCAGGAGCCGGGTCTTCAACGAGAACCGGACCGGGGCATCGGTGAATATCACCAGCCAGCAGATCCAGCGGCTGCCGACCATCTCGCGAAGCGCCGATGACTATACCCGGCTGACGCCGTCGGCCTCCCCAACCTACAATGGCGTTTCCTTTGCGGGCAGGAACGGGCAGTACAACAACTACTCGCTCGACGGCGCGGTTTTCAACAATCCCTTCGGGCTCGATGCGCCGACACCCGGCGGTCAAGCCAGCGCCCAACCTATTTCGCTGGACGCCATTGACCAGATACAGGTGAATATCGCTCCGTACGATGTGACGCAAGCAGGGTTTACCGGTGCGGGGGTCAACACGGTCACCAAGAGCGGAACGAACAAGACCTTTGGAACTATTTACGGCTTCTTCCGCAATCAGGCGTTGACGGGTCATAAAGTGGAAGGCAATTCTTTCAATGTCCCTTCGCTGCACGATTTTCAGGGCGGGGCTTCGCTTGGCGGTGCACTCAAAAAAAACAAACTCTTCTACTTTGTCAATTTCGAGACCCAGCAACGCAGCGACGCGAACAGCGCCTATGTGGCCAATGACGGGACCAATACGGGAGAGATCACGACATCCCGGGTGCTGAAGACCGATCTGGATGCCGTGAGTGCGCTGCTGCGTAATAACTATGGCTATGAGACGGGGCCGTATCAAAACTATACCCAGAAAACGGTCAGCTATAAATGGATCGCGAAGCTGGACTGGGTGATCAACGACCGGAATACGCTGACCTTTACCTATAACGGGCTGAGTGCGTACCAGGAAAAGCCGGCGCACCCCAGCGCGATCAACCGGCGGGGTCCCGACGCGATAACCTTGCAATACGAGAACTCCGGATACCGGATGAACAATCATCTCGAGAATTTCGGCCTGGAGTTGAAGACCAACCTCAACAGTACGGTTTCGAATAACCTACGGGTGATCAATACCGTCTTCCATGATTTCCGCAATCCGAATTCGACGCCTTTCCCCGTGATCAATATCACCAAGAACAATGTCCCCTACATCATTGCGGGGCAAGAGCCGTTCTCCATCCACAATATTTTGAATCAGAATGCGCTGCAGCTGACGGATAATGTCACCGTGGCGTTGGCGGACCATACGCTGACGGTGGGCGCTTCATTTGAGTCGTTCCGGTTTGAGAACAGCTTTAACCTGACGGGTTATGGATTCAATGTGTTCAACCAGGTAGACCTTGCCACGTTTATGATGGGTGGCTATCCGGGGACGGGTAACGCGACCTATGCCAAGAATGCGGCGGCGGCGGATAAATGGACCTGGAGCAATTTCACGGTGGGGCAAGCCGCGTTGTATGCACAGGATGCGTGGAAGCTATCGCCCACCTTCAAACTAACCGTTGGGTTGCGGGTAGACAAGCCGGTGTATTTCTATGGCAGCAAGAATTACTTCGAGAGTCCGATCATGAATACCAATGGAACGTTTAGCGGCGCCTATTCCTATGGGATGCCGACGGTGGCCAATACGGACGACCTGACGTTGTTCGATCCGTTGTCGGGGGCGCCGGTGAAGAACGGAGAAGCCTTTGACAATTCCAAGTTCCCGAAGGCTACGCCGCTTTTCTCGCCGCGGGTGGGTTTCAACTGGAATGTAGACGGCGAGAATAAGATCCAGGTGCGGGGTGGGTCGGGATTGTTTACGGGCCGGTTCCCGTTTGTATGGATGGGTAACCAGATAGCGAATCCGTTTACGGGTTATCTGAACGTAACGGCGCGTAATTTTCATTTTCCGCAGGTCTGGCGGACGAGTGCGGGGGTGGATTATAAATTGGGCGCCACGACGGTGCTGACGCTGGACCTCGGCTATACCAAGGATGTGCAGGCGATGATGGTGCAGGACTATGGGCTGGGGACGCCGACGGGGACTTTGAATTCGGGGACGGCCGATCACCGGGCTGTTTATCTGGCGACGGATAAGGGGAGCGTCGGGACCTATGTGTTTGGGAATAACGGCAAGGGATATTCTTATAATGCGACGGTGCAGGTGACGGAGAATTTGCCGATGGGGCTTTACCTGACGGGTTCGTATAATTATCAGGTGGCGAAGGATGCGAACAGCATCTCGGCGGAGATATCGGGTGATGCGTTTGATCGGAATCCTATCGTCAGCAATCCGAATATCCCGGTGGTGACGCATTCGCTGTATGGGAATACGCACCGGTTTGTGATCGCGGGCATCAAGCGATGGGATTACGAGTGGGGCGGGACGACGGTTTCGCTGTTTGGCAACTGGACGAGTGGAAACCGGTTCTCTTATACGTATGCCGGCGATCTGACCAATAGCAGCGGTGCGGGGATCAACGCGTTGTTATATGTGCCGACGCAGGCGGAGATCCCGAATATGATCTTTACGCCGTATACCGATGTGCATGGAGACGTTCAGGGTGCCGGGGCGCAGCAGCAGGCGTTAGAGGCGTTTATCGGGCAGGACAAGTATCTGAGCAAGCATCGCGGGCAGTATACGGAGCGGAATGGCGGGCAGACGCCCTGGTTCAGCGAGGTGGATATGCGGGTGTTGCAGGACTTCAAGTTGGGCGAGACGCGGCGGATCCAGCTTAGTATGGATGTAGTGAATCTGGGGAATCTGATCAGTAGTAGCTGGGGGGTGAGGAAGTATGCGAGTACGTCTGGGTATTTTCAGCCGATCTCATATGTGGGGAAGAATGGGGCGGGTCAGGCGACGTATCAATTTGATCCGGGGCAGAAGAGTACGTTTACGTCGAGTCCGGATCTGCCGAGCCGGTGGCAGATACAGTTTGGGGTGAGGTATATTTTTTAGGCGCGGAATTGCTGGCGGAGGTATGGGTTGAAGAGTTGGATGGGGCGAGGGAGGAAGTAGCCTTTGATGCATTGGGAGTTGAGGATGCAGAGTTCGATGTGGAGGCGGTCGGTGAAGTTGGCGCCGGTGTAGATGGGGCCGCCCTCGTGGAAGGGGCTGCGGATGGTGTCATAGGGAGGGAGGTTTTGATCTTTGTTGAATTCGTGCATGAATTTGATGACGGCGCAGTCGAGCGCGCGATTTGGGCCATCGTTGACGGGGAGCTTTTCGTTGCTATTTTGTGAGGTCGCCAATAACTCAGCATGGGCCATTTTTACGATCTCAATAGAATTCGGTTCAATCAGGTTCAGGCATCTACCGAGTTCGATGATCGCCCCGACGACGAAGGGGACCTCTATCTTACCGGCGAATTTTTGTTTTTTACGAGCGGCTTCCTCGGCATAGCTCAATGCCCGATAAGGATTTTGTTCCCAAAAATAGATCCCCGGACCAAGCCAATCCCAGGGATTGTTACTCGGCCGCAGCTCATCAGAACCGTTCAGAAGACGAAGACCCAGGTCCCGGTCACAACTATGAAAACCGATGATCTGGAAAGGCTGGTGATAAGTCACTATTTCTTCTTTTTTGTCTTTTTCTTTTTCATTCGGTTATCGGGAAGGATAATACCAGCGTCGATGAGGAATTGGCGTGAGGCTTTCCGGGAACGACGGATTTTTTGACCGAATTGGTGGAGAGCTTTTATGGTAAGTTCGTATTCCTGATCCTGAGTCATATGATAGGTTTTGGTTTGAAATAGCAAAGATATGGAGGTTTCGAATTGAAATGTGGGAGAATTACCAACAAGTTTGGGGAAACGTGCGGGTTTGAACCTCAAGATTATGGGTGAGATCAGGCGGGTTGGAGGAGGTGTTCGGTGCCCCAGGCGGAGAGGAGTTGGATGGCGGGGCGGAGGGTTTCGCCTTTGGGGGAGAGGGAGTATTCGACGCGGGGTGGGACTTCGGGGTAGGCGGTGCGGATGAGGATGTCGTCTTCTTCGAGTTCTTTGAGTTGCCGGGAGAGGACTTTGAGGGCCATGCCGGGGATGGTGCGATGAATTTCGCCGAAGCGGAGGGGGCCATCCATGAGGATGAAGATGATGATGGGTTTCCATTTGCCGCCGATGACATCGATGGTGGCGGTCATGGGACACTGGGTCGCGTCGTGATAGCGCTTTGCTTTTTGCTGTTTTTCCATGCAGTGAAAAAAAATTTTCGCGGGGAGGGGTGCGCGAAAGGCGCGCGGGACAAAATTACGACATATTTGTCACCAGCTGACATTCGGGTAACTACTTGACTTTTATGATCCGATACCGGAATTTTGGGTCATGAAACAGAAAAGTGCAGAATATCAAAAGGGCCTTGCCCTCCTCGAACGCCTCCATGGAGGTCAGTCGGGGGAACAACTTGTCCGGTCGCTGGAAACCGTATGCCCGGACCTTATCGATATGACCCTGGAATGGGCCCTTTCGGGCATCATGGGACGGCCGGGGCTTGACCTGGTGACAAGGGAGCTGCTGCTGGTGGCGAGTTGTGTGACGATCGGCGGTGGCGCGGAGCCGCAGCTGGCGGCGCATATCGATGCCGCGCTGAAGGAGGGTGCAACGAAGGAGCAGGTGCTGGAGACCATCCTGCAAGTGTTATTCTATGCCGGCGGTGTAAAGGTGAGCAATGCGATGCGTCAGGCGGGCGAAGTCTTTAAACAACATTCTTTATGAAAATAATTCTCATCGGCGCCTCGGGCACTATCGGCAGGAGGATCGCCGCGGCCGTAGAAAAAGATCATGAGTTGGTTCGGGTTGGGAGCAAGAGCGGGGATTTCCGGGTAGACATCGGGTCGACGGAGTCGATCGAAAAGCTGTATTGGGATGTGGGGCCGTTTGACACACTGATCAACGCCGCGGGAAGCGGACATTTCGGACCGTTGCATGCGATGACGGCCGAGGATTTTCGCAAGGGGCTTGACAGTAAACTGCTGGGGCAGGTGAACCTGGTGCTTATCGGCCAGCACCATATCCGGCCGAAGGGCAGCTTCACGCTGACGTCGGGTATCCTGGCGGAGGATCCGGTACCCTACGGCGCGAATCTCAGCGCGGTGAACGCGGCGGTGGAGGCTTTTGGCCGGGCGGCGGCGATCGAGTTGGAGAATGGGGTACGCATCAACGTGGTGAGTCCGGGTGTGGTGGAGGATTCGCCGGGTTATTTTCCCTTTTTCCCGGGACATATCCCGGTGCCGATGGAGAAAGTGGCGGCGGCGTATGTGAAGAGCGCCCTGGGGGCGCAGACGGGGCAGGTATTCAAAGTGTATTAGCGGCACCCAGTTTATCGTATACGGATTACCGTTCCTTTAAAGAGCTGTACATGGCCGTCGGCGAATTTCATTTTTACGAAGTAGACATAGGTGCCGGTGGGTGCGGGATGGCCATTGTAGACGCCGTTGCAGCCGAAGGTGCGGTCGCCGGGGGTGAAGGCGCCGGGGAGATTGGCGATGCTGGAATCGGAGAGTCCGGCGCCACCGGCGTGCTGACGGTGAGCGGAATGCTGTTGGATTTGGCAAGACCGCAGGCATCGTCGCTGGCGAGTTTGCACCGGAACGTTGCAAGGAAGTTGTTAAAGATCCCTCAAATCGGCAGGCCGAAGCGGCGCGCGCCGTTGCGGATAAAGGAGTCGGCGTCGTCGCGGCCCTGCGCGCAGATCTGTTCGATCGGTTTGCCGAGCTTTTTTGTGAGGGCGGCGCGGTTGTCGAGGATGATGGGTCCGGCCTTGCCGCCATTGATGACGCGGGTGTCGGGCCGGGCGGTGCAGGAATCGTCGCCGAACATGCCGACCTTTTTGGGGTCGGCGACAAAGTCGCCGCCGATGCCGCCATGCGAGGTATAGAAAAAACTTTCTTCATAGTGCTCGACTTTGTAGCGGGTGGCGGTGTTGCCAAACATCGTGCGTGATCCGACCTCCGGGCTGCGGCGGGCGTGAAAGACGATCTTCACATTGTCGATTGTAGCGCCGTCGAGACAGGGTTCGCGGTCGACCGCATCGTAGAGGCCGAGAAAATAGACCCGCACGACCGGACTGAGCATATGGGCCAGCACGGTAGCGATGAGGCCGCCGCGGCTGTGGCCAACGATGACGATGCGGACCTGATCGACGCTGAGCGGCTGATGCGAGAGCATCGTCGCGTTGACCTGTACCGGGACGCGGGAGGCGGTGTTCGATGCGGGAGGCAGCAGGCCGAACTCGTCGCCGTACTGATCCCGATAATAATCGGTCTGCGTGCAGGCGTTGACGTCGAACATATCGAGGGGATGGATGGGATGGGCCGCATTGCCGCCGAGCTGCCGGGGGAAGAGAACCTGCAGCCGGTGGTTGATAAAGTCCAATGCTTTTTGCAGGATGGGCTCGGAGTCGCGGCCTTCGACGACGTTGTTTGGTCCGTCGAGAAAAAGCTTGTCGACACCCATCGCACCATATTGAAAATCATGCACAAACTTATAGACATGGCTGTTGCTGCCATCGGGCTTGCGCCAGGAGGCGGAGCTGGTGCCGTCGATACCTACGACGATATAGGGTGCTGTGGCGTTGGCCATGGTGCCGGTGATTTTTTTGCGTTTGTATATAAACGTGAGGGAGGAGGGGTGGGAACGATCTAAAGATAGGAATTTTTTGAAACGCGTGCGCGTGTGCATAATTTATTTTGTCTGGCATTATTTTTGTTCCTATTTTGACGTTACAATTCCTTCCTTCGGTGTAGTCGTCAAGACAATTCTCTTTTGACCCTGGCTGCCGACCGGAGCCGCATATTGCGGCTCGACCATAAAGGTCAGACGTATTCAGCTACCACTATATAAATTCAGGGTCATGTCTTCCGGATTTCTTTCGCTTCCCTTGCAATTGGACAAGGTTCCCCAACGGGGTTTGCTTGCGACCTGTTCGGTCCGCGAGTCCATTGCGCATCATATTCATCTTCTTCTTACTACCTCGTTGGGCGAAATGGCCAGCAACGAACGCTTTGGATGCGGGCTCTGGGATACGGACTTCGACAGTCTGTCGAGCCGTAGCCGGCTGAAGGATCAGATCGTACAGGCATTGGATGAAGCCATCCGCTTGCATGAGCCGCGGCTGGAGCGGGTGCGCACGGAACTGCAACTGCATCAGGACGAACTGAACAACGACGGCGTGAGTCGGCGGGATGGGATGAGTAGTGGAAACGGTGGGAGCCGCGGGGATGGGATGAGCCGCCGGATCAAGAATCGATTGGATATAACGGTGTCGGGGGTACTGAAGGGGACGAATGAGACCATCGTCTACCGGGATCATTTTTTTATCAGCCCACTGTCGTATAACTAGGGGCAGGGGCGCGCAAAGTTGCAGGAGGCGCGCAAGAGAGGCAGGCGAGGCAAAGGACGCAGGTGAGGCAAGGTTCATTGATCAACAATCATAACCAATGATCGAATCGAGAGCTACGATAAAAGAAAGGATGTTAAAGGCCGCATCGGCGGTGTGGGGATATTCCGACCGGATCAAGGAGTCGGATTTCGATCCGCTCCTGTCCCTGCTGATGGAAGTGTTTGCGGCCGAACTGGAGAAGATGTCCAACGAGATGAGTATGAGCCGTGAGCGGGTGTTGCAGAAGATGGTGCAGTTGATGGCGCCCGATGTGCTGACGGCGCCGGTGCCTGCTTCCGCCATCCTGTTTGCGCAAAGTATGGATGACCGGCTGTTGCTGGAAGAGCGCGAACAATTTCTTTTGACGCAAGGCGCCGATGCCGCGGAGCTTTGGTTCTCGCCGGCGGGTGCGTATGCGGTTACAGATACCCGGGTGCAATACCTCGCCGCGGGGGACAGGCTATTCCGGTATGCGGGGCCCGGTGAGCGGGAGACCTTCTCTGCATTGGCCAGGCCGCTGGAACCGCACGTGTTGTGGCTGGGACTTGCCGGGGACGCGGGCGCGTTGCCCGGGGCTCAGTTCTATTTTGATTGTTTGGATGCGGGTGCGGCCGTTTTCTATCATCATCTGCCGGAAGCGCGATGGTATTGCGGGGAAGAATTGCTGCGGGTCGGCGCCGGGTATAATCAGCCGGATATCTACGATGATGAGCTGGCGGGCTGGCTGCATGCGCCACATAATATTAGTCTGAGTGTCACGCGGATGGTTAGAAATATCCATCGGCATAGGTTTGTACACGTGGAGGCGGGGGGAAGGCACGCCGAAGCGGGGAACACGGTGGCTGCAGTTGCTGCGGGTAGCGGCGGTGCAGCGGGTGGTGGGAGTGCAGCGGGTGGTGGGAGTGCGGCGGGTGGCGGGAGTGCGGCTCCGGGGTTTGCGGAGGGGTTGAAGCCGGAGAAGATCTTTTGGGTGAGAATTGAATTTCCTGAAAATATCCACGGAGCGCTGCTGCAGAACCTGCATTGCCAGGTCAACTGCTTTCCGGTGGTGAACCGGCAGTTGCATGAGCTGACGTACCGGTTGAAGGACTGGATCAATATTTTGCCGCTGCGGTGTGAGCAGGGGCGGCAATTTCTCGATGTGCATTCGGTGATCGATCAGGATAAAGTTTCTCTTCTGAGAGGAGGGGAAATTCTTTTACGCAAGGGCGGAGTCGGCCGTTTTGACGAGCGCGATGCCCGGGCGGTGACCGAACATCTGTTGCAGTTGTTGCGGGATGAGAGTGCGGCCTTCGCGTTATACAACCGCGATTTTATAACAACTGAAGTAAAACAAATCCAGCAGGTGATCAACCGGCTGAGTCAGGAGTTGGAGAAGGCCGATACGGGCGCCGATGCGGTTCCCTATCTCGAGGTGACCGTTACGGGAGATACGGTGAACCGTCACCTGGTGGTGGGCTACTGGAGCACCCTGGGCAACGCGGCCAACCGGGTGCGCAGCGGCATGCCCTTGCTGGCGTACCGGAACGGCGGGTTGCGACAGGGAAGCATCGTGTTGATGACGAGGCCGCAGGGCGGCAGGGACCGGCTGGCGCCGCATGAGAGCATCCCCGCCTATAAGAGCGCGGTGCTTTCCAGGGACCGGATCATGAGTCCCGAAGACATCCGGCTTTTTTGTATCCATGAGACGGGCGCCCGGGCGCGGTCGGTCACGGTGAAGAAGGGGGTGATGGTGGGCACGGGCCGGCAGGCGGGCTTTTTAAAAACGATCGACGTCCATATCCTGCTGGATGAGCGGGAGTATGCCACGCTGCATCAGGCGGGGACGCTGGATCACTGGACGGCCACGTTGCAGGAGGGATTGGAGCGGCGGTCGATGTCGTTTATGCCGTTTCGGGTCTTTTTTGGAACAGAAGAAACAAAAAAATATGCTGTCGCCTGAACGATTACCGGATGCGATGCTGGATCACGCGCAGGAACTGCGAGCGGAATCACTGCTGGCGCATGTGATCGCGGGTGGTTATCCCCGGGAAGATTTTACGATCGGCACGGGGACATTCTTTGAAAGGGCTTATGCCAATGACGTGACCGATGCGAGCTGGCAGGAAGATGCCTGGCAGGCTTATGCGGCGCTGAGGGGCCGGGTGCGGGTAGAATTGTCGCGGCCGGGATTCTATGACCTGTTACCCGAGGGGCTTTTCTTTCAGCCGGCGGGTGCGGAATACAACAGCAGGATGGGCGTGACCGAGATGGCCGCGCTGCATCGCTGGAACAAGACGCGGGAGAACGGGATTCGAAAATTCTTCCAGCCTTTCGAGCATGCGGGATTTTATCAGCTGCTGCAACTGGAGGAAGAGGAACGGGCTTTACAACAGGGTTTGGAGAAAGGCATGTTGCACCGATATTTCCGCGCCTTCTGGGGCATCCCCGACGAGGTCGACGACCGGGCGGCGGGATTTTTCAACTTGCTGATCCCACATGCTTACCGGATCACGGGTTGTCTGCCGCTGATGCAGGAATGTCTTTCGCTGTTGCTTGGGTTGCCGGTGAAAATAACCATTGCTGAGCCTGGGCTGACATGGATCGGACGGGAGTTGGAGAAGGGATTGGGGGAACAGTCGCTGGGGGACGATACGGTTTGCGGGAACTCGTTCGTGGAGGGATACCCGGTGTATCAATATGCGATCGGTCCCGTCGCCGGAGCAGAGGTGAGTTCTTTTTTGCCGGGCGGCGGCCGGTATGCGGTGATCGAGACCTTCAATCGATTTTTTGTGCCGGCGGAGGCGGATACCGGGATGGAGATCGCGATCGACCGGAGCACGGTGGAGATGCGGCTGGAAGCGGGGCGGGAGCCGGTGCTGGGCTATTCCACTGAATTGACCGAATAAAAAATTCTATTGGTATGACAGAAAGATGGTTATATCCGGAGATGGGTAAATGGATGATGGTGCTGAGCATCGGCACGATCGGCCTTTCCGCGTTGATGGGGATGCTCATCAGCCGGGTGCGCGGCGGCTTCAAGGCCTTTAGCAAGCGCACGATCCTGTACACCCTGTCCTTTGTCCTATTGTTTGCGCTGAGTGGCTTTTGCATTGCGCTGCCCTTTTCGCAATATCTCTTTGCCTTTCTCTTCTACCAGGTACTTTTCCTGGGGATCGGCATCCTGCATCTCTATACGGGCAAGCGCTGGCTGAAATGGATGGGGCCGGGTGCGTTCTGGCCGGAGGTGCTGCATCTGCTGGTGCTGCTGTTGCTGGGGGCGGTGGCGATGATCATGACCTACCGGATCGTCAACCGGGAGGGGTCGGAGATCGCGATATCGACGGCGGGGTTACTGTTTTTGGTTCCTTATTTTGTTTATCAGACCTATTTGAAGAGCGTGGCTATTCCGCCGAAGATCTACAAGGAATGGTATTATCCTGCACATGCGCAGGAGCCGGACCTGGAGGAGGCGAAACTGAAGAACCTGCTGGTGATCAGTTTTGAGTTTCAGAAGCAGATGGAGGACCGTTATTTTACAAACTTCCGGGCGAAGGCGCCGGTGGATATGGAGTTTGGTCAACTCTTTTACTATTTCATCAACGACTATAACGACCGTCATGGCGGTTCGTCCATCCGCTATTCCAACATGCAGGGGGACCTGCATGGCTGGATCTTTTACCGGAAGCCGAAATGGTATCATCTTTCGACGAAGTATATCGACACGGAAAAAACAATTTTCATCAACAACATAAGAGAGAATGACGTCATCATCTGCAATCGGGTCTCCTGAGCTGTATCTGCCCGTCAACTGGGCCGATGGTATGAAGATCAACAAGGATCATTTCCGGGCCGACCAGCGGGCAAACCACTGGCAGCAGGCCATGCATACACGGGCCGGGCTGAGTGCGGTGAGTTATGGGCTTTTCCCGTCGGGTGAGCCGCAGCCGGGACGGCCGGTGGTCGTGACGACCGACAACCAGCAGCGGGTGATGATCCGGCTGATCGGCTGTCAGGCGGTGACCTATGGCGGGCATCTTGTCTTTGTCCGGGAAGGCTCGGTGATGGGGGAAGACGCGCTGACGGCGGAGATCCCCGGGCTGAATATCCCGTATGCGCAGATGGCGACGAGTGACGCAGAATATTTTGTGATGCTGGCCGTAAATCCCTACTCGCGGGTTCCCGCGGGCCGGCCCGATATGACGGAGAGCCAGCTGCGGCCGCCGTTTACCGCGCCGGCTTACCGGCTGGAACTGGTGGACTGCCGCGAGCTTTCCCGGGAGACGCCGGGGGACTTCTTTTTGCCGTTGGGCCGGATCCGGGTCAGCGACGGAAAGGTGTTGCCTGACGAAGAGTATATCCCCCCCTGTACGGCAGTGAACGCCCACCCTACCCTTGCCGAATGGCATGCGGAGCTGGAGTCCTTTTTTGGGATGATGGAAAGTTATGTGTTGCGGATCCAACAGAAGATGGTTCAGAAGGGGCAGCAGAACGAACTGGCGATGCTGGTCGGCGAGCTGTGCGACGCGATGGCCATCTATCTCGCCGGCGAGTATCAACGCGTGCTGCTGGAGTACCGGTCGCAGCCGCCCGTGCGGATGATTGCGGGGATGGCGGCCCTTGCGCGGCTGATGAAGAACCGGCTGGATGTCTATACGGGAATGCCGAAGGACGACCTGCTTAGCTATTTTGCCGAATGGTGCCAGGTGCAGCAGGGCGAGTGGGATGCGACGCTTACGGCGGCGGCTACCCTGCGTTATGATCACGCGGATATCCGCGCGGCGCTGCGGCAGTTGGATGGGTTTATCGCGTTCACCTTACGGCTTTTCGGGAGTCTGGCGGCGCTGGAATATATCGGGAAGAAGCGTGAGGCCGGCATTTTTGTGAAGGAGCACCTGGTGGTGCCGGCGGAAGAGATGCCGGCGGCCAGGAGGAAGAGTTTTTTGGCGGATTAGGGCGATAGGACGCGGGTGAGATCGGAGCGCAATTGAGATCGGCCTGCGGCGTTGAGCAAAAAAATATAACATCTGGTATATGGCACATCTTGTCAATTCGAAGGAACGGGACACGGCCTTTTGGAAATTCCTGGGATTCTTTTTGTTCTCCATGCTGCTGGTGGTAAGCGCGGTGTATTTCGATACGCGCATCCCGGCCAAGGACAATGCGATCCTGCGGGACCAGGTTGGCGCGTACAAGACGCAGGCGCTGGCGCAGGAGAAGTTTGTGCGGAGTATGGATGAGGCGAAGGCGCTGATCGACTCGCTGAGCCGGCCCGGCAGTAATACGGTATACCTGAATCAGCAGATCGCCGGGAAGATCCGGGAGCTGGCGCAGCTGCAATACAAGGACAGCAGCATGTACAGCCGGCTGAATAAAAATGTGCTGGATGTGTTCCTGCGTTACCAGGAGGCGACCAACAAGGCGGCAAGCATCGGGGATCTGCCGCGGCAGCTGGACGATTACCGGCAGAAGTATGAACAGGCGCAAAGGGATCTGGATAATACGCGGCGGGATCTCGATGTGCTGCGGCGGACCAATACGACGGGGCAACAGGGGAGCTTTTAGGGACACAAGGAAATTTACGAGGGAGCCAGCGGGCGGGGGAATCATTCAGAGCAAGAGCCAGCGGGCGGGGGAATCTTTCAGAGCAAGAGCCAGCGGGCGAGGGTTTGACTTTAAAAACCGATACGACATGATCAACAATAAGAACCGATATATCCTGAATAAACGGGTGGATGACCGGGCCATCATTGCGATGATCGTTCCGGCGGTGTTGGCGTTGCTGATCATGGCGTGGCGGTCGACCAACCGGACGGTATGCGTGCCGTTTACGGTTACCGCCCGGAGCGCCCATTATTTTACCGGGGAGGTGGTGCGGTTTGAGAGTAATATCCGGGAGTTTCAGACCCTGCAGTGGGATTTTGGGGACGAGCAGGGCAACGATGCGAAGATCAGTTCGGCGGTGCACAGCTATGATGCGCCGGGCGATTATACGGTGGCGTTGACGGTGAACGGGGAGTGTACGGAGTATGCGCGGGTGACGATCCTGGCGGCGCCGGCGGTGGCCAATCCCCGGCTGGCCGTGACCTTTGTCGCGCCACAGTCCGCGGAGGTGGGTAAGCCGGTGCTCTTTTCGGATACGACGGTGGGCGCCACGCGATGGGAATGGCGGTTTGGCGAGACGGCGACGGTGGATGCGACGGACCGGAGTCCCAAATACACTTACAGTACGCCGGGGCTGAAGACGGTGACGGTGGTGATCAATAACGATGAGCGGCAGATGGGGATTGCGAAGATCTATGTGAATCCGCCGGCCACGCCGAAGCGCCGGGACCGGCCCGAACGGCAGGTCATGGTTGCCGCCAACAAGCCGGCGCCGGGAGCGCCGCCGGCAACGGATTCGGTGAAGAAGGAGGAGCCGCCGCTCGTGAAGGCGCCGGAGATCAGCAACGAGCAATTCGAGGCGCAGCTGCGGGCGGTGGCCAACAAGCAGAAGACTGCGGACAGCTTCTCGCCTTATTTTGGCGGCAACCTGAATGTGGAGGCCAATCTGAATGGGAAGATGATGCCGTTTACCGAGCTGTGCAATAAATTCAGTTCGTTGAAAAGTGAGAAGAAGATCAAGAAGCTGTCGGTGCAGCTGGTGAAGAACGACAAGACGAATTGTATCATCGCCCTGTTTGTGAATTTAAAAGAGAAAGAAGGATTATTCAGTAAAATATTCTGATGATGAGTGCTGTAGCAACGATGGATGTCCGGCTGAGCGCCGGTTCGGAAAAAGCGTTTACGATCGCTGAGGCGCTGGCGAAGGAAAATATGCATTCGGCGGTAGGCGCGGCGCATCTGTTGAAGGCATTGCTGCATGCCGATGTCGGCCTGGAGCCGAGGCTCTGGCAGATGGACCAGGACGTGTATTATATCGCCGACTGGGCGGATACGCGGATCGAAGGATATCGGAAGGCGGTGGCGCCGAAGCCGGTGTTGCGGCCGGATGCGGAGGTGACGGGGGTGTTGGAGGAGGCGGATCGCGTGAGGGGGCTGTTGGATAAAGAAGAGGTTCAGCCGATGGATCTGCTTATCGCGTTGAGCACGCCGGGGGTGGGATTCTCGTTCGAGCAATTGAAGACTTTCCCGCTGACGCGGGATTTGTTGCTGCGCCCGGTGGACCCGGTGAAGGAATTGATGCCGCAGCGGCCGACGGATGGCGGTTTGGGGGCAGGTGGGGCCAGGGCCGCGGGCGGACAGGCGTTGTTGAATTATTGCCGGGATGTTCTTGTCAAGGCGGCGCAGGGAAAGATCGATCCGATCGTGGGCCGGGAGCAGGAGTTGCGGCGGATGGCGGAGATCCTTAGCCGGCGGAGCAAGCCCAATGTGTTACTGATCGGGGAACCGGGTGTGGGCAAGTCGGCGCTGGCGGATGGATTTGCGCTGGCGATCCATGAGGGGCGGGTGCCGGAGTTTTTGCGGGGGGCAAGGCTTTTTGAACTGGATAATGGCGCGCTGGTAGCGGGCGCTTCTTATAAGGGGGAGGTGGAAGAGCGGCTGAAGGCCATCCTGGCGGAGTTGCGGGATTTTGACAAGGCTATCCTGTTTATCGACGAGATCCATATGCTGCTGGACAAAGGCGGCGCGGCGGCGGGTGCGGCGAACCTGCTGAAACCCGAATTGGCGCGGGGGACGATCACCCTGATGGGCGCCACTACCGGAGAAGAATACCGGAAGTATATCGAGAAAGACGAGGCGTTTGCGCGGCGGTTCGAAGCGTTGTTGGTCGCCGAGCCGAATACGGAGAACGCATTTCGGATGATGAAGGCGGTGTTGCCGCGTTATGAGCAGCATCACGGGCTGACGGCAGATGACGAGGTGCTTCGGGAGGCGGTGCGGCTGGCGAAGCGGTATATCCAGGGGCGGAAGCTGCCGGATGCGGCGATCGACCTGGTGGATCAGGCGATGGCTTCGCTGCGGCTCGCGGTGGATATGGGGGAAGAAGGGTATCGGCGGATGGAGGAAGAGTTTAATTCCATTAAAGGTGATCTGCACTGGCACTACCAGCAACTGAAGAGCGCGACGAGCCCGGTCATCTGGGCGGAGGTGGCGCCCGAAGAAGATGTGGCCGAGATGGCGGAAGAAGAGCGGGTTCGGGCGGAGCTGGCGGCGGTGTATACGCGGATGCGCGGGTTGTTGCCGCTGACGCGGACGGGGCTGCAGCCGCAGGATATTGCGTCGATGGTGGCGGATAAGACCGGCATTCCCGTTGGAAAACTGCAGACCCAGGAACGGGACCGGTTGTTGTTGCTGCCGCAACTGCTGCGACAACGCGTGGTGGGACAGGATCAGGCGATACAGGCGATGGGTGAAGCCATCCTGGAATCGCGGTCGGGGTTGAGCAAGCCCGGGCAGCCGATCGGCAGTTTCTTCTTCCTCGGACCTACGGGAACGGGTAAGACGGAGTTGGCGAAGGCATTGGCGGGTCTGTTGTTCCAGGATGAGAAGATGATGATCCGGTTCGATATGTCGGAATTCAAGGAGGAGCATTCGGCGGCCCTGCTGTATGGTGCGCCGCCGGGATATGTGGGATATGAAGAGGGCGGGTTGCTGGTGAACCGGATCCGGCAGCAGCCCTATGCGGTGGTGTTGTTTGACGAGATAGAAAAAGCGCATTCTTCCGTGTTCGATATTTTCCTGCAGATTATGGACGAGGGCAGGCTGCATGACAAGCTGGGCCGGGAGGGAGATTTCAGCAATGCGGTGATCATCTTCACGAGCAATCTCGCCAGCCGTTTTGTGACGGAGGCTTTTGCCCGCGGGGCGGCGCCGACGCATGGCGAGCTGCTGGAGAAAATGGCGGGACATTTCCGGCCGGAATTTTTGGGCCGGCTGACGGAGATCGTGCCTTTTGGGCCGATGCGGGCGGAGATGATGGAGGCGATCTTCGCCATCCAGATGAAGGGATTGCATTCGTTGCTGGCGGGTCAGGGTATTTCCCTCACCGTGACGGACGCGGCGGCGCGCCTCGTTGCGGAGCGGGGATTTTCGCCGGAGTATGGGGCAAGGCCGCTGGCGGGGGTGATCCGGGGTCAGGTGCGGCGGCCGTTGTCGCGGATGATCGTGAGCGGGAAACTTGCTGCGGGGGACCGGGTGCGACTGGATGTCGATGAAAATGGAACATTGAACTATTTTATTCATACTTAAACTTTGATCTATGGCTATTGAACCGTATGGCATTGGCGGGGTGGAGGTGAAAACCGACGCTTTTGAAGCCTTTGCCGATATCCCGCAAAACCGCGTCCTGCTGGCTGAGAAGCTGACCAAGGACCCGCCCGTGAAGCCCGAAATCGTAACCGGGCTGACGGACATCGAATCCGTATTTGAACACTTTGGGCCCGAAGTCGAAATGGAATTTGAGACGGAGGAAGGCATGCTTCGCCGGGAGACCCTGCGTTTTGGGGGGCTGGAGGATTTCGGGGTTAAGGGGATCACGGCCCAGAGTCCCTATCTCAACGAGCTGGACTGGAAACAGCAGCAGTATCATAAGATGATCCGGCAATTGAAGACGAACAAGCTGCTGAAGCAGGCGCTCGCCAACAAGGATACGAAAGATGCGCTGATCCGTAGCCTGCAGGCGCTGGTGGCGGAATTGAAGGCGACGCAGTGAGTGGCCGGCGGGTGCGATCCATTTATTTTAAAAATCATTAAATCTAATTTATGTCAGCAGAACAAATCAAAACGGCCGAAGAGCCCGTCGTCTCCATCCGGGAAGCGGCGCCGTCACCGGAAGCGCTGGAGTCGCCATTGCAGGGTCTTGCCCGGTTCGGGGGGTTCGATCTTCTGGAATCCGCGATCGATGATGTCCAAAACCTCAATCCTTCGCGCAAGGCCCGGCGGAAGATCTTCCTGGAAGAGCCTTCGAAGAAGGACGAGCGCGCGCTACTGCAAAAGACCCTTGAATGGTGGCTCGAAGTGTTGCAAAGCAACGAGGAGGTGACGGATATGGTCGGGTTCAGCAACGAGAAGGCGGTGTCGGCCGGCCAGACGCTGACAAAGAACCTGAAGATGGCCGTCGGCGAGACGGAGGAACTTGAACGGAGTTATCGCAGTGTGGCGCTGTTCTTTAAGAATACCGAGAGTCTGAAGATCAAGAATATTTCCATCATCAACGCCGAGCCGGATCAACTGAAGGACCTGGACAATACGCGGTTTATCGATACGATCAGGGTGGAGCTGATCAATCATTACGACCGGCTCGATCTCCGTAACAACTATAGCCTGCTGATCCTTCCGGGTTATCTGGGGTCGAACAAGGTACTTGAGAAATGGGCGAAGATCGCCTATGAGAATAAGGTGATGCTGATCACCGACTTCGAGCACCTGGATTCGCCGGATGATGTGATGGAATTGTTCGACGCCGCCAACCTGACGGGGGGCGATCCTTACCGGAGCAATGTGATCATGACCTGTAACTGGCTGGTGGGCCGGGGGAAGCTGGATGAGATCGGCGAGGAAGATCATCTTTATGTCCCGCCTGCCGCGGCGCTTGGCGGCCGCATCTATCAGACCCTGATGTCGCAGGTGACGGCGGGGAAGAAATACGGCGGGCTGAATGAGGTTGATGGCGTGAGGTTCGATCTGAAGAAGAGTGAGATTGCGAGTCTCGAGAAGCTGGGGCTGGTGCCGATGGTAAAGGAGTATGGGAAGGTGATGGCTTTTTCGGCCAAGACCCTTTTCAACGGCGACAACCTGGGGTTGCAGACGTATAGCGTAGTGCGGGTGTTCGACTATGTGGCCAAGGTGATGATGGATTTCCTGAACCGGCGGGCGTTCGAGAATTTCAATGCGAGCACGCGGAAGGAGTTGATGGGGCAGATCGTTAAATTCCTGGACAGTGTAACGGGACCGGGTAAGCTGATCGAGAATTTTGCGATCATGCGGTTTGAGCAGGACCCGCTGCAAAAGGACAAGATCCATCTCGATATCCATCTGAAACCTTATTTCCCTGCGAAGACCTTCCTGATCAAGCTGGAGGGGCAGCGCGGCGAGGATACGGAGAAGACGGAGTGGGCGTCGACTTACGAGCAGGAGTGAGCGCAACCATACGCGATTGAGATACGAGAGCGCGATATTATTTTTGCGATAATGTGGAAAACTTCGGGCATGCATTTTTTCCGCTAAAGTTTTTTGTTGCTAACATTGTAGCACTTACTCTCATTCGTCATCCATCCTTTGCAAGACCAGTTCCCTTTAATTATTTCTACAATAACCCCCAAGACGTAGTCCCCTTCCATCTGATTGGCATAGTAGCCTGCGTGAGTTCTATTGTTTGAACGTGCCGTAACCGGCGTGCGGATCTCTATTGTTTTTTATTTACTGGTCTTTATACCATTTCATTTTTTAACCATTAAAATGTAAACGTCATGTCATTTAAGGCAAAGCTTAATGTGGGCGGAAAGGACGTCAACGTCCTAAGTTGTAATTATTCTTTGAAGCAGGAGACCGATGCTACCGGCCGGCCTTCTTCGATTACCCGTGGGGGTAAGATCAACCTGATAGTGGAATCTACAGGGGACACCACCTTCTTCGAGTGGATGACCAACAATTTCGAGCGCAAGGATGGGACGATCACCTTTGTCAAGCGCGACTCCGACGCGACGATGAAGCAGTTGAAGTTCACGGAGGCCTATGTGGTCGATTACCGGGAGAATTTCGATGCAACCGGCGACAACCCCGTTACGGAGAGCTTTACGCTGAGCGCCAGGGTCATCTCTGTCGGCAGCGGATCGCACACAAACGAATGGGTTAAAATGTAAGACTTATCGAGGGGCAGGCCCGTAAGCCTGCCCTTCTCATCAAAACCTTGTTTTATGTCATTTCTGGCCAAGCTAATGATCGACGGTGAAGAAGCAAATATCCTGTATTGCAACTTCCGTTTTTCCCAGGTGACGGACACCACCGGCCGGCCTTCATCGATCCCGCAGGGGGGCACTGTCAGCCTCACTGTGGAGAGTACGGGGAAGGTCGACCTTTTCGATTGGATGATCAGCCCGACGCAGAAGAAGAGCGGGTCGATCACTTTTTTCCGGCGGGACACGATGAGCAAACTAAAGACCCTGGAGTTCACGGATGCGCATTGCGTGGACTACAACGAGGTATATCAGCATGATGGGGAGTATCCTATGCAGATAGGGGTGGTCCTTAGTGCAAAAGAACTGAAACTCAACGGATCGAATTTTAAAAACAACTGGCCGGAGTAAAGGGAGGGAAATATGGCACAATTAGTCAATACTACCATCAGCATTGCCGGCAGTCCCATCACGACCTTTTCCTCCTTTCAGCTGACGCAGGGGATCTTTTCGCATCATGCGTTCAGGCTGGTATGCCCTGCGGAGGCCATCGACGGCAATACCGGGAGCATCTTCAACAAATCCAAAGAATGGATGGGCGCCAATCTGACGGCGCAGATCAATTCGGTCGGGATGAGCGGACAGCTGCGTTTCAGCGGGATCGTCACCCAGGTGGAGACGTCCCGTTTCAACAGTTATAACGGGGATATCATCATCACCGGCTATAGTCCCACCATCATTCTCGACAACGGCCCCCACTGCAAGAGCTGGGAGAAGAAGGCCGTGAAGAACATTGCCCAGGATGTGCTCAAGCACTTCCCACAAAACTTATTGAATCCAACCGTGTCGCCCACGTACCCGGAGACGTTGTCTTATTATGTTCAATATAAAGAGACGGCGTGGCAGTTTCTTTTCCGGATGTGCGCGACTTATGGAGAATGGCTTTTTTACGATGGCCGGGGCCTGATCGTCGGCACCCCACCCGGCGGTGCGACCACGGCGCTGACTTTTGGCAGCAACCTGAGCCGGTTTACCATGGCCTTACAGGTGCGGCCCGCCGCCCTGCAGATGATGGCCTATGACTATATGAATCATCAGGTGTATTCCAGTAGCCCGACGGGGATCGATGGAAAGGCGGGGCTTAACGATCTGGGGAAGACGGCGCTGCAGGCCAGCCAGACGGTCTATGCCGCGACACCGAAGGTGTGGAACAATCACTTTCTGACGAATAAAAAACAGCTGGATGATGTCGTCAATATCCAGTCCGCGATGCAGAGCAGCAACCATGTCCGGTTCAACGGAGCCAGCGGGCATCCGGGTGTCGTGGTTGGCGGGCCGGTGAGTGTGCAGGGAACGAATGCTTTTAGTCAAAGCAGCGAAAGTTATGGCGACTATACCGTCATCTCGGTGAATCACTATGCAGATGGACAGGGTAACTATAATAATGATTTTGTGGCGGTCCCGGCGAGTATCAAGATGCCCCCGGTGGCAACCCCTATGGCGCCGCCCTGTGAGGCACAGAGTGCGCTGGTGACGGATAACCACGATCCCAGGGGATTGGGCCGCGTGCGAGTGAAATTTTACTGGATGAACGGCGCCGAGAAGACCCCGTGGATCCGGGTGACGAGTCCGCATGGCGGGGGCGGCAAGGGGATGTTCTTTATCCCGGAGGTCGGGGAAGAAGTGATCGCGGGATTCGAGGGAGACAGTGCGGTGAAGCCCTACGTGATCGGAACCGTCTATCATGGAGCGGCGAGTACCAGCTTCAGCAACGGCGGGAATGACGTGAAGGCGCTGCAGACCCGCAGCGGCAACAAGGTAGTCATGAATGATGCCGCGGGGAGCGTCTTCGTCGAAGACAAGGATGGCAACAGCGTGCTGATCGACGGGGCGGGGAATATCACCGTGAAGGCCAATAAGACGGTGCTGATCGATGCCACCGACGAGATCACTTTCAAGACCAAGAAGATAACGATGCTGGCGGAGAACGAGATCTATATGGAGTCGAAGAAACTGGACGGGCAACTGTCCGAGACGGCGTCGCTGTATGGGAAGAACCAGGTCACGATGCAGTCGGATACGCTGATCAGCCTCGAGTCGCAGAACAAGGTAGAGGCGACGGCCAATACGGAGGTGAATCTAAGCAGCCAGAGCAAGATCGGCGTCAATTCCACGCATGTGGAAGTCAACGGGAATGCCGCGACGAATATCCGTGGCGGAATGGTCAACCTGAACACCTAATCATAACGGTCTATGTACGTTGCCAACACACATTTAAAACCGGTTATCGGGATCGATATTCACTTCGTGAACCTGCCGTTCCCCTTCGTACCCCTTCCCCACCCTTATATCGGTCTTGTGATCGATCCCTTCGATTATATCCCTTTTATCGGGGCTACGGTAAAGGTCAACGGCGTGCCCCGCGGTAACACCGACACCATGGGGATGATCATTACCTTCATGCATATCCCCGAAGGCGCCGGATTCACCCTCGCCCCCATCATCGGTCACAACAGCCAGAATTTCTTCGGTAGCAAGAAGGTCATGGTGGATGGCGCGCCCATGAGCGGCGCCGGCTACGTCCTGATGACCTGTAACGATATCGGGATCCCTCTGAGCTTCCGGCCGGGCCGGAAATTCATTCCCATCCCCTCCTTATATCTGCCGACTTCCTTTTGCATCCCGCTGCAATGGGGGCAGCCTGTGAACGTTGGTGGGCCGCTGGTGCCGAATTTCAGCCTGATGGCGCTGCTGAAAGCCTTTGTTTTCGGGTCTTTCCTGAAAGTGCTGGGAAAGGTGGCCGGAAAATTACTGAAAAAGCTTGGCAGCAAATTATCGGGGAAGACCGGGCTTAGCGGCAAGCTGAAAGGGAAGTTGTGCAAGATGGGTTTTGAACCGGTGGACCTTGTGACGGGCCGCGTGAACTATAGCGGCGTCGATTTTGAGATACCCGGGCCTATCTCCATCCAATGGACGAGGGAATGGGACAGCGACGCCACCCGTGACGGGATGCTTGGCCATGGGACCCATTTGTGTTATGACCGGTGGATCGAGTTGTTTCCCGAAGAGGGTGCATTGGCATTGTCGCTTGCCGACGGCCGGGTGGCCGCGTTTCCCTTGCTTCAACCGGGAGAGGAATATTACCACCGGGCTGAAAAGCTGATGCTCCGCCGGAAGGAGAACGGACATTTCTTCCTGGATGATTTTGGGGCCGGGCTTTATTTTCATTTCAATCATGTGGCGGGCGCCAATATCTTTCGGCTATCGTTTATCGAAAATTACAGTGGGTACCGGATCCAATTTCATTATTCCGGCAGCGGACAATCCTTACAGGCGATGACGGACAGTGCGGGAAGAAGGCTGCTCCTGCATTATGACAAGAACCGGCACATTATCCGGGTGGAGGTTCGGCATAAAGACATCGCACAGACCCTGGTAAGCTATGCCTATAACGAAGAAGGCGATCTGACGGGCATCACGGATGCGATCGGGCAGACCACGCAAATCCTCTATCAGGATCACCTGATGGTACAGAAGACCGACCGGAACGGAGTGTCCTTTTACTGGGAATACGATCAGCGGCGGCGGTGTACCCATACCTGGGGGGACGGCGGCCTGCTGGAGGGCCGGCTCGACTTCGGAGAGGGATATACTGCCGTGGTGAACGGCCTGGGCGAGAATACCACCTATTGGTACGATGAGAATAACCTTTGCGTACAGGAGACGGACCACTATGGCAATCACCGGGCCACGGAATATACGGATGACTTTGAGCTCTACCGGGAGATCGATGAGCTGGGCAATATCACCGGGTATGTCTATGATGACCGGGCCCTGGTGAAGGAAAAAATATTTCCGGATAACTCCAGCCTGCAATTCCATTACAACGAGTTCAACCAGATCAAACTTATAATCGGCCCCGACGGAAACAGTGAATCCTATGGATATGACCCGGAACGCCGGCTGCGATTTATCAATTACCCCAACGGGAAGACCATCGGCTATGAATACAATGACATGGGACAGCTGGCGGCCGTGATCGAGAATGGCCGGCAGAAGACGGCTTTCGAATATGATGCCGATGAGAACCTGATCGAGGTGCTGTTGCCCACCGGAGCTACGGCGAAATGGAAGTATGATGCGTTGGGCCGCTGCCTGCAGACGGTAAACCCCGAAGGTCAGCTGAGACATTATGATTATGATGCCCTGGGACGGCTTCATCAACTGTACCTGCCCGATGGCAATACCATCGCGCTTGAGTACAATGCCTATGAGGAAGTCACCGGCGCTGTCGCCAACAATGGCCGGGTGGAGTTTGAATATACCCCGCTCGGCAGGCTGAAGAAGCGGAAGCAGAACCATACCGAGCTTAATTTCCTCTACGATAACCAGGAGCGGCTGAAAGCGGTGGTAAACGAGGCGGGAAAACACTATCGGTTTGGCTACAACAAACGGGGAGAGATTGTCAGCGAGACCGGTTTTGACGGCCTACAACGGCAATACGACAGAGACCTGGCAGGCAAAGTGACCCGGGTGGAAAGGCCGGGAAGACATCATACCACCTACGAATATGACAGATCCGGCAGGATCACCCGGATCGAGCGCGATGACGGCAGCTGGGAAATCTTTCGTTATGACCGGAACGGCAGCCTGATCGAGGCGACCAATGAGCATAGCACGGTGAAGCTTATCCGTAACAAGACGGGCGGGGTCGAGACCGAATGGCAGGGCAGCTATGCCGTGAAGAGCAGTTATGATAAATATGGTGACCGGATCGGGATCAGCAGTAGCCTGGGCGTCACTATCGGGATGCAACGGGATGGAACGGGCCTGCCGGTCAGCTTGAATGCGGGTGGTGGGCCGGGGTCCGAATGGCATTGCCGTTTGCGATACAACCGGGCCGGGCGGGAGGTCGAAAGGTTGTTGCCGGGCGGTATCAAAAGCGAATGGATGTACGATCCTGCCGGGAGGCCCGGCGAGCGGAAGGTTACCCGCAATGGAGTGCGACAAAGCTGGAAGAAATATACCTGGGAAGCAGGAGACCGGCTCACCCGGATCTTTGATGCCCTGTCACAAGCCTCGAGCGTCTTCAGACAGGATGTAGCCGGCAACCTGGTGTTTGCACAATATGCGGATAGCGATATCGTCTACCGGGCGACGGACGATACCGGCAATATCTACGAGACCCGGGACAGGTCCGACCGTAAATACAGCACTTCGGGCGCCCTGCTGGAAAGCCGGGGAAAGACCTATAGATACGATGAAGAAGGCAACCTGGTCAGCCGGACGGAGAAAACGACGGGAAAGACCTGGCGCTACCGGTGGCTTGGGGGTGGGTTGCTGGGCAAGGTGGAAAGGCCGGATGGAAAAACCGTTTGCTTCAAGTATGATGCGTTGGGCCGGAGGATCGAGAAGACCTATGATGGCCAGGTAACCCGTTTTTTGTGGAATGGGAATGTCCTGCTGCACGAATGGACTTACCCCGAAAAAGAGCGGCCCAGGATCCTCATCGACGAACGGGGCGGGATCCGGCCCGATCGGGAGGAGCCCACCCACGATCTTATCAGTTGGATCTTCGATGCGGACAGCTTTATACCGGCCGCCAAAATAGCGGGGGGGAAGGCGTATAGCATCATCAGTGACTATCTCGGCACGCCGCAGGAAATGTATGACGATTCCGGGAAGAAAGTTTGGGAAGCCGCGTTGGATATTTATGGAAGAGTCCGAACTTTAGCGGGTGAGCGGGGCGATGTGCCGTTCCGTTACCAGGGACAATACGAGGATACCGAGACCGGTTTGTACTATAACCGATTCAGATATTACAGCCCCGGGGACGGTGTTTATATCAGCCAGGATCCCATCGGACTTAACGGCGGACTGGTATCCTACGGATATGTGCGGAACCCGAATGAACAGATCGATCCGCTGGGATTGATGCCCTGGGGGGGATTTATGAACGGCGCGAATGCTGATATCTCGAACGGGACGGTGACGGAGAACTTTGCGAGCAGCGCCTCGGGACATGCCGAAATAAACGGGTTGAACTCTTTTGCCGACAGGGGACTATTGGATGGAAAAGATATCACCCTCAGTAATGTGAACGGTCAATTCAATCCGGGAGGCACCAAGCCGGTAGGCGTCTGTACGAACTGCAGGGCCGATATGTTCAAGATCCTGGATGAAGGCGGCGCGAAAAGCGTCACCTTTCCGATGACCAAGGGGAACAAAGTAGGGGATGCCATCAAGATCCCCGCGGAAAAGTTCGCGGTTGTCCGCGCCGAACTGGTGAAGGTCAGGGATGGCGGGAAGGCTTTTGGACCAAGATCGGACGAAGCCTGGGAAGTATTGGAAAAACATAATATTCTATGCCGGTAAAACTTATTAAACCAACAACATCGGTCTTTTCGTATGACGCAAAAGGGGGGCAGTTATGTGTGGTCTCGGAACTGAAGTTCTATTTCAACAAGGGCACCCATGAATTTGAGCTGGACCAGAACCCGCACGGAGAACCCAACCTTACGAAGATGAACAACCTTCGGCTGAGCGCCGATGCCGCGGAAATGGAATTCGATGCCGTCTATCGTGGCAAGAACACCTCCTTTAAACTTTCGAGCGAATACCCTGTCGATAAGATCCTTTATCAAACGATGGCCGGTATCGCGGGTTCGGGGTTTGCCTTCAGGGATGATGAGCACGACTCGGTGGAGCTGATCTTCGAAAAGGGCGCGCTATCGAGGGTCCAAATGCATAAGTACATCGATATTCAATTGGCGGCTTCCCTGCGGATCATCCGGGAAGAGGGCGGCTTTTTTCTGATCAAACAAAAGCCTTATGCCAAGATCCCATTGAACAGTGTTGGCGCCGACGATAAGAGCATTGTCAGCAAGGCCGATTCGGAAACCTTCCGGTATTCCGTCGATGTGCAGGAATATACCTGGGACATCCTGAAACGGCTGATCAATGGAAATGAGCCATGATACATCCTCACAATCCGATAATGCAGCGGCTGGGAGAAATGGCCCGGCTATGGCAGCAAAACGTGGGGCCGGAGCACCGGCTGGTCCGGTGGATGCTGAAGCCGGAGGAGAGCCGCATGTATGAAGGGTTCTGCCGGTTGGAGGCATCGCCGCACGGGGCGCTGGATAATCTTTTTGTATTTTTTTATACGCCGTTCGAGTCGGCTGAGAAATACAGCCATGCGCTGATGCGCAACTGGCTGCAGGAGTATGATGAAAATGGGGAGCAGCGGAAGGTGTTGGCCGAAGCGGGTGTCACGGGCGAATGGACTGTGGAGCGTTTTCGAAGGGCTGTCGCTGGAGAGCGGTATGAGGAGTGTGACGCATTGCTTTTGCAAATGATCCGGGGATACCGGGAATGGCTGGGCATGCCTGTTTCGGAGTTTGTACTGGCCTTGTTGCCGAAAGAGATGCCTTCCCCCGCCGGATTTAATCTATGGCTGCATCGCTGGATGAAGCAGGATCTTCCCGACGGGGTGCAATTACTACTATTCGATCATGTCCAGGGCAATTACCTGGGCGCCACTTTTGAGGAATACAGAGAGCACAGTTGTACGCTGTTGCATGATCTGCGCATGGAGCGGGCCGTCCGGGAGATCGCCACGGCCGGTGCGGCCACCGACCCGCAGGCCGCCTTCCGGGAATGTCTTTTCGAGATGGGCGCGGCCGCAACGGCAAAGGACCGGCCGCGATTGGAGGATTGGGGGGAGAAGGCGCTTGTCCTCGGAAAGAAGAGCGGGGATGATCTCCTGCTGGCCACGGCTTATCTTTCTTATGCGGGGATGTTGTTCGCCTTCAGAGCCCACGAGAAGATAGAGAGCTTGCTGGATGGGGGTGTCATCGTCTGCCGGCGGGGTATCGACCAACCCATTGAAGCGATGCGATCCCTGCTGTTGCAATATTATGCTTACCGGGGTTCGCATTGTCAGCTGCAGCGGCGGCGAAAAGAGGCGTTGGACTGGTTTATGCGGATGGGTGCGCTGGCGGAAGACTTTGGTTACTGGTCGCAGGCTTTGTCTGCCTATTATAAGGCTTTTGTTTTTGCGCGATACAAGCATTTCCATGAGCAGAAGGCCGCCGCGGTGGGCCGGGCGATGGCCTTGACGGAACGGCTGAGCGGCGATGAGATCGTGACGGGCGAGTATCCGTTCATGGCTCTTGCCTTTGTGCAGATGGGGGATCCGGAAAAGGATGGGTTGCGGCTTGTGGTGGAGGAAAAGATGGCGGATGTTTTTGGGGAGGGATGGCGAGAGACGGTGGAGGAGTTGGAAAAGAACTATACCCGTCAAAAGTTGCGGCAAGTGGAGGCGGAGTCGATGGTGGAAGAATAATCCGTAACTTTAGATCAGTATGAAAAAGGTATCGTCTGGGACACAGTCGATGTTTTTTATGCTGGGATTCCTGATGCTTGTATCCTGCAAAGAGCGGAATGCAGCGCCCTCCAGGGAGGCCATCGATTCCATCCATCTTATAAGGGGGAAGGTGATTTCCTGCGGTCTTCCCGGTAAACAGTTCGGCTCGGTGGAGTTCGACAATTCCTGCGGAAAGAAGGTGCAGGCCCAATTCAACCTCGCCATCGAGATGCTGCATTCCTTTGAATATGAGGAAGCCGAAAAGGTCTTTTCAAAAATAATCGATGAAAACCCGACCTGCGCCATGGCTTACTGGGGAGTCGCCATGTGTAACTATCATCCGCTTTGGACAGCCCCGTCCGAAGCCGAATATAAAAAGGGGGCGAAGGCCCTCGAAATAGCCCAGGCCCTCCCCCAAAAATCCAAAAGAGAAGCGGAATATATCGATGCGATGGCGCTGTTGTACAAGGGCTGGGACAAAGTGGACCTGCATACCCGGAGCATCGATCATGAAAAGGCGATGGAAAAACTGTACTCCGCCTATCCGGAGGATAAGGAGGCGGCGGTATTTTTTGCGTTGGCGCTCGATGCGGCGGCGGACCCTGCCGATAAATCTTTTGTGAATCAAAGGAAGGCCGGAGCCCTTTTGAACACGCTTTATCCCAATGAACCGGACCATCCGGGGATCGCGCATTATATCATTCATACCTACGACTATCCCGAGCTGGCGGCGCTGGCCCTGCCGGCCGCCAGGAAATATGCGGCCATCGCGCCATCATCCGCGCATGCGACGCATATGCCGTCGCATATTTTTACCCGCCTGGGATTGTGGGATGAATGCATCGCCTCCAACCGGGCGTCGGTTGCCGCCGCCCAATGCTATGCGGAGACGGCGGGGTTCAAGGGACACTGGGACGAAGAGCTGCATGGGTTGGATTATCTTGTCTATGCGCTGCTGCAAAAGGGAGAGAACCGGCTTGCGCGGGAACAATGCGAATACCTTACCACCATCCATGACGTGTACCCGGCGAACTTTAAAGTTGCCTATGCCTTTGCCGCCATTCCCGCGCGGTATGCACTCGAAAATAAGCTGTGGAAGGAAGCGGCTACTCTTTCCCTGCAGCCGGTTGGGTTTCGCTGGGAAAAGTTTCCCTGGCAAAAGGCGATCCATCACTTCGCCCGGCTGATGGGGGCGGCGAATAGCGGGGATACCGGTGCGGCCCGGGGGGAATACCGGGAGTTGCAGCAATTGCATGAACAGTTGATCAACGAGAAAGATGTTTATAAGGCCAACCAGGTGTTGATCCAGCTGAAAACGGGGGAGGCCTGGATTGCGTATCGGGAGGGGAGGCATGTGGAGGCGTATGACAACATGAAAATGGCCGCCGAACTCGAGGATGCGACGGAAAAGCATCCGGTGACTCCCGGGGAGGTCCTGCCGGCGAGGGAATTACTGGGCGATCTGCTTTTGCAGATGAATCGTCCGGGTGAAGCGTTGGAGGCCTATGAGCTGGACCTGGGCCGGCATCCTAAACGATTCAACGGGCTTTGCGGTGCGGGGTTGGCGGCGAAGCGGGCGGGCAATCCGGAAAAGGCTTGCCGATATTATGGGCAGTTGTTGGGGATGGTGGATCCCGGCAGGGCGGAGCGGCCGGAGTTGGCGGCCATCCGGCGGGATTACAAAAACGGATGTCGGTAGGGGGTTAATGGGGTTTCCGGTCGATGCGTTTGAGGGTGATCTTGCTGACGGGGGTGATGACGAGGGGGACTTTTTCGATGACGGCCTGGTCGGTGTCGATACCGTAGGCGCTGCTGTCGGAGCGGGCGAGGTGGAGGAGGCTGAAGTAGGCGTTGAGGATGAAGTTGTCGCGGGCGGAGAATTCGTTGTCGTAGGAGAGGAAACGTTCCATGATGATAAACTTGAAATCTTTGGGGCGGCCGGCCATGGGTATCTCGCCGGCGGCGGCCATTTCTTCGGCGACCTTGCGAAGCATGATGCCGATGCGGGGCTGGACGCGGAAGCCGAGGTGGAAGTTGACGCGGATGACCTTGCCGGGGACGAGGGCTTCGACGTCATACTCTACGGTGTAGGGGTCGTCCGCCCGTTCAAAATTTACAAACCAATAGAGATCGGCGCGTTTTGGCGGGTTGTCGAAGATAGAATCGATGATCCGCGTTTCTATTTCGTGGCGGGAAGCGCGGGTGAGATAGACGAGATGCTTCGAGTATTTCGGGAGTTGGGTATCATGACTGAGCTTTTCCAGGTCAGGAAGCAGGGGCATGAGGCTGGCGAACTTCAGGAGCCGGATGGTGATCTTGCGGGCGTTGTACCAGGTGTACATCGTGCCGATGAGGCCGAGTTCGAAGACGAGGAAGAAGAGCCGCTTGAGGAGTTTTACGGCGTTGGCCACGAAGAAGGAGGTTTCCACCAGCAGGAAAACAGTTACGATGGCGCCGACGATCCAGAACGGCCATTTCTTGATGTATCGCAGGAAGTAGAAGACGAGGACGGTGGTCATGAGCATCGCCACGGTGATGGAGAAGCCATAGGCGGCCGTCATGGCCTCACTCGTTCGAAAATAAAGTACAACGAGCGCGCAGCCGGTGAAGAGGATCCAGTTGATGGTGGGTATATAGATCTGCCCGCGGATTTCCGTGGGGTATTTCACCTTGATGCGTGGCCAGAAACCGAGACTGATCGCCTCGCTGATGAGGGTGAACGATCCGCTGATGAGGGCCTGGCTTGCGATGATGGAGGCGACGGTGGCGATGATGACGCTGACGAGGAGGAAGTGGTCCGGTACGATGGCGAAGAAGGGGTTGATGCCGTCGAGGCCGGGTTTACCGCGGAGCAGCACCCAGGCGCCCTGACCGAGATAATTGAGTACCAGCGAGAGTTTGACGTAGGTCCAGCTGACATAGATGTTGGGGCGGCCACAGTGGCCCAGATCGGAATAAAGTGCTTCCGCGCCCGTGGTACAGAGAAAGATCGCGCCGAGCAGCCAGAAGCCGTGAGGGTGGTCGATGAGGAGACGAAGTCCATAGAAGGGGTTGAGGGCGGCGAAGATCTCCGGGTACTGGATGATCTGGCGGATACCTGCAAAAGAGAGCATGCCGAACCAAAGGAACATGATGGGGCCGAAGGAGCCGCCGACGACCTTTGTGCCGAAACGCTGGAAGATAAAGAGCAGGAGCAGGATGACCAGCACGATCTCCATCACGAGGTTGTTGCCGGGGACGATATGTGCCGCGAGGGCCGGGACCATATTGAGCCCTTCGATGGCGGAGGTAACGGTGATGGGTGGGGTAATGATGCCGTCGGCCAGGAGGGTGCCCGCGCCGATGATGGCGGGATAGACCAGCCATTTGCCATAGCGGCGGACCAGGGCGTATAAGGAGAATACGCCGCCTTCACCATGGTTGTCCGCGCGGATGGTGATGATCACATATTTGAACGTCGTTTGGAGGGTGAGGGTCCAGAAGATGCAGGAGATGGCCCCGAAGACGAGCGCTTTGTCTATCTGTCCGCCCTCGTTGAAGATGGTTTGGAGCGTATAGAGCGGGGAGGTCCCGATGTCCCCGTAGATGATGCCGAGGGCGATCAAGAAGCCCGCGGTGGATGCCCGTTGGAAGTTGACCTGCATACCCAAAGGTACGGGATTAGTCGACGATGAAGGGTAGCTTGCAGTGGGCGTATTCGGGTTTATTGAGCTGGGCCTTCAGGTTTTCGAAGGATTCGAGGGGGCCCTTGGTGACGAAGAGATTGAAGAGCCAGGCGGGGATATCGCCGCCGGGGTCGGTGCGCAGCGTATACTCTACCCTGATATGCTCGCGGCCCACGGGTGTGAGGAGCCATTTTCCTTCGGAGCGCTTTACGCGAACGATCTCCTTTTTTTCCGGGACATAGTCGGTGAGGGTCGGGCCGTTGATGGTGACGATCCTGGTGGCGGGATCCTGCGTGGTGATGAGGCGGGCGATGAAATCGCGGTTGCTCATGGGCCAGGGGAGCTTTACTTCGGAGTAATAGATGAGTTCGGACGGGGAGACCTGCTTGAGGAGGACGGCCGATTTGGTAGCATATACCCATTCCGGGGCGGTTTTTACGTCGAGGAGGACGGAAACGAGCCGGGAAAGGGTGCTTTGCAAAATTAATTCAACTTTAATGGCTTTGTATTTGCTATCGGGGTAGGTTCGGGTATAGACTTTGATATCCTTTCTCTCCGTTCGCAGTTGCCAGTCGGGCTGGGCGGAGGCGAAGAGGGTAGCCGCCACGAGGGCAAAAAGCAGGAGTGTCCGGGGAAACGGGATACTCCGGGAAGGCGATAAGGAGCGGTAGGTCAGCGAGGTGGTCATAGGTGTTAGAACAACCCGGGTGTTCGGATGGTTTGGCCCAAAAATAAATAAAATTGACAGTAACCGCCTGAATATGACAATACACAAATGGAGTATCGCCGGCTGGGCCGCTTTTCTGCTGATCTTTTCCGCCTGCCAGGGCGACAAGAAGGACGCTCCCCCGACGGCAAAACCGCAAACTTCTACCGAGCTGACGCTTGGGCCGAGGAGCACCACCATCTACAACGATTTTCCCGCCACGATCGAGGGCATCGAGGTCGTCCAACTACGGCCGATGGTGGATGGAGGTAAGACGAGAAACAAGGGAATGTAAATTTCCGCCGGCTGCGATTTGAATGCGGTTGCATAGCCGAGATTCGCGGTCAACCTTGTATTATGAAAAAACATCTACCCCTACTCTTCGCGGCATTACTATGTCTGCAGTTGCCCCTTTTTTCACAAACCCTGGTCGGTAACCAACATATCGATCGATTTCCCAGAGATGTATTCAGCGACTCCACCTACGGCCTTGTCTGGCTGCCGGCTTCGTATGCGTCGAATCCCGGCAAGTCCTATCCGCTGATCATTTTTCTGCATGGCGCAGGGGAAACCGGCACGGGTACGGCGGGACTGAGCAACCTCCTCAACCAGGGGTTGCCCAAGCTGATCGCCAACGGGTTCCAGCCGAAGGCCGTGAATCCAAAGGATGGGCAGACCTATGAATTTATCGTGGTGTCGCCGCAGGCGTCATCCTGGTCTTATAATTATGACCAGGTGCATTTTATCCTGCCGAACGTGCTGAGCAAATACCGGGTTGATACGACCCGCATGTATCTGACGGGGCTCTCCGCGGGAGGGGATGGGGTGTTTACGGTAGCGGGCAGCGGCGACAGCAATTTTATCCGGCGGATCGCGGCGGTGGCGACCTATAGCAGTGCGGGGATCGATGGCGCCAACGGGTTGAGTGACGCGCAGGTGGTGCACAATCTCCAATACGCCTCCAAGCTATATGGACTGGCCTTTTGGAATGTCATCGGCGACGGGGATAGTTTTCTCGGGATCAATGTCGCCTATCACGACAGTCTGAATTTACAAAATCCGAGTGCGGCGGATAAGCTGACGGTTATCTCTGGATATGGCCACGGGCCCTGGGATGTTTTTTATGATACGGTCTACCGGCCGATCCTGAACAGCTATACGCATACAGCCAACTGTGACAACGGCTGTGCGTCGATAACGGCGCCGGCGCTCACCAACCATGGCAGCGCTGTCCCGGGCAGCGGTGTTACGCAGGACAGTCTGAACCTTTATGAGTGGCTGTTGCTGCATACCCGGGGCGCTTCTCCCCTACCCTCCGCCAGTGCGGGTTCCAACCAGATCATCACGCTGCCCACTTCTTCGGTGACCCTGACGGGCAGCGGATCGGCGGGCAGTGGACATACCATCAGTTCGTATGCCTGGACGAAGGTCAGCGGCGGATCGGCCACGATCACTTCGCCCTCCTCCGCGACGACGACGGTGACGGGGCTTGGCGGCGGGACCTATGTCTTCCGGCTGACGGTGACCAATGATGCTTCGGCGACGTCGACGAGTGATGTGACGATCACCGTGAATCTGTCGGGCTGTACCTATGCACCGCCAACGGTTAGCGCGGATTCGAACCAGACGATAACATCCCCCAGGGATTCGGCTTCGCTGACCTCGACCAATAGCCTTTCCTGTGCTACGCTGACCTCGACTACGTGGAGCAAGTTCAAGGTACCGGGACAGGCGAAGAGCCGGCTGGGGATCCTTGGGAGTTCGACCAGCGCCGGCGGCGGGGCGGACAATTTCGACAGCAGCTATGCCGGGCGGCTGAAGGCCTTCTATATTGCCAACGGGATTGTCGACTCGGTGGTCGATCTGGCGCAGTTCGGGTACAATCCTTATCAGGCGATGCCGACGGGTTATGTTCCGCCTTCGGATGTGACCACGAAGCTGAGCCCGGCGGATGTGCCGGACCCGGCCAGTAATATTACCGCCTTGCTGGCGCATCATCCGACGCATGTGCTGATCAATTTCCCGACCAACGGGTTTGACGTGCTGACGATGCCGGAGATCATGTTCCCATTGCAATACCTCGCCGATACGCTGACGCATCTTGGCATCGTCTGGTATATCACGACGACCCAGCCGAGGAGCGATGAAGCCTTTAACACCACGGCAAAGCAGCAATTCCTGCAGGTGGTTCGGGACAGCATCCTCAACCGGTTTGGTTCGCATGTGATCGATTTCTATGACAATATGGTGCAACCGGGCACTACCTATAGGATCCCGGCCTATGATGCGGGTGACAGTATCCACTTCAACAACCTGGGCCATCTGCAACTCTTCAGACAGGTGGTGGGAATGAATATGTTCCAGAATGTGGCGACTTCGGCGGCGACGATCACGACGCCTTCGGCGGCCAATACGACGGTGAAGCATTTACCGGTGGGCGCCAATGTATTCGAGGTGACGGTACTTGACAGTCATCAGCAGAAGAACAGCGCGATCGTGACGGTGACGGTGGATTCTTCTTCGGGTGGGTCGGGCGGCGGCACCGGACCCTATCCCGCCTGCGGATCGCGGCACCGGTGGGAGATCACGCCCAACGGCGATACGGCATTCTGGGCAGCCAATGGCGGCACGACGGATATTTCGCAGTTCCAGCCCGGAGATACGCTAGCCTTTCCTTCGCTGAATTCCTTTGGCGCCTACTGGACCTATATCACGCTGGACGGGTTCAAGGGCAATCCCTCATGTCCGCTGGTGATGATCAATGAAGGCGGTCAGACATGGGTACGGGGAAATACGATCACGATCAGTAATTCGAGTTATGTGAAGCTGACGGGGAACGGCGCATCGGGTGTGCATTATGGCTGGCAGATCACGGGTACCGATCCGAGTCTGCGGCCGCAGGGCCCTTTCGGCATCTCGGTCACCGGCCGGAGCAAGAATGTAGAGATCGACAGCGTCAGCATCCATAATATCGGGCTGGGGATACAGGTACAGACCGACCCGGATTGCGCGGATTCGCTCAACTATCCGAATTGGGTGCTGGACAGTGTGTTCATCCATGACAACCGGATCGTGGGTATCTGGAACGAGGGAATGTATATCGGTAATACGTCGCCCGACAACGCGTCATACGATCTGCGACCGGTGGATTGCAACGGCGTGACGCGTTATCCGATACCGATGAAGAACGGCTATACCAAGATCTGGAACAACTACGTGGACAGTACGGGCCGGGGCGGCATCCAGCTGGCCAATGCGGACAGCGGGGTGAGTGAGATCGCCTACAATACGGTGAAGCATAGTGGGATGAATGGGGATGATGCACAGGGCACGGGGATCAGCGTGGGGTTGTATACCCATGCCTATATCCATGATAATACGATCTCCGACACCTATACCTGGGCTATCGCGTCCATCGGGGCCTGCGGGACGAATAAGCCGGTGCGGATCGAGAATAATCATACAGACAGTTCGGGCTTTTTACGGGCCTATAACCTGTCGACGTCCGAGGCGGAGTCGATAAATCCCGCTACCGAGCCGGTGTATGACAATGCGCTGACCTGGCCCTACGCCATCTGGGTGGATACGCGGCAGCGGGTCTATACGACGGATAACCCGGCGGGAACGGCCGTACAAGGACAGGACAGCACGCAGTTTTGGATCAAGAACAATGTGATCGGCCGGTTCAAGTGTTATACTTCGACGACCGATAATACCTCGGCGATCCAGATCGAGGACCATTCGACGGGGCTGCAGTCGACCGGCAACTTTATCTGCGGCAATACGAGCCCTGTCGGGGAGAGTATCGTGGTGTATACGGGTAATGCGGGTCACACGGTTTTCTATTCGACGACTTGTGGTGAGGCGCCGGTGGCGAGTGCCGGTACGGATCAGACGATCACCCTGCCGCAGGACAGCACGGTGTTGGATGGGCGGGGCAGCACGGGATCGGTCAGCAGCTGGTTGTGGACGGTTGTCAGCGGGCCGAATGCGCCGACGCTGGTGACGCCGACCAATGATACGACGCGGGTGAGCGGGCTTATCCAGGGTGTCTATATTTTTAAATTGTCGTTGAATGGCGGCGCCGATACCGCGCGGGTCACGGTGACCGTCAACGCGGCGGGTACGACGGTGGGCCGGCAGTTGGTGGACAGCTTCCCGGCGGATGAGTGGGGGGATCGCGAGTATGGGCTGACCTGGCTGCCGCCGACCTATGCGGGTAATCCCGGGAAGCGGTATCCGTTGATCATCTCCCTCCATAGTTATCAGCAGTCCGGCAGTGGACGCAGTTCGGTCAGCAAGCTGACGACGGCGGGATTGCCTTCGGTGATCGCGGGCGGATGGAACCCGTATGCCGTGGCCCCGGGTACGGATTCGGGTTACGAGTTTGTGGTGGTTTCGCCGCAGGACGCCAACTTCACGCCTAACTATAATTCGCTGAAGTATATCCTGCCCGATGTCCTGGCGCGTTACCGGATCGATACCACGCGGATCTACTTTACGGGCTTTGCGGCCGGCGGAGATGGCGTGTTCACCTGTCTGGGCAGCGGCGACAGCAGCTTTATCAAGAAGATTGCGGCGGCGGCCACCTCGAGTTCGTTTGGGGTGGATGGGGTGAACGGATTGACCGATGTGCAGGTAGAGGCCCAGCTGCGGCATACGAGTAAGAACTTTGGCGTCCGGGTGTGGACGGTTTCGGGTGATGGAGATGGCTTGTTGGGCGTACAGATCAGGTATCATGACAGCGTCAATGTTCTGAGTCCGACGCCGGCAGATAAGCTGACGCTGATCGGCGGGCCGGATACGACCTGGAACCTGGTGTATGATACGACCTACCGGCCGGTTGGTAACTATTATGGTCATACGGCCAATTGTGATAATGGCTGTCCGGCGATCACGACCTCGGCGGGGGCTATCAGTTCGTTGCGGGGCAGTGGAAGGACGCAGGACAGTCTGAATGTGTTCGAGTGGTTCCTGCTGTCGAGGAAAGTTGGGAATGGGCCGTTTCAGAGTGGGGTTGTGGTATCCGCGGCCAGCGGTTTTGGCGCCCGGTTTGATAGTGCGGGCGTAGCGGCTGAGTTTGTGCGGGTGTATCCGAACCCCGTGGTTGGCGGCAGCGTGACGGTGTCTGCGCAGAATGACTACCAGGGCAAGGTGATCGTCACGGTACTGGATGCGAGTGGCCGGGTGTTGCAGGAGAATGTGCTGGAAAAGACCGGGGCGATGTTGCAGCAATCGGTTTCCCTGCCCGGGGTGACGAGAGGGGTGTATCTGCTGAAGGTGCAGATGGCGGGGAGAGCCGCGGTGTTGTTTAAGTTGTTGAAAGATTAGTTTTTATTTGTTAGTTTGTAGCGCCCCCATTCGGGGGCGCTTTTTTTTGCGGGGGGCGATTAAAAAAAAATTGTTTGCTTTGTCCTACCCATTTGCAGCCGGTTGTCTATAGGGTATTAATAACCAAAAAAATGTTTGTTATGAAAGAGTTTGCATTGATCTTCCGCGTAGAAAACAATCCCGGGGCTTCTTTGTCACCTGCCGAGATGCAGCAACGGATGACGACCTGGATGAATTGGATGGGGGGCATTGCGGCGAAGGACCGGCTTGTGAGCAATGGGAACCGGTTGGGGGTGAAGGGGTCGAAGTGGGTTGGCGCGAATGGGGTGGTTTCGGATGGGCCGTATACGGAGGTGAAGGAATTTATCAATGGGTATGTTATCGTCCGGGGGGAGACACCCGAGGAGGCGGCGGAGATGGCTAAGGGATGTCCGATCCTGTTTGCGCCCGGCGGGTCGGTGGAAGTGCGGCCGCTGGTGGCGCCGGATAATGCGGAATAATGGAAGACAGGGAATTGATACCGCGGTTATACCGGCAGGAGTACAGTAGGATGGTGTCCCTCCTCTGCGCCCGTTTTGGTTTTGACCAGATGGACGCGGCGGAGGACATCGTCTCTGAAACCTTTTTGTCCGCGGCGGAGAGCTGGGGGATGAAGGGGATTCCCGACAACCCCGTTGCCTGGCTGTATGCCGTTGCGCGCAACAATGCGTTCAATGGGTTGAAGCATGAGCGGGTGGTGCGGGATTGGGCAAGAGATGAGCTGAGGCGAAATTCGGGGGGAGAGGGGGTGGAACCGGAATGGGATGTTTCGGCGCAGGGGATCGTCGACAGTCAGCTGCGGATGATGTTTGCCGTTTGCCACCCGGTGATCCCGGTGGAGGCGCAGGTTTCGCTGGCGTTGCGGGTGCTTTGCGGATTTACCATCGACGAGATCGCGCAGGCGTTGCTGACGACGAGGGCTACGGTCAACAAGCGGCTCTACCGGGCGAAGGAACGGTTGCGGGAGGAGGGGGTGCAGTTGGAGATGCCGGCGGGTCCGGGGCTTGCTTCGCGGCTGGATGCGGTTTTGATGACGCTTTACTTGCTTTTTAATGAAGGATATTATTCCGCGAATCCGTCGATGGTTTTGAGGAAGGACCTCTGCCTGGAGGCGATGCGGCTTTGTTTTTTGCTGACGGGGGAGGGCACCGGTGCGGGGGTGAAGGGGGATGCAGACGGGAGCGGCCGGGCAGGCAGGGTGGTACGGGCCGATGTGTATGCGTTGCTTGCGCTGATGTGTTTTCAGGCTTCGCGGTTTGAAGCTCGATTCGACGATGCAGGGGGACTGGTGTTGTATGAGCAGCAGGACAGCAGCCGTTGGGATATGGAGTTGATCGAACGCGGGAATTATTTCTTTGACCGGGCCTGTGAGCGGGGGTTGGAGTCGCGGTATCATTATGAGGCGGCGATCGCCTGGTGGCATACGCATCCCGCGGACAGCAAGGAGAAGTGGGAGAATATCCTGATGCTTTATAACCGGCTTTTGATGGAGGTGTATTTGCCGGTGGCGGCGCTGAACCGGGCCTATGCCTATTCGCGGGTATATGGGAAGGCGGCGGCGATCGCGGAGACGGAGGGGCTGGGGCTGGAGGGGAATTTGTTTTATCACAGTTTGCTGGGGGAGCTTTATAGCGGGATCGATGCCGGCGCCGCCGTGGCGCATTTCGAGCGGGCTCTGGCGCTGGCGGGAACGGAGGCAGAGAAGGCGGTGATTGCGGGGAAACTGGAGGCTTGCCGCTCCGAGGAATAAAAGTGTTCGAGACCGGGGCTACACACCGCGGAGGATGTATTGTATATTTACTTATGATCTTACGGGAGTTTTTGCCACCGCCGATGCTGGCGGATGTTGTGAGCGGCATTACGGTGTTGCAGGTGGAGCATTTGTCCGGAGAATGGGATGTTCCGCTGGTGGCGAAGGCGATGCCATCGATCGTCTATCAGTGTTCTGGCGGCAGCGCGAGGTTGGTGTTATATGGACAGAACGTGGCGCCAATCCTTGTTCGGGCGGCAGGTCACCTGACCCTGATCGCCTGGTTTCTAAAGCCGCACCGGCTTGGACCTTTGTTTGGGTTGCGGGCTGATGAGGTGACGGATCTTTGTATGGGGTTGGAGGATTGGCCGCATGCGCGGAAGGTTGGGTTGATGGAGCGATTGGGATTGGCGGGGGAGTTGGGATCGGCTGCGTTGAATGAGCGGTTGCGGTTGATGGAGGAGTTTGTGGTTGGGCTTTGCGCGGTGGCGCGGGAGGGAAATGTGGTAGCGGGTTATGCGACGCAGGTTATTGCCGCGAATAATGGATGGGGGGCGTTGAGGTCGCTGCAGGAGGAGTTGCGGGTGACGGAGCGAAGTTTGCAGCGGCTTTTTGCCGAGCATGTAGGGGTGTCGCCGAAAGCATACAGCCGGATCTGCCAGTTTCAGCCGGCGTTCCGGCAGTTGTCGATGGGGGAGTTTTCGCGGCTGAGTGATATTGCTTATGATAATGGGTATGCAGACCAGAGCCATCTGATCCGGGTGTTTCGCCAGTTTACGGGTTGTACGCCGAAGGAATATCTGGCGCGGACGACTGCGTTTTTGGCGGGGTTAAAAGGATAGAAAATGGTGGCTGCGGGGAAGCTGGCGGCGTGCCGCGAGGAGTTGGCCGGCTGAGATTGTCGGTTTTGTTCTATTTTCCGGATAGACCTCGGGCTATCTTGTGCTTATAAAACTAAAATTATATGAGCAAGCTGGTAGCTTCGGCCTGGATGACGCTGGATGGCGTCTTTGATGCCGCACTTATGCCCCATTGGTTCTTTCCCTTTGACAGCAAGAGCCGGCAGGCGGCGATCCGCGAGTCTGTGATGGGATCGGACGTCCTTTTGATGGGACGCACGACGTACGAAATGCTGATGCCCTACTGGTCAAAATTGCCTGATGGCGAGATGGACGGGGTGGCGGGGAAATTGAATCATTCACCGAAGTTTGTGGTCTCTACGCGGCTGGCATCGGCGCCCTGGGCGAATTCGACGATCATCCGGGAGGATGTGGTGGAGGCTGTACGCCGGTTGAAAGCCGGGTCCGGTGGGGAGATACGGATCGAGGGGAGCGGCATACTGGCGAATTCGCTGCTGCGGGCCGGGCTTGTCGACGAGGTCCGGCTACTGGTACATCCCTTTATAATGGGGGCCGGGAAGCGGTATTTTGAAGCGGGAATCCCGGCGATGGGATTGAATCTGATAAGCAGTAAATCCCTCGACAAGAGCGTGTTACAACTTGTCTACGGGACGGGGGCGTGAGAAAATAACCGTTTCCAGCGCAATAAAGCGTATCATTGCATATCTATTCGCCTATATTAATGGGCCGGGTACACCCAAAAAACGTATAAATATGAATGAAGGAAGGTCGGTTGCGCTGTGGACGAAATATTTGCCCGCCATCAGAATCCTGCTGAAAAAGGCCATAAATGAAGCGCAGCAGATCACCTTGAGTAAGATAGAGCTTCAATCCATCGACAACAGAAAGAATCCCAATTTTTCCTTTAACCTGGACATCCTGAACGGGAAGGTGGAAAACAGCATCAGTCTTCCCCCGATGGGAAAAGACCTTTTTGCGGTGCTGAATGCCGACCCGGTGATGAGGAAGTTCCTGCAGGATAAGAAAGTGACGATCCAGATGACCCGGTCCTCGGTGCTGACGTTCAAAATGGAGCTGACGGAGGTATCCTAAGGCGGGGTTGGCAAAAAAGGGAAATATGTAGTAATTTGGGGGCGATAAACCCTTTTATGCGACCGACCCATACTTACCTCGTTGTCTTTTTACCTACCGTAGTCCTCTTCAACAGCTGTGTCAGCTCGGGAAAATTTAAGGCTATGGAGACCCATGCGCAGAAAAGCGACTCGCTTTATGCCTGGACGATGCAGACGCTGAAAACCTGCCAGACCTCCAATGCCGATCTCACCCAACAGAAGAAGGATATCCAATCACAAATGACCAGCCTGAACGGGCTGCTCACCGCCACGCAGGATAACAACACCTCTTTACGGAAACAGCTACTGGATCTGTCCACGCTTAGCAGCGCGCAGGCCGAGAGCATCAAGCGCAGTCTCGATAATATCGGGGCGAAAGACATCTATATCCAGCAGTTGCGGGCTGCGATCTCCCATCGTGACTCGGTGAACCTTGCCGTGGTGCTCCAGTTAAAGGCGGCGCTTGGCGGCTATGGCGAGGATGCGGCGATCAAGATCGAGAAGGGGACGGTCTATGTCGATCTTTCCGAAAAACTGCTGTTCAACAGTGACAGCGACAGCTACAAAATAGATGATAAGGCAAAGCAGGTGCTGGGCCGGCTGGCGAGGGTCTTGAACGATCAACCCGATGTCGAGTTTACGGTGCTGGCTCATACCGAAAGCGTGGTGCATCCGCAGGAGGTACTTGTCGACGACTGGGATCTTAGTGTTAAGCGTTCGACATCGGTGATCCGCATATTGCAAACGGACTTTTCCATCTCGCCGCTGCGGATGACGGCCGCGGGGCGGAGTGAATATCCCGGGATGGCGCCGACGGACACGCCGGAAGGGCGTGCGGCCAATCGCCGGACGCGGGTGGTGATCCATCCGCAGCTGGACCCGCTGTTGCGGTTGCTGGAGCACAAGCAGGATGAGACCGTAGCTGGAAGCCTGCCGTGAGAGGCGGGTAATTACCTAATCTTTTTTGGCACCAAGGACTGCTTCGGGTCAGCGTTGGACCCTGGCGGATTCGCGGATGGCGCGGCCGGCGGCGGCGAGGTTGTCGAGGCGCATTTCAGAATATTTACGGGAAAGGATGACCCCGTCGGCGCCGCCTTTGAAGGCGCTTAGGGTTGCCTGGTAGGTGTCGTCGGGGGAGGCTTTCCGGCTTTTCGCCCCGGTGGGGATATTGACATCGATCCCCGGGAGGATGCGGCACTTCCCTCCTACCCCGGCTTTGGCCCGTTGGGTTTCCCGGAAGACATAGTCGGGGGAGAGTCCGGCAGCGGCGAGCGTTTCTATCGGCGCTTCGTTGGCGTAGTTGAGCAGGCGGTTGTTAAGCTGCATGAGTTCGCCCGGCGGGACGTCGCGGAACACTGTTTGGCTGATGTTGCGGATGAAATTGACATAGCGTTCGCCGCCGCAGTTGTTATACACCACGACCTTGAGGAAGTCGGCGAGTTCGGCCAGCTGCGCATAGTCGCGGGTGGCGCGGTAGAGGGGATTGAAAGAGTTGGTATGTTCGATGTGGAAGCCGACCTCGAGGTCCTTGCGAATGGACTTGACGGAGGTGTAAATATCTTTTAGGATCTGGTGTTTGCCGGTGTCGAAAAGCTGGTTATAGGCCATGATCTCGGGATAGCGGAGCAGGAGGCGTTCGAATTCGACATAATAGCCGTCGGAGGGGCGTTGGTCGTTCAATGCTTTTTGTACGAAGCGATCGAGTTGGGCATAGCCCTCCTTTGCGCGTTGGAAATCGATGCCGTGGGCTTTGGCCGCTCGCTCGTGATGCGGGCAGAAGCAGGTGACGCGGGCCGAATCGATGGCTTGGGCATGGCTTACGCCGATGGCATTCAGCAGTGGGCCGTTGCGTTCGTTGAACAGCAGAACGCCGTCGATGTCGTAGGAGGAGCAGAGGTCGCGGGCCACGGAGGTCCAAAACTCCCGGACGTCGGGGTTGAAGAAACATAAGGCCCCGCTTTTCCGGCCCTGGAGATCGATCTCATGCATCTCCGCGACAAAGGGCATATCGGCGGGATAGCTGAACCCGTCCTGGATCGAGCAGATGGTCTTCATGCCGCGGCGTTTCGCCTTTGGCAGTACCTCGGCGAGGATATCGAAATTACCCAGATCCGGCGCCTTGAGGCGTTCCCCTTTTATTGCGGTGTTTGTATAGAATTTTGCATGGGGTGTGGCATAATTGCCACCATGGAAATAGTTTTTATCGGTGGCGTCGACGCCATGGCCGGGAAAGTCTTTTCCAGGCGTTCGACCGATGATTCCGCGGTCGTAGGTAAAGGTGCTAAGATAGAGGGTGTTGACCGCGCCTTTTTCCTGGAGGATGTCGAGGACTTTGTCGGTGCCTTCGTCGACGAAGCAGTCGGGGCCTATCTGGATGCCGCTGGTGGTATTGGGTGGGGCTGATGAGTTTGCGGGGGATGAGTTGGGGGCTGACGGGTTTGCGGATGTGCTTGCGGGGGATGAGTTTGCGCGCGTTTCGCTGCCGGTAGCCAGCGGGCCGATAGCGGCGAGGGCGGCCAGGTGGGCGCCGTTGCGCAGGAAGCTTCGTCTTGATTGGGGCATCGCCGAAATTTTGGACAATTTATAGAATATGGGGGAACTGGCTGGCATGAGATTTCCATAGCGGTAAAAAAAGGGAAATACATATGTCATGGAGTAATGGGAGTTATCCGGCGGCCTATCGGAATCAACCGGTAAGGCTTCGCCAGAAAGCCGTTGAGATCGCAAATAATCTGATGGTAAATGGGGTAGATGAGGGCAGCGCTATCCGGGAGGCCTTAGAAAGGGCAAGGGAGTTTTTCCTTACACAGCATGCCCGGAGGAAAAGCGTGGATACCGATCTGCCGGCGTGGCCGTAGGTTGGGTGTTGGTCTCAGCGTTTATGTTGATAATAAAAGAACCCGCGGGCAAAGGCGCCGCGGGTTTTTATTTGAAGGGAGGGGTTATTTTAACGAACGCAGGTAGGCTGCTACGTCGGAATGCTTATTCTTTTCGGCGTAGGTCAGCGGGGTCTCGCCATCGGCGGGGGTATAGTCGCCGTTATACTTATAATTGACATTTGCACCTTTCGACACGAGTATCTTCACCATTTCGAGGCGGCCGTATTTTGCGGCATGCATCAGGGGCGGAACATAACCGCTACAGCTTTTATTGACATCTGCGCCCATGGCGATCAGCAGGTTGAAGCATTTCACCGCGTTGTGGCGAATGGCCTGGGAGAGCGGGCTGTATTGCCAGGAGCCTTCCTGGTAGCAGTTGCTGACATTATCCTTTGTTACCAGCGTGGCCAGTTTTGCGGAGTCATCGGCCTTTAATGCGTCGTTTATGCCGGCGGGCATTTCCTGCGCAAAAAGGAGTTGGGCCATCGCGCAAAGGGCCGAGATCATCAGTAGTCGTATTGCTTTCATGGTGGGCTTGTTTGTGAGGTAATTACGCCATGGCGGGATTTTCAACCCCTTATGGCGTAAATAAAAACCCGCGGGCAAAGGCGCCGCGGGTTTTTACCGGAAAGCCCTATCCTATGCCACATTTTACAAGCCTATTCGCCCGGACAGGCTGCATTATCCGGAATCTTCCGGGAGCGACAACTTCGCGTATAAGTTTGATGTGCTCCTGCAATCCAACAATAAAAAGTTTGCATCTCCAACACGGAGACATCCAGCAATAGTTTTCCGATAGGTCTTATCCCGGGACCCGGCATCACGGTGTTGAACGTTGCCGTTGCGGCGACAGCCAATAAGCACTTTCGGACAGAGCTGGAAGAGTTCGATCTCCACGATAGAGAGATCTAGAGCGGAGAGACCGCCTATGGGTTGATCGGGATCCAGTCCCACGACTTTGCTCCGCTGCGGCTTAACATTACCGGTAATTGAGTGGGCCGGGAGATAATAATGCATTGAATACGATAGCGGCTTAATTTTGCCGCTATGCATCCGGCTACCGCTATTCTCCTTTTCGTCGTCGGCCTGCTGGCAGGGGCCATCAATGCCGCAGCCGGAGGTGGCAGCTTTATTACTTTTCCTGCGTTGGTTTATAGCGGAGTGCCCCCGATCCAGGCTAATGCTTCGAGCACGGTGGCGCTTTTTCCCGGCAGTCTGGCCAGCGCCTGGAAGTTCCGGGAATATATCCAACCGTTTCCCGGGGTTTCGATGACATGGATGGTCATATTGACCCTTGCCGGGGGGTGTGCCGGGGCGCTTCTGTTGTTATATACTCCTTCCGCCAGTTTTAATACTCTTGTTCCCTGGCTTCTGCTGACCGGTTCGCTGGCCTTTGCGTTTGGCCGGCAGTTGGGTAACCGGCTTCGCCGGAAGATGCGTATCGGTCCGGGGTTGATCCTGGGCGGGCAGTTTCTGCTGGGGATCTACGGAGGTTATTTCGGGGGCGCCGTCGGGATCATGATGATGGCGGTTTGGGCCCTCTTTGGCGTATCGGATATCAAGGTGATCAACGCTAACAAAACACTATTTGTGGGCATCGCCAATTCGATCGCGGTGGTGCTGTTCATCATCGCGGGAAAAGTGGCCTGGCTGCCCACGGTTATCATGATGACGGCGACCATTGCCGGCGGCTACCTGGGAGCCTGGTATACGCGGCGGGTCGATCCGGCCAAATTACGGATGGGTATTGTGATCTTCAATTTTGCGATCACGCTCGTCTTTTTTATCA
>NZ_DASYCH010000093.1:0-9616 GCF_036500295.1 Puia sp. | reverse complement strand
CGCCAGGGCAGGGCGCCGAGATATTCGTAGTAGTGGAGCTGCACCTCTTTGCCGCTGGCCAGCTCGAGCCGTTTGGCGACGGCTTCGTTCTCGATACTGAAGGTAAACTCGTTGCTTTGCAGCGCGCTGTTCGGCTTGTTCTGGAACCCGGCGAGGATCACCTCGCCTTCATAGGTTTTCCAGAGATATCCTTTGTAGACGACATAGTTGAGCGTGCCCGCCTTCACGCCTTCGCCAAAGGGCCGCTCATAGCGGAAGTAGAACCAGATCGCCAGACCCAGCACGATCACCGCCACGACTATCCCGACAATTTTTTTCATACCGGATCAGTTATTTAGAACCCATACTTATCGACGAGATAGATCAGCGCGGCCATATTCACGGTACCCATCTCCAGCTCCCGCTTGTTCACGTTTTCGAGCACGTCGTTGCGCGCATGGTGATAGTCGAAATAGCGTTGCGAATCGGGCCGCAGTTCGCCGACCACGGCGCCGAGTTGCGACTGCATCGGACCGACATCGCTGCCGCCGCCGCCTTTCGCCAGTTCGTAGACGCCATAAGGCTTTAGCAGGGATACCCAGGGTTGAACTGCTTCCAGTTTCTCCGGCGACAACGACAGCGTAAACCCGCGCGGCGTAAACCCGCCGTTATCGCTCTCCAGCCCCAGCAGATGCTTCTCGCCTGCCGCCTTCGCCGCCGCCGCATAGGCGCGACCGCCGCGGCCGCCATTCTCTTCATTGGCGAAAAGTACTATGCGAATGGTATGCCGTGGCTTATAGCCGATCGCCTTCAGCGCCCGCAGCACCTCTATCGACTGTACGCAGCCCGCGCCGTCATCCATCGCCCCTTCGGCGGGGTCCCAGGAATCGAGGTGACCGCCCACCGTGATATACTGATCGGGGAATTCCGAACCGCGCAACTCGCCGATGACATTGTGCGCAAGGGTATCGGGCAGCATATGGGCGTTCGTATGGAGAGAGACGCTGACAACGCTCCGCCCGTCTTCCAAAACGGCGGCCAGCCGGTCCGCATCGCGCAGCCCCACCGCGACGGCCGGGATCTTGTGTGTGGTATCGCTATAGTTCATCGCGCCGGTATGCGGGTTGTTATCGATAGAAGAACTCATGCTCCGCACCAGCACGGCCAGCGCCCCATATTTCGCCGCGCGGCTTGCGCCCGCGCCCCGGTACCGCACCGCATCGCTATAAGCCTGGAAGGTCTCGACGAAGAAGGGGTTGAATTTATAGTCGTAGAAGACGATCTTGCCTTTCAGGTCGTCTTTGTGCTGCTCCAGTTCGTCAAAATTGTGGACCAGGATCAAGGGCGCCTTGATGCCCCTGGGCCCCGTGCCCACCGAATTGCCCAGCGCCAGGATATCCAATGCGCCCATCTGCCGCGCATTTCCGGCCATGCCGGCCTTGCTGTCGGTCCAGAAGTTCGCCTCATCTTTTCCACCCCGCACCCAATGCGGAACCATGCACTCCTGCAGCCAGACCTTGTCGGCCACCGCGTCCTGCAGGGCCGCCTGGCCCCATTTCTCGGCCTTATAGTAACCGGCGCTGCCCGAAAGCCGCGCCCCCACCGTCTTTGTCAGCACCCGCAGATTGCCGTAGGCCTTGCCGTCCGTCAAGATCGTGTCCGCCAGCCGGCGGATCAGCACGGAATCCTCCCCCGTCTGCCCCCACGCGGCACCTGCCGTAACTACCAATAAAAAGATTAGTAAACTGCGACTCAACAATTTAGGGTGCATCGATGTTAATTTGCCGCTAAGGTAGGAATCTTATTATCTTAGCCAACGGCAAAAAATAAAATATGCGCATAGGAATTGTCTGTTATCCCACCTTTGGTGGAAGCGGCGTACTGGCCACGGAGTTGGGAAAGGCCCTGGCCGACAAAGGTCACCAGGTGCATTTTATCACCTACCAGCAACCGGTTCGGCTCAATGAGTTCAACGCGAACATCTTCTACCATGAGGTGCGCGTGTCCAACTATCCGCTTTTTGACTACCCCCCTTACGAAACGGCACTCGCCAGCTCGATGGTCGATGTCATCATCAACCACCAGCTGGACCTCCTACATGTGCACTATGCCATCCCGCATGCTTCCGCGGCTTACATGGCCAAGAAGATCGTCGAGGCGCAGGGCCGTTATATCCCCGTCATCACCACCCTGCACGGCACCGATATCACGCTCGTGGGGCGCGACAAGACCTTTGCCCCCGTCGTCGCCTTCTCGATCAACCAAAGCGACGCCATCACGGCCGTTTCGCAGAACCTGCGCGACGAGACCTTCCGCACCTTCCCCATCGAGAAGGAGATCCGCGTGATCCACAACTTCGTCGACACCCACCGCTTCCATCGCAAACCGATCGACGCCTTCCGCCGGGTCATCGCGCCCAACGGCGAACGTATCCTCCTCCACGCGTCCAACTTCCGCAAGGTGAAACGCGTACAGGATATCGTCAGGATCTTCGAGATCGTTCGCAAGAAGATCCCGAGTAAGCTGCTCTTCGTCGGCGATGGTCCCGAACGCTCCGGCGCGGAGAGCCTTTGCCGCGACCTCGATATCTGCGACGACACCCGGTTCGTAGGCAAGCAGGAACAGATGGAGGATATCCTGGCCGTAGCCGATCTATTTCTCCTCACCTCGGAATATGAGAGTTTTGGATTGGCCGCACTCGAAGCGATGGCGGCGGGCGTTCCCGTGGTTTCGACCAATGCGGGCGGGCTCCCGGAAATTCAGATCCAGGGCGAAACGGGCTTCCTCGATGATGTGGGGGATATTCATGCGATGAGCGAGCACGCCATCCGCATCCTGCAGAACGATGAGACGCTAAAAGAGTTCAAGGCTAACGCCACCGCCCATGCGAAGAATTTTGATATTCACCGCATCGTCCCGCAGTATGAGGCGTTGTATAACCGGTTCCTGACGCTGGCTTAGGGCGTCCCCTAAGGGCCGGGCTCTCTGTCGCGCACGGCGCTCCTGCCGATCCCTGACGCATCCATCACGGCCGCAACCAGGTCTCGGGGTTGAGGTTATTCCCTTTTTCGTTTGAAAGGACAAACTCCAACTGCGCGATCTCGCCTACCCGGCCGATGATCTGCCCGGTCGACACCTGCTGCCCCTTGGTCACCGAAACGGTGGAGAGATTGGAGTAGGTGGTAAAGTATTTCCCGTGCCGGATCATAACTGCCTGGACGTCGCCGACGCTGAAGACGCTCTGCACCTCGCCTTTGAAGATGGATTTCACCGCGGCTCCCGCCTGCACGTCGATCGTGATCCCCGCGTTGTCGTGCCAGATCCCTTTGATATATTCATGCCGGCCGAAGGACATGGAGATCGTCCCGGATACCGGCCAGGGAAGCCGGTGTTTGTTGATCTCGAAGTCCCCGGTCAGATGTACGTCCTCTTCGGAAGAGAACACCGACTTGGCGGACGTCTTCACTGTATTGAGGGTAGCCGGCGCCACGGCAGCTTCGTCCGGCCGGTTTGCCTTTGCGGCATTGGCCCTGTCGGCAGCGATAGCCCGATCCGAAGCAGCCCGCGCATCCGCATTCTTTCTCGCCTCTTTGATCGCCAGGTCGCGCGCGCGTTTGATCGCCGCATTGATAGCGCCGGCCAACTTCTGGTCCTGGCGTTGTTTGGCCGCCATCTCTTTCTTCAGCGACTTCTCCTGTGACTGGAGCCGGTTGACCATGGCATCCTTCTCCTTCTTTTCATCCTCGAGCAGGGCCCGTTCCCGGTTCTGTTTCTTCAGCGCTTCGTCCTTTGCCTGACGCGTCACCTTCAACCCGTCGATCTTGCCCTTGAGCAGATCCTGGGTGCGGCGGATATTCTCGGCCCGTTCTTCCCGGTAGGCCCGGTAAGACTTCAGGTATTGGATGCGCCGGATGGCGTCGTTGAAATTGGAGGCGGAAAAAATGAAGTTCAGGAAGTCATAGCTGCTGCGGTTCTTATAGGCGAAGACGACGCTCTGGGCATATTGGACCCGGAGGGTGTCCAGTTCGGACCGCAGCTTCAGGATCTCGCGCCAGGACTCGTTCATATCGCCCTGGATCACGTTGATCTGTGTGTTGATATTGCGCATGGCCGACTCCCGCAGCTTCAGCCGGCGCTGCAACAGGGCCAGCTGGCCAAGGGTCTCGCGTTTGTGGGTATGCGTCTCGTCAAGGGTCCGTTTCACGTCCTCGATCTCCTTCTGGATGGTGGCCCGTTCTTTTTCCAGGTCTGCCCGACTCTGAACGGGGGGCTGCTGGGCAGCCAACCGGCCGGCGAAAGCCAGTAAGACAACTGCGGCAGTTGCGAGTTTTTTCAGCATATACCTTAAGTTACAAAATAGTAACGTCTAACGGCGCTTATAATTTTTCGGAACCTGAAAAGAAGTGCTTAAAGGTTCGTTAAACTTGAATTGCTTCACGTTGATCTCGATATCCACCTTCGTCTTCTCGGCAACAGATATGCGCCGGTAGGTCGAGAAATTCATTCCTCCGCCGTGGTCGTACTCCCCATAGGTGAGGTCGCCGGTGCGGGCCCGCAGGGGGTCGACATCGTCGAGCTTGCTGTGCTGGAGGGTATAGTCGGGGTTGAGCGTAAGGTAATTGCGGAAGGGGGTACCGGCGCTGAACAGGGTCACTCCTTTGTTATCCTCTTTGTAGAAGAGGATACGCGCGGTATCCACATAGATGGGGTTGCCGATGAGCAGATCCTGCAGGGTAATGAAATCGATGGGCAGGTGGATCTGTTCCTGCAGGTAGGTGACGGACCGCAGGCGGGCAATCTTCTTTAGTTTGTCGAGGATCTTCACGCTGTCGGGGGTGATCAGCAGGCGGAAGGCCTCGATGCCCGCGAAGGCGTTGATCGAGACCCAGATCATGCTGTCTTTCTTGATCCGCACGACGGCATTGAATTCGGAGCCCTTGCCGTCGGCGCCTTCATAGTGGACATGCATATGGCCCGAAAAAGTCTGGAAGTCGATGGTGTTATGGACCAGGCCCACGAGCGACTGCCGGATCACTTCCATCGAGTCGGCATGGGCATCATGGGGCTTTGAGGCCCGCGCCGCCGCCCGGGCGGCATCACCCGTCGTATCCCGGGGAATGGCCGTCGTCGCGATCGCCTTCTGTATCTTCTTGGTGCCGCGGCAGCCCCCCATAAAACCGATCACTACCAAACCGAGGACGAGGGCCGCAATGAATTTCTGCATAGGTTAATTACAATTTTCCTGTATGTCCGAATCCGCCGGCGTTACGGGCCGTTTCATTGATGATCTCGACGCTCTCCCAGCCGATCTGGATCACGGGGCTGACCACCATCTGCGCGATGCGGTCGCCGGGATGCAGGGTCTGCGGGTCCTGCGAGAGATTGATCAGGATCACCTTGATCTCGCCCCGATAGTCGGAGTCGATGGTGCCGGGGGTGTTGAGGCAGGTGATCCCCTGTTTGATCGCCAGTCCGCTGCGGGGGCGCACCTGGGCTTCGTAGCCATGGGGGAGTTCCATGAACAGGCCGGTAGGGATCAGCTGCCTTTCCAGCGGTTGCAAAACCACGGGCGCTTCGAGATGGGCCCGGAGGTCCATGCCCGCAGACCCGGCCGTTGCATATTCGGGCAGGGCATTGGGAGATTGGTTGATGATCTTAACCTTTATCATTGACATTTCGCAAATATAGGACGAAGCTATGGGCTTAAGCTAAAAAATAAGCCCTGCGCTTCGCCCGTCTTATGACGGGCCTTCGGCCGATTGGCCTTCGGCCCATCCTGACGAAGCCATGGGCCCTCCTAAATCTTCTCCAACAGTACCGTCGCATAGGCCACGAGCCCTTCGCCCCGGCCGACAAACCCCATCTGCTCCGTCGTCGTCGCCTTGATGGAGACGTCCTCCATGGTGATCTCCAACAACCGGGCCATGGTCTCGCGCATCGCGGGCGCATACTTCATGATCTTCGGCGCCTCGAGCGTCACCGTACTGTCGATGTTCACCACCCGCCACCCACGGTCCTTCACCAGCCGCCAGGTCTTTGCCAGCAGGATCTTGCTGTCGATATCCTTGTACGCGGGATCGGTATTGGGGAAGTGCTGCCCGATATCCCCGAGCGCCAGCGCCCCAAGCAGGGCGTCGCAGATGGCATGGATCAGCACATCGGCATCGCTATGCCCCACGGCTCCCCGCGGTGAGGGGACCTGCACCCCGCCCAGCCAGAAGGCCCGGCCCTCCGCCAGCTGATGAAAATCTATTCCGAAACCGATCCGCATTCCCATATGATCGCGCCTTTGGTATAAAAAAATGGTCCCGGACAATCCGGGACCTTTCAAAGATATGTACTATATGATGAAGTTAGTTGGTCGTCGTCTGGGTATTGGTATTCCCCTCGTTGGTGTCGAGATCGAAGGTCAGCCCGAACCGAAGTGTGTTGGACAGGGGGTTGCGGTTCGTCCCGCTGCCCGAGGGCACGAGATAGGAGAAGTTAAGCCCCATGACATTGTACTTCAAACCGACGCCTACGCTGAAATACTTCCGGTCGCCCTTTGTCGGGTCCTCGTAGTAGTAACCGGCGCGGACAAAGAACTGATCCTGGTACGCATACTCCGCACCCAGGGAGAACTGCAGGCTCTTGAACTGGTTCTCGCCGCCAAAGCTGCTGAACCAGCTGCCCGTAAGCGACTTGTTATGATAGGCGGCGATATTGACATTGTCGATGGAGTCGTTGCCGGTAGCCGTCGGCGGAACGGGAACCAATAGCTTGTGGATATCCAGCCCCACCATCAGCTTGTTGTCCTCGTTGAAAATGGTGGTATAGCTTGCCCCCAGGCCAAGATCGGCGGGGATAAAATCCTTTTCGACCGCGGAGTTGGTGTAGCCGACCTTGCCGCCCAGGTTGGTCAGCGCCAGGCCGAAGTTCCAGCCACCCTTGTCATCCGTCACCCCGTGATAGTACAGGGAGATATCGGCGGCAAAGGTCTTTCCCGGCTGATAGGTGCTGCCGCTGGCGGCATAGCCCGAAGCCAGGTTGGAATAGATGTACCGGCCGGCCAGGGCGATGCTCAGCTTATCGGCGAGCTTCCGGGAATAGCCCAGATCGAAGCTGAATTCCCGGGGGTGACCGCTGCCCAGTTCGTTGCCATTAAAATCTGTGAACTGAATATTCCCCAGGCTGAAATACCGGATCGAGGCTGACAGTGCGGAAAGATCGTCCAGTTTCTTGTAGCCGGAGAATGCAAGAAGATATACATCGTTGAGTCCCAGGTCTTTCAACCAGGGAGTATAGGTCAGGCCAATGCCCAGGTCCTTCTTGGCGAAGGGGATCTTTGCCTGGTTGTAAAAGGATGAGGAAGCATCCGGTGAGGTGGCGACACCCAGGTCGCCCATACCTCCGGCACGGGCATCCGGAGAGATCCGTAGGAAAGGTACGGCAGTGGTGGTAACATTGAGCTGATTGGCTGTCTGGCCCAACGCGCCTTCCTGCCCCGCAAAGACTAACACTAATAAAGCAGCTAATCCCTGGTAAAATCTTTTCATGAGCTGATTAATTTTCATTTTTTACAAACGTAGAGATGTAGATTTGCGATATAGGCTGCTAAATTAATGATTTTTAAGATATTGCAAATTTGTGATGGTTGTTTGCCGGGTCGGCCGACGCCCTTGATAAACACCCTCGTTGCAACTCCTCTCCAACGGAGGCCGGGCAAAAATATTGCCCGCCTTGGTAAACAAAGTCCGTACCGAACCGTGTGTCCGGCCTGCCCCGGGGCGGTAAATATAAAACTTTCCGGTTCAATCGGATTCTCCGGCCTGGAATTTGTCCCATTGCTGGCAACTGTGAATAAGTTCGGCACGTATTTTTATACAATAATTACCCTCAAGGGAGCGTTTCTTCTCTTTACGGCTAAATGCGTCAAATTATGAATCTGAAAAACCTAGCAATCCTGGCAATCTCCGTATCCTTCTTTGCCTCCTGCTTTAAAAAGAAGCCGGAGCAGTCCAGCGTCACCGGCTGGAACTACAACGACTCAAAGATGGGCGGATTCCAGGTTTCGAAAGAAAAAGAACAACGTACCGGTCCCGGCCTGGTGTTCGTTCAGGGTGGTACATTCACCATGGGCGCGACTCAGGAAGATGTGATGAGAGACTGGAACAACGTCCCCAGACGTGTGACTGTCAATAGCTTCTACATCGACCAGACCGAAGTGGCAAATATCCACTACCGCGAATATCTGTACTGGATCAACCTGGTGTTTGACGCCGACGAGTACAAAGCTGTGCGGGATGCCGCCCTGCCCGACACCCTGTGCTGGCGCAGTGAACTGGCGTATAACGAACCCATGGTCGAATATTATTTCCGCCACCCCTCGTATAACTTCTACCCTGTGGTAGGCGTAACCTGGAAACAAGCGCATGACTTCTGTCTGTGGCGCAGTGACCGGGTCAACGAAAAGCTTCTGATGGATCGCGGTTATATCAACCAAAACGCCGTTAAGAACCTTCAAGGTCTCGGCCAGGAAAACTTCAACACGAAGGCTTACCTCATGGGTGAGTTCCAGGCCACTCCCGATAAGAAAGCCCGTACGAAGAGCAATCCCCTCAAGAACCCCAACGGTACCCCCCGTACCCAGGTTACCTTCGAAGACGGGATCCTTCTTCCCAACTACCGCCTCCCGACGGAAGCCGAGTGGGAATACGCCGCTCTTGGCTATATCAGCCAGAACCCGATGCCTGCCAAAAAGGATGGGCAACACGGTGAGGAGTTGATCGCCAACAAACAGGTCTATTCCTGGAGCAGCAACGTCAACGGCCTTCGCGATACGCGTCATGGCAGCTGGCAGGGTACCTTTATGGCCAACTTCAAACGCGGCGCGGGTGACAATATGGGTGTGGCCGGTGGTCTGAATGACAACGCCGTTTACACCGCACCTGTAAAATCTTTCTTCCCCAATGGCTTCGGTCTTTATAATATGTCCGGTAACGTGAGTGAGTGGGTAGCCGACGTCTATCGCCCGATGACGGGTCAGGACGCCGACGACGTTTCGCCCTACCGCGGTAACAAATTCCAAACCGTCGACTACGGCAAGGAAGGGAAGGCCGAACGCGATAGCCTTGGTCGCATCAAGATGCGTGCCGTCACCGATTCCGAGAGCATCACCCGCCGTAACTACCAGAAGGGTGACGTGATCAACTATCTTGACGGTGACTCCACCATCTCCGGCATTGCTTACGGTTATGGTAAGACCACCCTCATCAGCAACAAATCCCGCGTCATCAAGGGGGGTAGCTGGAACGACCGCGCCTACTGGCTCAGCCCCGGCACCCGCCGCTTCCTTGAAGAAGATCAGGCCAACAGCACGGTCGGCTTCCGTTGCGCGATGGATCGTGTCGGCAGCCCGGCAGGTAATGGCCGTCAGACGGGTATCAACTACAAACAACGCCGTCAGAACACCCGCAAACAATAAGAGTTTTTCAGATAATAGGAAAAGCCTCCCAAATGAACTGACCCCCAAAGTTTAGACGGGTTTAAAAATTAAGTTAAGCGGCTTGGGTTCGGTATTGCACCGGGCTCAAGCCTTTTAGTTTTAGTTTGATCCTGTCATGATTGTAATAGCGAACATAGTCAATAATCGCTTGCT